>NZ_CP030040.1:647857-971785 GCF_003260995.1 Acetobacterium sp. KB-1
TTTAAACTGATCAGTCCCTTTGTTAGACGGTTGATCACTAATTCTGTTTTTTCTTTCTGCTGCAGCGACTCAAGAATATTGAGGGTGATTTTGGTATTGCGCAAAGTTGAGATATCCTGAACCGAAATCAATAGGATCAGGTTTGAATTCTCAAAAGCAGTCATGGTAATGTCACTAAACACCGGGGCTGTATCAATCAGAATATAATCATAAAAGGGTCGCATCGTGCTGATCATGGTTTCGATATTTTTTGGCGTCACATATTCGGCATACTCTGGACTCTTTGGTGCGCAGATAATGCTGACCCCCGAAAAATGCAAAGCCATCATCCGCTTAATGGCATCAATGTCCCCGGCATCATTACCCTGGGATAATTCAGAAATAGTATCCTTCGGGTCAATATCAAAATAAACATTGACATCCCCAAATTGAAGATCGGCATCAATAATTGCTACTTTCTTGCCCATTTTTGCCAGTGAGACGGCTAAATTTACCGTGAGCGTCGTTCTGCCAATCCCGCCTTTCGCACCAAATACCGTGATGATCCGGGATTGCATGTTATTTGATGCGGCAATATCAGAATTTTCCATCCGGGATTTTTCCATGTAGTGGGCTAATTCAATATTTTCTGCCAATGTCTCGGTATCAATCGGGAACTGCAGTACTTTTCTTATGCCAGCCAGCATGACTTTTTCAATCATACTCACATCAAAACTGTCACATAACAGGATTACTGCACAACCGGGAATTTTAATATAGATCTTTTCAGCCAAATTAATGGCCGCTTTGTAGTCGTTCTCGCACTGAATAATCATCACATGGGGTTTTAAACTAATAGATTTTTCCAGAGCATTTTCATCCAACTTTGAAAACCCGATAAATGCGAGCGTGTCGTTTCGTAGCAGGCTCTTAATTTCATAGATCCGATTGTCATTGTTTCCGACAATCATTACTTTTATCTTTTCCATCGGTTCACCCCATTTCATTCTTTAACTATTTAGCAAGTTTTCGGTCGGTTTATTAAAATGTTACGGTATAAAGGGTCGCGGGCCTAAAATTGTGTTGTCAACTGGGGATCTTAGAACCAGGAGATATTTAGGCGTTTGATCAATTGATAGCGCATAGGTTATTTTTTCTACGTCGCTTGCCGGAACAGAAACCGTAACCGAGGTGTACTCCCCGCCGCTATCGCCTGCGCTGCTTGGTCCAATCTTCAAAATTTCAATGTTTTCGACGACATACTCAGAAACAATTGTTTTATCATTTTTTATCCAGATGGTAACAAGATCGACACGATCACCTTTTGTTAAATAACCACCCACACCCTTTTCTTCATCAACCAGGATCGTTATTCCCCGATAATTTGGTTCAATGGAATAAGACAGATTATTGTTTTCCTGGTTGGTATCGCTTAACCGAGTTGTCAGAATCTGTTCATTGGCTTCAATGTTTTCTTTGGTAATCCGGCCTAAAACATCTTCCAGATTGGCAATTGCCAATTGATGCACCATTTCAACGGGAATCTCTGCGGTTTTTAGCATTTCTTTTTCAATAACGGTGCCTTTGGGAATCGTCTTTATCGCTAAAACAACCGCTTGAGTTTCCTGGTTCTTTCCTTTTTCCAGCGAAGTAGCAAACTGAAAAACGGCAAATCCGGTAATCAATGATACAATCAAGGCGATTATGATGAGTTTTTTCATAAATTTCTCCATTCGACTGATTAATGGTTTATATTAATATATACCCATAATTTAATTAATAATTATTCTGACAGGATCAAATTATATAATCCAAAATCTCCTTCTGTGCCTTCCCCGACATTGCTTCCCGAAGAGGCGCCATTTGATACCATATTTAAGAATGATCCAGTAATATAACCATCATTCGTCTGGTTTTCCAGAAGAAATGCGGCAAAGCCCTCCACCACCACTGTTTTTTTATCGACGCCAAAGGAATAAACGGGAACCTTGACAATTCTCGGACAAGACGCCTCAAAGTTCTCTGTGGTACAGCCATCACCGCCACTGAGAGCTCCAAAATGGGTACAGGATGCATACCGTTCCTCAAAGCCCTGATAGGTGGGACCCACCATATTTCCACTTTCTTCCAACAGCACGTCACCTACGCTGATTTCGCCAGCATAACCCTGGGTAATCCAGATTCGATAGTCGCTGGCTCCGCCCCCTTGTCCATCAAGATCCAGGGCACCAAAGAATGAGGTTGAGCCGCTTTGGATGCCATATTTTAAGGTAACATGAGTCAGGTTGTTGCTGGCAATTCGGGCATCCATTTCTTCTTTGGTCAAACCAATGGGGGCAACCCCACTGGTTCGGATGACCGGAGAAAGTTTTGCGACAGCACTTCTTGAAAGATCAAGATAGTCAATCCCAAATATTTTGGCAAAATACATGGGGACAGTGTTATCAACGGTTACCCGTATTTCCGTGTATTGGCCATTGCTGATTTTACCTAAAACAATATCGTCTTGCGTTAAATCTTCAAATCCATTCAGGCTGGTATAATCAACGGCACTATTTTTTATCTGATTGACCTTTACCGTATTGCCGGTTTCAATGGGTAGCAACCGTCCCGCTGAATACACCGCCGCATCGGCCGCTTTTTGCTGTTCCCCGGTGCTTAAATAGGCCAATCCCAGATCGATCACCAATGCCAATATTCCAAATATAAAAACCATCGATACGGCTACAATAATCAATGCGTCGCCATGTTCTTCATTTTCTATCCTTTTAAAAGGTCGGTATTTATTGAAAACTTCGATTAATTTTTTCATTTACTCTACCTTCATGGTACAGGATGAAGAAAGATTCATGGTTTCACCCTGGACGAAAACACCGACAATTGGTGTTAGAATAGCAATATCATCGCTAATCTCAATTACCACATCTCCAAGACGAGGGTTTGAGACATTCGTAAAAGTAATGTCGATATCAACTGTACTGGCAATGTTCTCCGGAGCAATCGTCCGGATATGCTCTTCAATTGCTGTTTTACTGGTTGAATTAACGATCGCATAGCGTGCACCCTCTCGGGAGGCATAATCAATACTATTCTGGTTCATAAACAACCAACCAAAATCGATGATTCCACACAAAATCATAATCAAAATTGGCAAGGTTAATGCAAGCTCAACAATGGCCTGTCCGTCTTCTTTTTTTATTTTTTTGATTATGTTTGCAAACATTTTCCCTCCCCGATCATTTATAAAAATGATCTTATTATTAAGTCCTTTTGAACCCAACCTATGTCAATTGTTGAATTCATTAAAAAAGGCATATTGATTACGTCTGACAGAAATCTCTACTCTGACGTTGCCAATATGCCACTAGTTTCTTCACCGCAAACGCAATAACTACCAATAGATTTTATAATGCTAATTGGGTTCCAATATCCGTAAAGAATTGGCCAATTTGTGGTCCTAATAACCAGATAGCAGCAATGGCTGCCAAGGCGATCCCGGCAATGATTAATCCATATTCAACCAAACCCTGTCCATCTTCTTCCCTCATCATGTTTGTAAACAAATTTTTCATTTTAGTTCTCCTTTTAATTTTTTTGTGTTCGTTTTGTCAGTTGTGTGCACTATTGCTTTTTCTAAAGTGCCAACTGAGTTCCAATATCCGTAAAGAATTGACCAATCTGTGGTCCTAACAACCAAATTGCGGCAATTGCGGCTAATGCGATCCCGGCAATGATTAATCCATATTCAACCAAACCCTGTCCATCTTCTTCTTTCATCATTCGTACAAATACGCTTTTCATTTTATTTTCTCCTTTTAATATATTATTTATTAGTCTAACTAATAAGTTCTGTCATGCTGCTAATTGAGTGCCGATGTCAGTAAACATTTGGCCGATTTGTGGTCCTAATAACCAGATGGCAGCAATAGCAGCTAGTGCGATCCCCGTTATGATTAGTCCATATTCAACCAGCCCCTGTCCGTCCTCTGTTCTAATTATCCTTGACAATGCATTTTTCATTTCTTTTTTCTCCCTTAATAATTGTTGATTAAATTTCGTAATCGTTAACATTTATTTTCAATCCTTAAAATAACATTCCAAATTCAAATAGATGATCGTTTGCATTTATAAGATTTATAACTAAAACTGAGACAAAACCGGATGCCATAAACGGTCCCAAGGCAACCTTTGATTTTAAATTACCTTTTCTTCTGATAATCAGATAAATTGTGTAGATCATCAAAAAGAATGTCATAATCATAATTGCCGATATAATGCCATATACCCCTAAACAAAAACCAACTGCCGCTGCATATTTTACGTCTCCCCAACCAGCACCCTTTCCGATCATTGCTGGTAAGAAGAAAATAATAAAACCAATCACTAAACCAAAAATATTCATCCCGATACTTGTAATGGGTTACCTTGTTATGACAAAGGCTCCACCGACGAAGATGGTCATTAATACCAGTTCGTTGGGGATTTTTTTTATGCTGATGTCTACTACCGAAAGAATGATACAGATTGAAAAGAGCATCATATATTCCAGTGTTTTTGCTTCAAGTCCATTCAGTTTTACAAAGACTAACCAAACAAATGCATTCATTATCGCCCAAAAGATTGTTTTTGAAACACTGCCTGAAAATTGAGGGTGCTTCAGAATATTAACTCTTTGCTTGATCAAGTATACAGAAGATTTTTCCATCAAAGCGCCAACGACAGCTCCGGTTAATAAAACCAGTACAGTTATTGCAAATTGGTTCATCAGCTCACCTCCAGTAATTTTTGGTAATAAAAAAGCAACGATTTACGCGTTGCACTAAAGGCGAATTAAATACACCTAAAATCTGCAACTGGCTGTCATATAAAAAATTATTTAGACCCTATAGCTTTGCGTCCTCACCTTTCGGTAAGTTTGCCGAATATTAAATTGTCCAACAGGAGAAAACTAGAATAAAAAAACAACGCTCTGACACGTTGCACTAAATACACCATATAATGATGTTATCTTGCAACTGGCTGTCATATAAAAAATTACTTAGACCCTAAAGCTTTGCGTCCTTACCTTTCGATAAGTTTGCTAAATATTCTATTGAGATCATGATAGTTCATTGTATTTGATATGTCAAGAGAATTATTTGCTATATTTTAAATACCGAGCATATTAAAGAGTAATATTTTGCACATTATTTTTTATTTGTCATACTAAACATAAAGATACGAATTCATTATGTTCGTCGATGTTTCTCAACATTCATTCGATTATCCTTAAATTATGTTGCATCTAATTGTTATATAGTTATCAATATTATCTTTTATTATGATAATCTAATATTATTGCCATTCTTTAGAAATGTTAATTTTTAATGCTGCAAATACTTAAGCCATCGAAAAAAAAAACACGCTAACCTCAGAGATGATTTTATAGTTATAATTTTTACATAAATACATTTGTTCGCCTTGTTGTATTCCCTCTAAAAAATACTTAATAAATAATTAAGTATTTGACACAGAAAGCAGACTGTGTTACATTTTGATTATGTTAGCAACATCTAACATATATTTAAACTGGAGGTTATCTTATGAGCATTGTTATCATTGGCGGAAATGATCGTATGATTTATCAATATAAAGACCTATGTAAAGAGTATAACTGCCGTGCCAAGGTATTCACTCAAATGCAGGGTGCCCTGAAAAAGAAAATCGGAGTTCCTGATCTAATCGTATTATTTACTGGAACCGTCTCTCATAAAATGGTTAACTGTGCGACCTTTGAAGCGAAAAGACTTAACTTGCCGCTCGCTCGATCGCATACAAGTAGCTTATCTGCATTACGTAGCATTTTAGATGAGCACTGTTCTGTGTGCGAAAAACGGGACAAGTGCCATTTAAAAACGATATCCCGCGGAGTGTAACAATGAGTACTTTTGAGGAAGAAATTATCCGACACTGCTCTCCAACTCTAGCTGGAATCAAAACTGGGAATTTATTTAGCTATTCTTTCGATGATCACGATCAGTTGATTAATCAAATCACCAATTGGAACAATACTTTGAATGCTCGTGGAGTTTATTTTGAACGATTAAAAACCAATCGAAATCGTGTTCTTCTGTACGTCTACCGTAAAAATAGACTTAACCGTGACCTCTCATGTCCCAAAGTCGAACGTTTTTTAAACAAAATTGGCTATCCAACAGGGGATCTTGAATCGTGTTTGGCATTTTTATCAGAACGCATTCACGACTCAGCAGATTTCCCCCATGAAATTGGCTTGTTCTTGAGCTATCCTTTTGAAGATGTAGAAGGCTTTATCCAAAACGAAGGAAAAAACTGTAAACATTGCGGTTACTGGAAAGTCTATTGTAATGCGAACGAAAAAATTAAACTTTTCAGCAAATATAAAAAATGCGCGACAAAATATTATCAATGCCTTCTCAAGGGATCTTCGATCATACGTTTAACAGTAGCCGCGTAAGAATTTCTTAGACATTTTGACTTATTTTAGGCAATAGGTTTAAGTGATTTTTCTTCTTTATTGATTACGACAGCTTCTTTGGGACTTAAGCATTTCTGAATACAATATTTCTTAATTAATTCATAATCAAAAATATAGTAATAGAGCGTATCTTCAATCAGCTCCCACAATGATTATTTAATTCCGAATAATCTCAATTTTATAACCATCCGGATCAGTTATAAAATAATAACGGGGTTTCCCATCGCCACTCAGTCCTTTTAGCGGTGTTGGCTTATAGCCCTTTGCTTCGTGAGTTGCAAAAGACGCCTCAAGATCATCAACGAGCACCGCTAAATGACCATAGGCCGTCCCCAAATCATAAGGGAGTGCTTGCCCATAGTTAAAGGTCAGTTCCAACTGATGGCTGTTAGAACGGCCATCCCCTAAAAACACCAAGGTGAATTCATAAGTTGGTTCGTCCCGTCGCTTCACTTCCTCAAATCCTAGTGCTTCTTTGTAAAACGCTAAAGATCGTTCCAAATCCAATACCCGAATCATCGTATGTGCCATTTTGTAATTTCCCATAATAGTCTCCTTATAACTTAATTTATTCCTATATCACTTTCTGTATCACTTTTTTTAATATTTCAGCTAAGCTCTCTACAACCTCTGGATCGTAGTGAGATATCTGTCCATATCGTCATCCTTCTTCCGTTGCATTTAGACACTTTTCAGGCTCCAGAATCCCTTGTCATAACATTTCTACGCTAAACATTTAGTGGTGCTCACCGGCACATCCTTCGGTACCTTCGAAATTTCTAAGCAACGGCAAGGTCCGTTTCTTCATCAATTCCAGGACTTCCCAACCGGAATGACCGGCTCCAAGAAACCGGGTCAAGCAAGCGTCAGCCAAAAGATCAAAGGCCGATTGACTTTTGAAGTTACCAGTGATAATTCCTTCACAGTTCAAATCAATGATTCTTTGAGCCAGCTGCTCTGCTGTTAAATCCTCAATTTTTTCAATTGACTCGATCGCAGTCTCTGACCGTCGGACCACCAATAAATACTGGCTGGTATCAAATTCAGAAGCAACCGATGACTCCAGTTCTTTTCCATTCATAGTCATTGCAATTTTCATATTTATCTCCAATCTTTTTAATTTGTTAACGTATTTTTTTAATTCAGAGGGGTGAGCATGGTTTTATAAAAGGCATAAGCTTTGGAAGATTTTCCAATGCAGTAACCGATATAATGATCCAACAGATCATTTATTTTTATCACCTCGACGGTGCTTACTTCCCGATCTTTTAGCTGTTTGATCGGCTGTCCTAAAAAATCCCGGAGTAGTTTTAACATCGTGGGGCTCAGCTTATAGAGGTATCCCTCGGTTGGTTCCTGACAGTCACTGCAAATGACCCCATTGTTTTCAATGCTGAAGAGGCTTAAATCTTGATCATTCTGACACATCATACATGTTTTTAGACCTGGGCGGTAGCCTAAATAACTAACTAGTTTCATTTGAAAGGCGCCCACCAGAACCAGGTCGTTTTTTGCTGTTCCAGCTGATATATAAAACAATACGTGAAGGAGTAGTTTTAAAATTTCCGGGCTTTTCTGAAAAAATTCATAGGCATTATACATCAGATCCAGTAAATAAGAAGCCAAGGCCATTTTAGTCAGATCATTCCGCAATGGATAAAAGGCCTCAATTAAATTGGACTGATTGATGATGCCAAAATTCTTACCGGGATAATAAACAAATTCACTATAGGCAAAGATCTGGGTGCTGGCCAGAAGGCCACTTTTCTGACGTCGGACACCACGGGCAATACATTGAATCTTACCATCATCTTCGGTGAAGATGGTCAGAATTTTATCCTGTTCTTTATAGGGCTGTTCTTTAATGACCAGTCCTTTTGTTTTAATCAGAGCCATAATTCTCCCAACTAGAGGATTTATTCAAAATAGCCTAAATCTTTCAAATCAAAATTCTTATCCCGCCAATCGGATCGCACCTTTACCCATAACTGTAGATTGATCTGCGATTTCAGAAAAAACTCAATATCTTTCCGGGCTTGAGTACCAATTTTGGTCAGCATGGAGCCACCTTTGCCGATCAGGATGCCCTTGTGAGTTTTTCGCTCACAGAAAATGGTGGCTTCAATGTCAATGGTATCCTTTCCCTTACGGGGTTTCATGGTGGTAACTTCCACCGCAATGCCGTGGGGAACCTCATCATTTAAAAGGTTCAGAAGTTTTTCGCGGATCAATTCCTGAACAATCCAACGCTCTGATTGGTCAATGATCATATCGGCCGGGAAAAACATCGGACCCGGACTAAGCAGTCCAGTAATAAGTTTCAAAAGCTCTTTAACCCCATCTCCCGAAACCGCGGAAATGGGAATGATTGCGTTGAGAAAATCATATTTTTGATAAGCCGCAATGGTGATTAAAACATCCTCTTTGGGAAGTAGATCAATTTTATTGATCACTAAGATAACCGGTGTCTTACTGGCTTTTAGTTTTTCCAGAATATACTGATCCCCAGGTCCGATTTTTGTTTCCGGCTCGACCAGATATAAAACCACATCCACATCGGATACAGTATTTTCCGCGGCTTTTTGCATGTAGTCACCTAACCGGTTTTTGGGTCGGTGCATCCCCGGGGTATCAATAAAAACCATCTGGGCCTGTTCATCGGTATAAATGCAACGGATAGCATTTCGGGTCGTTTGTGGTTTAGCTGAGGTAATCACCAGCTTTTCTCCCATTATATTATTAAGCAAGGTCGATTTCCCCACATTTGGGCGACCGACGATGCTGATAAATCCGGATTTAAAGTTTTCGTTCATTGTTCACATTCTTTCTTTGGCTAAAAAAACCAATTGATAATTTTTGGTAAAAAGATAATCAGCCCCACACAAACCGACATAATTGCGGCCACCATAACAGCCCCTGCAGCTGTATCCTTGGCAACTTTGGCCAGATGATGGTATTCCTCAGTATAAAGATCCACCAGGGTTTCGATAGCTGTATTGATGATCTCCAGGATAAAAACAAATCCAATCATAATCACTAATGACAGCCATTCATAGCTTTCAATTTGAAAAACAAAACCAAAGGCAATGGTGATAAATCCAACACCAAAGTGAATCCGCATGTTGGGCTGGGTTTTAAGGGTATAGAGAATACCTTCAACGGCAAAAGAAAAACTCTTTTTTAACTTTCTTCTAATCTCTCCCACCTCCTGATTTTTACTGTTTGGATAAAACACGACGACACGTTTCAGGTTGGACGGGTAATCTAGTCGTCACCCATAATTTCCTTTTCGATGCGTCTCATTTCGGATTTTTCGTCCTCCTCCATATGGTCATAGCCCAACAGGTGTAGAACACTATGCACCGATAAATAAGAAAGCTCCCGGGTTAGGCTGTTTCCGTACTCCTTGGCTTGAGCTTCGGCCTGCTGGATACAGATGACAATATCTCCAAGCAGCAAAGGCAGAAAAGGATTATCCTTAATGATTGCTTCGCGATGAAGGATGAAATCCTCATGCATGGGAAAGGACAGCACATCGGTAATCGTATCTTTGCCCCGATAGTCTCTGTTTAGATCCTTTATTTCGGTGGTATTGACAAATGAAAAACTCACTTCGCACTCTACTCCAATTTCTTGATCAAGGAGTGTCCGCATCATAGCGTCTTCAATTTCTTCCAGGATGATGTCTGTAATTTCAAACTCACTGCGATTATCATAAGCGACTACGAGCATATTATTTCCTCTCCGGTTTCATTTCTTTTTAGTGGCCGCTTTCGCTTTCGCTTCTTCTCTTGCAGCTGATCGCATGGCAGATTTTTTAGCATCTGTCAATGGCGTCTGGTCAGGGATCAACTCATCATAAGGTGGGGTTGTCATGTGAGAGAGCATACCGAAACCATGGTTAAAGTCAATTATCGTAATACTTCCTAATTTAATGTCAAAATGCCATTTACAGTCAAGCGGTAAATTTAGCATATTGGTGAGCATCCCGTGAATGGTTCCACCATGGGCAACCATTAAAACTGTTTCGCCTTCATTCAATTCTGCTAAAAATTCAGCGCAAAGATCATGATATTCCCGCTGGCTCTGACCCTCAGGGACAGCATAATCTATATAACTCGACATCCATTGATCCCATTCGGTCTGGAAGATTTCAATGCACTCATCCCGAGTTTTGCCTTCGAAAATGCCAAAGTTGAACTCCCGGAGACGATGATCCACCTGAATCTCCTTACCCGTGGATTGACCTACTGCCTGAGCAATTTTCAAAGCCCGTGAGGTTGGACTAGCATAAATTTTGTCAAATGACAGTTTCTCATTCAGGGCGATCAGTTCTTCTACCAACAATACCTTCATCGCCTCGCCCCGAGGAGTATAGTCTGATTCGGTGTGGCCGTTGAGGCGATGCTCCACGTTTCCATATGTTTCTACATGTCTTACCAGTATAAGTTTCATTTTTTCTTCCTTATGTAATTTTAAACTTTTCTCTATTATAACTCATTTTAATCAGGGAAACCAAATTTTTTTGCCAAGCGCTATCTTTTTAGTTATAATTAATAAAGTACCTGAGAAAGGAAGTCACCATGGAAAAAACTAAAAAAAAATCTCTTTTCGCTGATCTTAGTCTTGTGGCCGTGGCATTTGTTTGGGGCAGTGGTTTTGTCGCTTCGAAAAACGCCCTTGGTTCAATGTCACCGATAATGCTAATGGCGGTCAGGTTTACGGTAGCGGCCCTTCTATCCGGATTTATCTTTCGAAAAAATTTGAGAAAAATCTCTAAAGAAACCATTAAGGCCGGTTGTATGATAGGCTTCTTTCTGTTCACCGCCTTTGCCGCCCAGATGATTGGACTACAATATATGCTCGCCGGTAAGCAAGCTTTTCTGACGGCCACCAATGTCATCATGGTCCCCTTTATTTATTGGGCGGTAAAAAAACAACGGCCTGATTACTACAATTTTGTGGCAGCCTTTACGATGCTGATAGGTCTGGCCCTGCTGACGATGGATTTTTCTGTTGGTTTTTCTTTTAATCCCGGGGATGTTTTGACGTTGCTATGTGCCTTTTTATTTGCCTGTCACATTGTGGTGGTGGGCATTTACTCAAAACAGCATGACCCCATTGCCCTGACTGTGATTCAACTTTGCTTTGCTGCTGTGGTCTCTTTGGGTTACGTTTTTATTTCGGGCGAGTTTACCCTAGACATACCTGTGCCCGGTCTTTTAAATGGCTTGTATCTGGGGATATTCTGTACCTTTCTGGCCTTTTTGGGACAAACGGTGGCTCAGAAATATACCAATTCCACTCATGCCGCTATTATCCTCAGTCTGGAAGCCGTTTTTGGAAGTATTCTATCAATTATTATCCTTGGAGATACGTTTACGTTGACGATGTTCTTAGGCTGCCTAGTGATTTTTTTGGGGATCCTTACCGCTGAAACCAAGTGGTCTTTTCTTAAGAAACTATTTCTTAAAACAAAACCTAAAAATCCAGAAAAACTGACTGAGATTTAGCTTTTTCTTTACAGATTAATTCCCGATATGCTATGATAACCTCCAATTGCAAGAAAAATTGCAGAGGAGGTTTTTTTTGAAAACTCAATTTAATATTGGAAATCTCGAATTTTCAAAGCCCATTGTCCAAGGTGGTATGGGGATTGGTATTTCCCTTTCCAAGTTGGCTGGATACGTCTCAAAATTTGGTGGCCTCGGGGTCGTCTCTGCTGTAGAAATGGGCAGTAATTACCCCAATTACCAGAAAAATCCTAAAGCGGCCAACCGACAGGCCATGGAGGACCACTTTAAACGTGCCAAAGAAATATCTGGCAATCGCCCCATTGGGATAAATATTATGGTGGCTTTAACCCAATACGAGCAACTGGTTAAAGATGCTGTCCAAACTGGTTATGACATTGTTTTTGCCGGAGCGGGTCTACCTTTAACCCTTCCAGAACTGACCCGCGATTCCTTAACTAAAATTGCTCCAATTATTTCATCTAAACGGGTGGCCAAACTGATTTTAAAACACTGGTGGCGTCACTATGAAGTTGCTCCAGATGCCATTGTCCTGGAAGGCCCCTTGGCTGGTGGTCATTTAGGCTTTAAACCTGAAGATCTCGTCCCAGAACGACTGGCCCAACAGGCCTTGCCCTCGCTGATTCCCGGCGTGCTTGAAGAAATCAAACCTTATGAAGATTTGGTTGGGCGGCAAATCCCATTAATTGCCGGTGGCGGTATTACCTCAGCCACTGATGTCCGGGATACCCTGGAAGCTGGTGCCGATGCCGCACAAATTGGTTCTCGATTCGTGGCGACTAAAGAATGTGATGCCTCCCCGGTTTTTAAAGAAGCGCTTGTCAAAGCCAAACAATCCGATATTGAAATCATCGTTAGTCCCGCCGGTTTGCCAGGCCGGGCAATTCATAACCACTTTCTGGAAGAGGTTAAAGCAGGGCTGCGACATCCTGTTAATTGTCCCATTAATTGCATAAAATCATGCGATTATAAAACGGCTCCCTACTGTATTGCCCTTGCTCTGATTGCCGGAAAACAGGGTGATCTGGAGAATGGCTATGTTTTTTCCGGGGCTAATGCATATAAAATCACTGAAATCACAACTGTGGAAGCCTTAATTGACGAATTGACAAAAGAATTAAGTCACTAATCTGGTCTTTAGTCATTTTTTTAGCGATCTTATAAGTCTTAATATGCCCTAAGAAAAAAGTTAATATCTGAACTTTTCTTGACAAATACTTTTTTAGCGCTATAATTAGTTAGACAATCTAACGATAATGGAGGTGATCCCTTGGACTCTTTTTCTTCCCAACTCAACGCCGTTTTGGTCGATACATTCAATACTATTTTAAAATTTGAAGAAAATTTACTCAAGCAATCTACGAATATTGATTTATCAATCAATGAAATGCATCTGATTGAGCATGTGGGAAAAAACAAAAATGATGGAAAAACCATTAGTGATCTTGCCCAAAGTCTTAATATTACCCTCCCTTCTGTAACGGTGGCGATAAATAAATTGGTTAAAAAAGGGTATGTAAAGAAAGAAAAGAGTAATACCGATGGACGGGTTGTATACGTTCGACTTACCGATAAGGGTTTACGGATCGATAAAATCCATCAGTATTTTCATGTAAAAATGGTGAAAGATATTTCTAGTGAAATGACTGTTGCCGAAAAAGAAGTATTAATTCACGGTATGGAAAAATTAAACGGTTTTTTCAAAAATAAATTATCAAGATTATCTGACGAAAATGAAACGTCTGAGCCTTGATGCTTGGAGGAACAAATGTCCTTTACAATTATCGGAACCGGTTCTGCATTGCCAAGAACAATTCAGACCAATGAAGACCTCGCCCAGTTTCTTAATACATCTAATGAATGGATCGTTTCAAGAACTGGCATCGAATCACGACACATTTGTGTGGCAGAATCCATTTTAGACATCGCTCTGGAAGCCAGTGTGAATGCCCTGGATAATGCCCAAATCAAACCAGCAGAACTTGATCTAATTATCTGCCCCACCCTTGGCGGTGATACCGTCACCCCTTCCCTGGCCTGCTTGATTCAGGAAAAATTGGGTGCAACCTGCCCCAGCTTTGATCTCAATGCCGCTTGCTCCGGCTTTGTCTATGGACTTGATGTGGCTGACGCTTATTTTTCCCGGAATAATGACCAAAAAATTCTGGTCATTGCGGTGGACGCCATGTCCAAGCTGGTGGACTGGCAAGATCGGGCTACTGCTGTACTTTTCGGAGACGGTGCCGGTGCCGCTGTGCTGGCCAGCGGGAATAGCTTAAGAGCCATTCAGCTGACCGCCGTCGGAAATCAGCATGCCTTAAGTATTCCCTGGCCTAAGGGTAATCATCCCCTGACCCAAAACCAGACCAACCCAGCCCCCTATCTGCTGATGGACGGGCCGGAAGTTTATCGCTTTGCGGTAGCTGCCATCTGCAGTGACTTACGCTCAGTGGCAAAAGCCGCCGGCATCGAACTGGCCGATCTGGATTACATCATTCCCCATCAAGCGAACCTGCGGATTATCGAAGGAGCGGCCAAACGCCTAAAACTGCCAATGGATAAATTTGTTCTGCGAGTCAATGGTTGTGGTAATACCTCAGCCGCCAGCATCCCACTGGTGCTGGATGAACTTAACCGCAGTAACACCTTTAAACCCGGCACCCGGATTGCCTTAACCGCCTTCGGCGGAGGTCTGACAACCGGTGCCTGCGTTATCGAATGGGCTGATCATTATATGGCGTAGTATTGTTAGTAAAATTATAACTAAAAATGACTTCAGCTTAAATTCTTAAATAGTACCGGCAATTGTTACATCATGTTGTATGCGACAGATTAATAATTGGTCGGTACGGGATCTCAATCAAAAATTTATTTATAATCTTAGGAGGATTAATCAAATGGTATTAGAAAAAGTAGTGGAAATTTTACGGAATTACAAAGATGAACAAGATTTAGCCGTTACAGTAGCTTCAACATTCGAAGAACTGGAACTGGATTCTCTGGATACCGTGGAGCTAGTCATGGAAATTGAAGAAGCCTTTGATACCAGCATTGAAATGGATGGCGAAATTAAGACCATTGGTGATGTGGTAACGCTGATTGAAAAAGCAATCGTTTAGGTGAAATAGTATGATAAAAACACCACTCTGCGATCTTTTAAACATTGAATTTCCCATTCTTCAGGGAGGAATGGCGTGGATATCCGATGCTCAGCTTGCGGCTGCCGTGTCAAATGCAGGTGGTTTAGGGATTATTTCGTCAATGAACGCCGATGAGAATTGGCTACGCAGTGAAATTAAAAAGGCCAAAAGCCTGACTGATAAACCTTTTGGGGTCAATGTTATGCTGATGAATCCCCATGTGGATAAAATTGCACAGGTTCTGATTGACGAAAAGGTTCCGGTTGTCACAACCGGTGCCGGAAATCCAGGTAAATTCATGAAGCTATGGATTGAAGCCGGTATCAAAGTTATTCCGGTGGTACCTTCCACCGGATTGGCCCGCTTTTCTGAACGGGCTGGAGCCACAGCGGTCATTGCCGAAGGCGGCGAATCCGGTGGACACGTCGGCGAGATGTCTACCCTACCCTTAATTCCCCAGGTCTGTGACGTGGTTTCGATTCCGGTCATTGCTGCCGGCGGCATTGGCGATGGTCGGGGCATCGCCGCCGCGTTAATGCTGGGAGCATTAGGGGTTCAGTTGGGCACCCGTTTTTTAGTCGCCCACGAAACCAACATCCATGAAAATTATAAAGATAAAATTATTAAAGCCAAAGATATTGATACCACCCTTAGCGGCCGGTCATTGGGTCATCCGGTTCGTTCTCTAAAAACAACCTTTTCTAAAGACTTCATTAAAGCGGAAAATGATCCTACGACGCCGCCAGAAGTTCTGGAAGAATACGGTCGGGGTGCGCTTCGCATTGCCGCTCAGGAAGGTGATTCTCTAAAAGGTTGCTTCATGGCTGGTCAGATTGCAGGAATGATTAAAGAAAAACAAAGCGTGAAGGAAATCATTTTAACACTGGCTGATGAAACAGAAACAGTTTTAAAAGGAGGAACAAAATGGGTAAAATAGCACTGCTCTTCCCCGGTCAAGGTTCACAGTTTGTCGGAATGGGCAAACCCCTTTATGAACTTAGCCAATGCGCACGGGAAATTTTTGACCAGGTTGATGCCGTTCATCCGGGCACCTCGACACTTTGCTTTGAAGGGCCTGCGAAAGCGCTCAATCAAACCCTGAATACCCAGCCTTGTATTTTTGCAGTGGAGCTGGCGGCACTGACGGCTTTAAAATGTGTTGGGGTCGAAGTTCAGGGGATCGCTGGCTTCTCACTGGGAGAGGTAAGCGGTCTGGTAGCCTCCGGCGTCTTGTCTATGGCAGATGGATTAAAGTTTGTTAAAAAGCGTGGTCAAGCTATGGATGAAGCGTCTCAGATGACACCGGCGTCCATGGTGGCCGTTTTAAAACTTGATAATGCCACGGTGGAAGCACTCTGCAAAGAATTCAGCCAATGCTACCCGGTTAATTACAATTGCCCTGGGCAGCTGGTTGTCGCCATGCTTCGGGATGATCAGGAAGCGTTTTTAATCCGTGCGAAAGAACTGGGCGGTCGGGGTATCCCCTTGACTATATCTGGCGGTTTCCACTCCCCTTTTATGACCTATGCAACCAAGCTGCTGGAAAAAAAGATCTATGAATTGACATTTTCAGCGGGTTCCATTCCCCTTTATTCCAACGCTTATGCTAAACCCTATCCTGAATCTCCAGTGGAGATCCGTGATTATATTCTTCATCAAATCAATCATCCCGTATTGTGGGAACAAACGATGCGCAACATGATCGCAGACGGATTTACCACCTTTATTGAATGCGGTCCCGGCAAAACCCTGGGTGGATTCTTAAAAAAAATTGACAAATCAGTCCTCTATTATCATGTTGAAACGGTACTAACCGATTATCTCGAAGCAAAGAATGCCGGAAAGGAATGGTCTTTTGTATGTTAACAGGAAAAACTGCACTCATTACAGGTGGTGCAAAAGGAATTGGACGGGCCATCGCCCTTAAAATTGCCCAGGCCCATGGAAATGTGGCCATTATGTACCGTGGTAGCCAAACTAATGCGCTACTGACCATCAATGAACTGCAGGCTTTGGGTGTGCAGGCCAAAAGCTATCAATGTGACGTGTCCGATTTTAACGCCACTAAAGAACTGGTTGCCCAGGTTATTAAGGATTTTGATGGATTAGATATCCTGGTGAATAATGCTGGAATTACTAATGACAAGCTGTTAATCGCCATGAAGGAAACTGATTTTGATAGTGTCATTAACACCAATTTAAAAGGTGCCTTCAACATGACCAAGCACGTCGGCACTTACCTGCTCAAGCAGCGCAAAGGTCGAATTATCAATATCTCCTCAGTTTCAGGCTTAATGGGCAATGTGGGCCAATGCAATTACGCCGCTGCCAAAGCCGGTCTTATCGGTCTGACCAAGTCCACTGCTAAAGAAATGGCCATGCGGGGAGTCACCTGTAATGCCATTGCTCCAGGTTTTATCGACACTGATATGACCAAAGAATTAAAACCCGAAATTAAAGAAGAGATTATTAAACAAATTCCCTTAAAACGTTTGGGACAGGCAGATGATATTGCCAATCTCTGCGTTTATTTAAGTAGCGATTTATCAGGCTATATTACAGGAGAAGTCATTAAAGTTGATGGCGGTCTCTATATTTAGGAGTAATCAATGAATCGACGAGTTGTTATAACAGGATGTGGTGCTGTTTCTCCAGTGGGTAGCACTGTAGAACGTTTTTGGGAAAACCTTAAAAACGGAAGATGCGGCATTGACTTTATTAAGAAATTTGATACCACCGACCTAAAAGTGAAAATTGCAGGTGAGGTTCATGATTTTGAACCCCTTGACTATATTAAAAAGAATGAAATCCGAAAAACTGACCTATTTACCCAATACGGCATTGGCGCAGCTGTCCAGGCAATGGAAGACAGTGGTGTCCAGGCGTATGTGGACCCCACCCGACTGGGTGTTTATATGGGTTCTGGCATCGGCGGTATTCACACCTTTATTGATGAATGCCATAAAATGGATACCAAAGGCCCTGGCCGGATTTCGCCTTTTTTCATCCCAATGATGATTTCAAATATCGCCGCGGGAACCATCGCCATTCGCTATAATGCCCAGGGACCCTGTCTACCGATTGTTACAGCTTGTGCCACGGGTACCCATTCCATTGGAGAAGCATTTCGAAGTATTAAGCACGGTTATGCCGATGCCATTATTGCCGGCGGCACTGAAGCCAGTATTTCTCCTTTGTCGGTGGCCGGCTTTACTAATTTAACGGCTTTGACTACCGTTAACGATCCCACCCGGGCCTCCATTCCCTTTGACAAAAACCGTAGCGGTTTTGTTATGGGTGAAGGCGCTGGTGCACTGGTATTAGAAGATCTGGAATCCGCCCTGAACCGCGGCGCGAAAATTTACGGCGAAGTTGTCGGCTACGGGAATACCTGCGATGCCTATCACATTACTGCCCCCCATCCCGACGCCATCGGTGGCACCCGAGCCATCAGCCTGGCTATGGCGGAGGCGGTCAGTTCGGGCATTAAATTTGAGCAATCTCAGATTTATGTAAACGCTCATGGTACCAGCACCCCACTTAACGATAAATCAGAAACCATTGCCATTAAAAATGCCCTGGGTGAACATCTCAATCGAACGCTGGTCAGCTCCACCAAATCAATGACTGGCCATATGTTGGGGGCAGCGGGTGCCATTGAAGCGATCGCTTCAGTGATGGCCTTGAGAGATGGCATTATTCCCCCCACCATTGGTTATCAGGAAGCTGATCCAGATTGTGATCTGGATTATGTCAACAATGAAAAACGAGACGTCCAGAGTGATATTGCTCTATCGATCTCCCTTGGTTTTGGTGGTCACAATGGTTGTCTGGCATTTGTTAGATATGCAGGAGAATAAGAGATGGAATTAAATATAGAAACACTTCAGGCGCTGGCAAGAATCATGTCTGAAGAAAAACTCACCAGTCTGGTCCTTGATCAGGGAAACCTGAAAATCGAAATAAAACGGGAAATCGGTTCGATGCAACCATCTGAGATTACCTATCAGGAAACCCGGATGGCGGCAATGGAGCCACTGCCCCATCATACCCAGCCCGTGGCAGCCGATGCCATTGATATCACTGATACTGCCCATTGGAAAGAAATAAAATCCCCCATGGTTGGTGTCTTTTACCAAAGCAGTCAGCCGGATAAACCAGCTTATGTGACCAAGGGGCAGAGCTTTTCCGAAGGCGATACCCTGTGTATTATTGAAGCGATGAAGCTGATGAACGAAATTACCGCCGAAACTCCCGGAACCATTATGGAAGTATGCGTCGGCAACGGCCAAGTCGTTGAATTCGGTCAGGTGCTCTATCGCATCGTTGAAGACTAGATTTTAGACAGAGTTACTAGCTCCGTACCGACCAATTGTTAATCTGACCGTACCGATCATGATCGGTACGGCTAAATTTTGTTAACGGTCTAAAAAATTACTAAACGGAATTTTTATAAAATTTCAGAAGGAAATCAGAATGAAACGTGATGAATTAAAAAAGATCCTGCCACACCGGGAGCCCATGCTCCTGATTGACGAGGCTGAGAAAATAGATAACACCACCGCCACTGGGCGCTACACCGTAACCGGCGACGAGTTTTTTTTGCAGGGACATTTTCCCGGCAATCCGGTAGTGCCCGGTGTTATTCTTTGCGAAATTATTGCCCAGACCAGCTGCGTCTTACTGGCAGACCTGGGTGGTGCCAATAAGACGCCCTACTTTACCAGTTTGAATAAGGTAAAATTCAAAGAAAAGGTCTTTCCCGGTGATACCATTGAAATCACCTGCACCATTACGAGATCCAAACCGCCTTTTTATTTTGCCAGCGGTTCCGGTTCAGTGAATGGCAAGATCGCAGTGGTAGGAGAATTCTCTTTTGCCCTGATTGAGTAAGGAGGAAAGCCGTGTTTTCTAAGATCCTCATAGCTAACCGGGGCGAAATTGCGCTGCGGATTATCCGTGCCTGTAAAGAAATGGGTGTCGCCACCGTTGCAGTCTTTTCCACCCCGCCGATGAAAATAGTCTGCATGTGAGCCTAGCCGATGAAAGTATTTGTATTGGACCGGCGGCAGTCTCAGACTCTTATCTGAACATTTCGGCAATTTTATCGGCAGCGGTATTAACCGGAGCGGAAGCCATCCATCCCGGCTACGGACTGCTTTCAGAAAACCCCAAGTTCGCTCGTTTGTGCACCCAATGCGGTATCGCTTTTGTTGGACCAAACTGGGAAATCATTCAGAAAATGGGCGACAAAGATCAGGCCCGCGCTACCATGGCCGCTGCTGGAGTACCAATTGTTCCCGGTACCGATATTTTAAACGATCCGGATGAGGCGCATCAAAGAGCTGATGAAATTGGCTATCCCCTGCTAGTCAAAGCCCGTTCTGGCGGTGGTGGCAAGGGGATCCGTTTGGTCGAACGATCGGAAAATTTTTTAAATGAGTATTCCCTGGCCAGACAAGAAGCGCAAAACGCTTTTAATGACGATGGGGTTTATCTGGAAAAGTTTTTAACCCGGGTAAAGCATATCGAAATTCAATTGCTTTGTGATCAGCATCAACATGTTGTTGCCTTAGGCGAACGGGAATGCTCCATTCAACGCAAAAATCAGAAATTACTGGAAGAAAGTCCTTCACCATCACTGACTCCGGAAATTCGCACTGCTATGATGGACGTTTCCCGTCAGGCCGCGCTGGCCATAGGTTATGAAAATGCCGGTACCATCGAATTTTTAATGGATATGCACGGCCATTTTTATTTTATGGAAATGAACACCCGATTGCAGGTTGAACATCCAATTACTGAAATGGTTACTGGAGTAGATATTGTCAAATGGCAGATCCGGATTGCCGCTGGATTGCCGCTGACATTTTCTCAGCAAGATGTGTACATTCATGGTCATGCCATCGAATGCCGAATCAATGCTGAAAATCCGCTACTGGATTTTAGACCCAACTGCGGAACCATTGAATTTCTGCATGTTCCCGGAGGACCCTGGGTTCGTTTTGATACCCTACTCTATCAAGGCTATTCGATTCCTCCGTATTACGATTCCATGGTTGGCAAGCTGATTGTCCATTCCAAAACCCGTGAGCTGACGATCCGGAAAATGAAGGCCGCCTTGTGCGAGCTGGTGATTGAAGGGATCGACCACACCAGCCAGGTACAATTAGATATTCTCAGTCATCCCTTATTTATTAAGGGCGACTATTATACAGATTTTATGGAAAATGAATTCGGTAAACCCTTATCCGAATAGAAATGGAGGTTTTAAATGCTAAGTAAAAGTCTATTTAAAAAACCCAAGAATGAACTTGAAGCCCAGCATCGGATCAAACGTAAAACAGACCCGGCCATTCCTTCGGAACTGTGCCGAAGCTGTCCATCCTGTAAACAATTGAGCTTCACGTCAGATTTAGAAAATAACTTCCACGTCTGCCCCAAATGCGGTCACCATTTTCGCATCAATGCCAGACAACGCCTAAATATGATTGTTGATCCGGATACTTTTGTCGAACAGCATCATGAGTTATCCTCATTCAATCGACTGGAATTTCCCGGATACGATGAAAAGCTGGAGCAGGCTACCCTGTTCAGTCACGAAAATGAAGGCGTTATCATTGGAACTGGAAAAATAGACAATCGGGAGGTGGCTCTATTTGTGATGGAAGCCACCTTTATGATGGGGAGCATGGGGCAGGTGGTGGGTGAAAAAATCACCCTGATCTTTGAATATGCCCGTTCGCATTGTCTTCCGGTGCTTGGCTATACCGTTTCCGGTGGGGCCCGAATGCAGGAAGGGATGTTGGCCCTGATGCAGATGGCTAAGACCAGCGGTGCGGTCAAACGTCACAGTGATGCCGGTCTGCTCTATCTTACCATCCTCACCGACCCGACCACCGGTGGTGTTACTGCCAGTTTTGCCATGGAAGGTGATATTATTTTGGCCGAACCCGAAGCTTTGATTGCCTTTGCCGGTCCCCGGGTTATTGAACAAACCATACGGCAGCGGTTACCAAAAGGATTTCAGCGGGCTGAATTTTTACTTGAAAAAGGATTTGTAGATGCGATTGTACCCCGTAGTATCCAAAAAGAAACGGTGAAGCGGCTATTGATCCTTCACGAAAACCCCAAAGGCGGTAATAAAAATGGAAGCATATAAACGTGTCGCACTAGCCCGGAAGAAAAGCCGTCCCACTGGTCAGGATTTCATCGATAATCTGTTCACCGATTTTATCGAACTGCACGGCGACCGCTGTTTTGGTGATGATCCCGCGATGATTACCGGCCTGGGATTTCTGATGGACTTGCCGGTTACCGTTATTGCCCAGGAACGGGGAAAAAATACTAAATCACGGGTCAAGCGAAATTTCGGATCTTCCCATCCCGAAGGCTACCGAAAAGCTCTGCGGCAGATGAAGCTGGCGGAGAAATTCAATCGTCCAATTGTCTGTCTGATCGATACCTCTGGCGCATTTTGTGGCATCGGTGCTGAAGAACGAGGGCAAGGGCATGCTATTGCTAAAAATCTGATGGAAATGATGAGCCTTACGGTACCAATCCTGTCCATTGTAATTGGCGAAGGTGGTAGTGGCGGTGCTCTGGCTTTAGGTGTGGCTGATGAGGTCTGGATGCTGGAAAATGCCATTTATTCAGTGATCTCTCCAGAAGGCTGTGCCACTATTCTCTGGAAGGATGCCTCAAAATCAAAAGAAGCAGCAAAGTGTCTAAAACTAACCGCTCAGGATTTGTATGAGCTCCAGGTTGTTGATAAAATTATTTCTGAAAACCATCGAGATTTTAAAAACGTCTATCGAGAACTGAAGATCGGTTTATATAAAAGCTTTCAAAAATATCAGGCTCTTGTTCCTGAACAATTGACGGAACACCGTTACCAACGCTTTCGTAAATATGGCGCGATTGAAACCCATTCCGAATAATTATTTAAAAACACGAGCAAACCAGAAAAAAGCAGATAAACTACCCATTGTTCTGCTTTTTTTTTATTTACCCAGAGCCAAAATAATGATATTATGAATCATCAGTAAAAATTTGTATAAAATTCAAAAAAGGAGATGATGCCATGACTGGAGATCGAATTAAATGCGAACTTGTTTATAGTAAAATGCTAACCGCTGTTGAAGACATCATGTTGGAAGAGTTTGATTTACCGGAGGGTTGCATTGATATTGGCATTTTTACCACCCAATACGATGGTGTCGGCTATTGCGCTGCCGATGAAGCCACCAAAACCTCGAATGTCGATGTTGTATACATTAAAACCCTTTACGGGTCCGGTGCTGGAATTAATGATGGTCAGGTTTTTGGTGTCATCACCGGACCCACCGTGTCTGACGTAGAAAGCGGACTTCGTTATATCCGGGACTATGCCGAAAACAAGGCCAGCGTCTACAGCGTCAATGACGATGACAGCAACCTAATTTATGCCCAGCTGGTACCCAAAATCGGCAAGTATTTTTCAAAAACCTATGACCTGCCAATCGGATCATCCATTGCGTTCCTCTTTGCCCCAGCTCTTGAAGGGATTGTCGGTATCGATGAAGCCTTAACGGTTGCCGATGTGGAAGTTGTGAAATTTTTTAGTCCCCCGACTAATTCAAATCTGAGCGGTGCCATCCTCACCGGTACCCAATCCAATTGCCGAACCGCTTGTGAAGCATTTAAAAACGCCATTATTGGCTGCGTGGAAGATCCAGTTGATTACTGATCCCCACCTTATATTAATACAAACAAAAGAACCGCCAGTTGACGGTTCTTTTGTTTGATCGGGATAAGTTTTAATAATAGTACATGGATTGCATCATTGAAGCAACAATGGCCACCACAATGCTAGAAAAAATGATGGCAAGAACAATGCCAATTCCCATAAAGATCAAGGTTGCCCAAGCAAAGTGTTTTTTTGTGGTACTAGTTTTGGAATCAACACTCCAGATAATCAGCATCACAATATTGACGATTGGTATGTACAGCAACAGCAGCGTCAGCATCCAGTCACCCAGGGTCATGGGCACTTCGGAATTTTCCGGGGCCGCCTGACGTTCCGGTGGAGCCTGATATTGTGACGAGGTCTGAGCAGGATCTGGAGTGGTTATGATCGTTTCCGAGACAATGATTTCTTCCTCAACAATACCATCAGCAATGATTTCATCCTCGACAATTTCGTGAGATAAGATTTCTTCATTTGAGATTTCACCAGGAATTTCTTTTCCGGTAACATCCTGAGAAATATTTTCATTATCGAAAACACCTGCCGTGAAATCTTCTATCTCACTGGTATTTTCCTTCAACACATTTCCACAATTACTACACACTGCATCATCTGCACCGATACCGGCATAACATTTTGGACAATACTTTGCCATTGCGCTCACATCCTTTTTATTTTATTTTATCATAAAAACAGAATGATTTCAAAATATAATTTAGGATACAACTTCAATTTTCTTAATTACCTGATCTTCACGCGGTTTATCTGATCGATCCCGATCAACCACAACGATCGCGTCCGCTGTTTCTATTCCCGAAATCACCCTACCGAAAGCCGCATATTGACCATCTAAAAATGGTGCATCATCGACCATGATAAAAAACTGGGAGCCGGCAGAATCTGGCATCCCGGAACGAGCCATTGATATTACGCCTTTCACATGCTTCAGATCATTCACGACACCATTGCCAGAAAATTCACCTTTAATCGTGTGTCCCGGACCACCCATACCACTGCCCTGAGGG
The DNA here is from genome assembly GCF_003260995.1 of Acetobacterium sp. KB-1. Lineage (NCBI taxonomy): Bacteria > Bacillati > Bacillota > Clostridia > Eubacteriales > Eubacteriaceae > Acetobacterium > Acetobacterium sp. KB-1. The sequence continues at coordinate 672,760 of NZ_CP030040.1, forward strand.
CATCCGCCTTGAATCATAAAGCCAGGAATGACCCGATGAAAGATCAATCCATTATAGAAGCCATCATTGACTAAGGTTAAAAAGTTTTCAACAGTTATTGGAGCAACTTCGGGATAGAGTTCCACTTCCATAGTCTGGCCATTTTCCATTTCAATTTTTACAATCGGATTTGCTGTTTCTGACATTATTTCCTCCAAATATTTCTTATAATTTTTACTTCAATGTAGTATACACCAAAAGAAATAAAATGAAAAGCAGTTCTCAAATATCTTAAGATATTTGAGAACTGTGTCTTTAAACAGCGTAGTTATATTCCCCAGTACTCTGGTCTAGACCATAAAAATCGGCATAGCTCAAATCAAAGACATCTTTGTTTTTACTGGAAACATCAATTTTATTCTTAATCAGGTATTGCCAGAATCCTGTTCCGCCGATATTTCCCTGGATTATGACCCCCTGAACGACGCCCTTTTTCATGACAATTTTCTGGTAATTATTGCGGTCTTCCCGTATGAAGATATCGCAATTTTCTTCGACCTCCGGGTTGATGTTTCCCAGGGATAGGGTCGTGAGCCCAAAGAAATTAACTGTATTTTTAAGGGCATAGCGATCTTCATACAAGAGTTTTTCACCCAGCATGTTGATTGCGGCAATCCGTCCCTGTTTCATGGCATTAGGCCAGATCCCGGCAATTCCGGTGACATCTCCGGCGGCATAAATATCGTCGATATTCGTCTTAAGATCATCCCCTACTAAAATGGCATGGTCAGTTGTAATACCAGATCCCTCGGTAAAGTTAAAAGCAGGTCGTACTCCGGCCGCAATAACAATGACATCAGCAGGAATCGCTTTTCCGCTGGCAAGATGGATGGTTTTTCCCCGACCAACCTCGTCAACATCGACTGAAACCACCTTATCCGCTAAAACAAACTCAGTCCCGTTTTTTTCAAACAGCTGTTGGTACGCCTCGGCCGATTTTTGATCAAGCTGTAAACTCATCACAGACTGCGTCATTTCGATAACGGTTACCTTCAAACCCCGCGCGAGCAACGCTACTGCGGCGTCCATACCAACCAGACCAGCACCGATAACGACGGCATTTCGAGCTGTATTACACTCGCTATCTAACAACTGGGCATCTTTTAAATCACGAAACCCATAGACGTTTTTTGACTCCCGGAGTCCCGGGATCGGTGGGATGAAATAGGAAGCTCCGGTGGCAATTAGCAGCTTGTCATAGTTGATATCCCGATTGTCATGGGTTTTTACCGTCTTTTTCTGAGCATCCAGCCCAATCACGGTGGTGTTACTAAGCCAGGTTATCCCATTTTTTTCAAAGAAGTCTTCAGCAATAAAACTGATCCCTTTGGCATCTCTTTCATGACCCAAAAATTTATGAAGCATACAACGTGAGTGAACGCTGTCTTCTTTAGAAATAATCACCACTTCGGTAACTGGTTCTGAGGCTTTGATTGTTTTAGCTGCACTGATTCCGGCTGCGCTGGCGCCGATAATAACGATTTTCATAGGCTTACCTCTTTCACTTCGATGGCTTTCTTGGGACAGGCTTTGACACAGCTGGGTCCGTCCGGTTTATCGTCACAGAAATCACATTTAATGACCTTGGTTCGGGTTTTACTATCTGGCTTTAAAACGCCATAGGGACAGTTCATCACGCACATATAGCAAGCCGCACATTTGCTTTCATCATACTGTACATGTCCGGTTACGGGATCTTTTTCCAGGGCGCCGCTCATACAGGACAGCACACATTCCGGCTCATCACAGTGTCGGCAGAAAATTGGCAGATATCCCTTTTGGGTGTCAAACTTAATAAAATTACGGGTCTCAGCATCAGGACTTTGCATGTTTACGGTGTAAAAATTACTACCTTCCTCATGGGCACTGATACAGGCGATGTTGCAGTTAAGACAACCATCGCATTTGTCGCGATCAATGATGATTCGTTTCATAGATTACACCTCCTTAGATGTTTAATTCCTTGCGTTTCTTTTCAATGATCGCATCGAGCGTTTCGGCTGCTGATTTAGCATTGTCATCAATGATCAGTTGTCCGCCGGTCAAATTCAGCATATCCTGGGTGAACACCTGAACCGCCACTGGGCTTCCGGTAACAAACGGTGGCAATCCTAAATGAAGCGGTAGTCCCAGCGCTAAACCAAAGGCACCATCGGCCAGAGCTTGTTCTTCTAACCATTGTGGTGCTGATAAAACCAGTGGTAATTGCGGTAAATCAACTCCGATGGCTTCAGCCAGTTCAGTGGCAACAAGTTCTAGACGGCCAATTGCCAGACATGGACCGAAGTTTAAGACTGGCGGAATCCCTAAACTTTCACAGACAGCTCGCAGTTTTGGTCCAGCCAGAGATGCCGCTGAAGGTGACATCAAGCCAACATTTTCTAACCCACCAGATGAACAGCCCGCTGATAAAACCAGAATATCTTTAGCAATCAATTCTTTGACCAGGTTAACTGTCAGCACATCATGGCCGCCAGCAGTTAAACTTGAACAGCCTACAACACCAGCAATCCCTTTTATTTCACCTTTGACAATTAGGTCGATGAGTGGTTTCCAGGTTCCTCCCAGGAATGATTTAAGGGAACCCTCACTGACACCAGTTAAAGTATCATCGTTTCCGTGGTCAGCAGCCATGTTCAGAGTAATAACTCCTCGTCTAGCCTGATAGGCAGCGATCACTAAATCAATGATCTCATTGCTCTGGGTTTCTTTTTCTTCAAAAATAAAAGGTTTCATTTCGGCATTAGCTTTTTTCGCAACATCATCAAGACAGATCTGCTTGATTTTTAATTCATCACAGATCGGTTCGATCCCCGGCAAGGTACAATTAAACTCTGATAATACCGCATCAATCGCGCCAGTGGCTAGAATCGCTTCGCTGGTAAAATTATTACCGGCATGACCGTTAAAGACTTCTTGATAATGCTCACCACGCAACTGCAGGTCCTGACCAACACAGGTACATCCGACCAATTTAAACCCTTTGGCACCCACTGCTTTAGCTTTTTTTATGACATCATCCTGAATCAATCGATCTTGTAAGTATGAAAATAAGGAATGCTGATGGCCAGTGATCATGATATTAATATAATCGGTATCAATAACCCGTAAACCCACTGGCGCCAGACGGATGGAAGGTTCCCCAAGCATCACGTCATTTAGCAGATTGGTCAGCGTTAAACCATAAAGACCAGTAGAAATACCTAATTTTAAACAATTCAGATACATATCGACGGGGTCCGAATTTAAATTGGTGGATGTTTTAACAACACCGGCAAATACTTCGGATTTCGCTCCCCCCGGTAGTATCCCCAGTTCTTTCCAACGATCGAAACGTGGTTTATAGGCCATTTTTTCAACCAGTTCCATTTTTATGTAGTCGGGTTTATATAAATCAGCTAAGACCATATCGGCAATTTTTTCGGCACGAGCATATTCATCAGCTTCATCCACTTCAAATATATCTGCCAGCTTCGCTAACGCCAACTTGCCTTTTAATACCCCTTTGCTAGCTGCAGTCTTCTTGAGCATCAGCGCAGTATTTTCGACAATATGAATATAACATCCGGAACCAGCAGAAACTGCTCTCAAAAAGTTTCTGGCAACTATGGTATCGGCGGTGGCACCACAAACGCCTTTTGGTCCGTCGGGTGTGATTCGACATGGTCCATTAGAACAGAGACGGCAACAGATTCCCTGTAGACCGAAGCCACATTTGACACTTTGTCCTTCCATCCGGTGATGGGATGTGTCGACGCTGAGATTGGAAATAAACGTCTCCAGCTTTTGATCAGCACTTGCACAGGTTTTACAGCTAAAATTTGAATTCATATGAAACCCTCCAATAATTTATTCTTTAGATATTTGTATAAACAACTGATCTTAAATTAAATAATATCTTTAAAAGAATCATTCCTATTAAGATCATGTCTAAATTATAGAACTGGAATAAATACTTGTCAATAATCATTCATGATAAATATTTGTCATTCTGAATAATCTCAAAAAATTCAAAAGCCTGATGTTTTGGCATCAGGCTTTCTAGATGTAAAAATTTATTCTTTTTTGATTGCATATAAAAGCAACTTGAAATAATCTCAAGCAAAAAGCGATACTTCCATGCGATTCAGAGAAACATCTTCCGGCAACTTATTCTTAAAATAATCTGCTAGCAGAATTTCTAGTTCGGGGTCATAGTAATCGCAGATACCATTGTTTTCCTTGTTGTATATATGTACATGAAACTGTGTGTTTGCATCAAAACGCATCACTTCCTGATTATCCTTCAATTTTAGAATCAGGCCTTTTTCTGAGAATGTTTCCAATATATTATAAATTGTTCCTACTGACATTACATATCCTTGGTTTTCAAGGGCATCCATCAACATATCTGCACTGGGATGAGATGTCATTTCTGACAACATCTTTAACACACTAATTCGTTGTGGTGTGGCTTTTAAACCTACGTTACGGATCATGTCTGTATACATTTGTATTTTTTTACTTTTCATGATTAAGAATAACTCCTAACTAATAATTTGTGTTTTAATTATAGTATGATTATTCCAAATTGTCAAACTTCTTTTGATTTTTTTAATAAAAAAGTGTTCACTTAATCATTATCTTAAACTTACACACCATTGTCTTTAGACAATCCTGTTAGAAGATAAGTGGTTCTTGAACACTTCGTTTTTTAATTTATTTGTTTAATTACCCTGATCCTGCCGCAGACTATAAATCTTCTCCATACAATGCTTGAATAATATTTTTTGCCGGTTTACTGATGACTTCATAATAAATTTCATTACCCGTTCGGAAGCCTTTAACAATTCCCGCATTCTTCAATTTTGACAAATGCTGAGAAACACCTGACTGAGATACTTCAAGACATTCTTCCATATAAGAAACATTACATCGTCCATTTGCAATCAGTCCTTTTGTAATGCAAAGCCGCACTGGATGGCCTAGTGCTTTAAGAATATCTGCTGTTATCTCGTGGTCTTTTAAGTCCATTTCCATGATAATTTCTCCTTGTGTTAATATTTATATCTACTATCTGATTATTTCACGCTAAGAGTACCGCCAGTACACGCTAATGATACTGGCAGTACTTGAGATGATACCATTGGTTCACAAAATGATACCGGTAATACCGGCATTCCCTAAAATGGGTTCATTAAAGGTTTAATACAAAATCACGCATATTTATACTGCCTGAGCTGACAATGTGAGCACCATGTATAATGCGATCCATAATAGAATCAGCCAGAACACCACCACCGAGACGAGCATGCCACTCCTCGATCTTATACTGCGTGCAGAAAATGGTAGCACCGTTGTCATAACGGCGTTCGACCAGTTCAAAAAGAAAATGGAGTTCATCATCAGAAAGATCAGTAATTAGCCATTCATCAAGGATCAATAAGGGATAGTTCGTATATTTTTTGAGTTCCCTGCTTTGCCCATTCGGCTGGTTCTTTGCTTCGCCGTATTCCATCAGAAGGTCGGGCAAGCGAATATACCGGGTGCGAATGCCCTGTTTACAGGCTTCTTTTCCAATGGAACAAGCCAGATACGACTTTCCCGAGCCAGTGAACCCGCAAATGATGATATTCTGATTGTTGCTGATAAAAGTACCGGTAGCAATTTCCAGAATCAGATCTTTATCAAGATGTCGTTCAGCAAAGAAAACATCCTGAATGGCGGCATTCGGAATTCTGAATCGAGCCCGTTTTATAAGGCTTGCAACACGCTTGTTGTGCTTTTCCTGATAAACATAATCAACAATCATTTTCATGCGTTCGTCAAAAGAGAGGGTGGCATAAATCGTATCTTTGGCCTGTCTGTCAATCACCTGAATCATTTCCTCAAGCTGAATTTCGCGGAGTTTGCGTCGGGTTTCGTCATTAATCATTGTCGTAACCGCCGTAGTAAGATGCCCCACGGATAAAACCGGTGGTACTCGCTGTTTCAGCTTGATGAGCGGCATCCCGGTCTTTGGCATAAAGGATATCTTCGCCAGCGGCTAATATCGGTTCGAGATGTTTGTATTGTCAAAATCGGTGTTAAAATACCCATAATAAACGGTTGAAAATTCCCCAAAAACACGGTATGTTTCTTCTTAAAGATAAGGAGGACAACCGAATGATTACAATTGAGGAGTATTACATGATCAAATGTTTAAAGAACAAGGGAATGTCAATCATGCAGATTTCCAGAGAAATGGGTGTTGATCGAAAAACGGTCAGCAACTGGCTTAAGCACAACGAACCGCCAGCATATCGGAAACGTCAGTYTCGGCAAGGAAAGCTTGATCCGTTTAAAGATTATATCCTGGAACGAATGAAYGAAGGCTGTGTCAATGCCGCTGTGATTTTTGATGAAATTGCAGCCGACGGGTACCAGGGGAAAATGACGATTCTTCGGGAATTCATGAAACCATATCGCGAAAAAGTGTTAGCCAAAGCATCAATCCGCTATGAAACGCCCCCTGGCAAACAGGCCCAGGTTGACTGGGGAGAATTCGTTGTCACGATGCCCGATGGAAAGCTCAAAAAATTGTATGCCTTCATCATGGTTTTAGGGCATTCCAGAAATTATTATCTTGAGTTTACGGAGAGTTCGAAATTTGACACATTAATCGGTTGCCATGAACGGGCATTTGCCTATTTTGGTGGTGTAACAGAGAGCATTCTGTATGACAATATGAAAACTGTTGTTGCCCACAGTCACAAAACCGGCAACGATAAATGGAATCAGCGGTTTTTGCGATTTGCCGAGCATCACCATTTTATTCCGGTTCGGCATCGGCCTTATCTGCCCCGTTYYRAGGGCAAGGTGGAACGCGGGGTCCGATATGTACGCGGCAACTTCTGGCCCAGAGTCAAAAGCTTTTCCGATCTAACTGACCTCAATGAACAGGCTCGACTCTGGCTGGATACGAAATGTAACGTCAGGCTTCATCAGACAATTCACAAAATTCCCCGTGATAGACTGAAGGAAGAACAGCTGAAACCCGTTAATACCGAACCGTTTCTTTCTGTGGATCTGGTCAGCAGGAAGGTCATGAATGATTGTATGATCAGTTATCAGTCCAATTATTTTTCCGTTCCMTTYCGCTTTGTTGGTCACCGTGTCGGTGTGCGGGATCTGAGAAATGGAACGATTGAAATCTATGATGAAACTGGTGCTTTGATTGAAGGTTACCGGAAACCGGCTCAAAAACATCAGGTTCAAAAAATGAAAARGCAYTTTSAAGGATTGAACAGTCAAAACCRTAMMGCCRAAGCCCGCAAAGCACCGCTTATGATTCCAGATCAATCGCCCAAAGTGCATCAAAGACCGCTCGCAGTCTATKATTYTTTAGYCAGTGAGGTGACCATATGGTAACCCATCACCTGAAGGAAGCTTTTGATCGTCTGAATCTCACGCATATGGCCGCCGTTTATGACCACCATGCTGAAGAAGCTTCCAAGGATAGTATATCCTATTTGGAGTTTCTGGACAAGCTGCTTTGGGCAGAAATTGATGCAAAAAGAGAACGGACAACTACGACGAACTTGAAACTTGCAAAATTTCCCTATATCAAGGCCATCGATTCATTTGACTTTGATTTCCAGCCCAGTGCCAATCAGCGTAAGGTAAATGAACTGAAAACGCTCGCCTTTGTGGAACGTTCCGAAAATGTCGTGTTTTTGGGCCCGCCCGGCGTTGGCAAAACTCATCTGGCCGTAGGTCTGGCGGTTTGTGCGATCAAAAGTGGCTATACTGCTTATTTTYTCAGTGCACATGAACTGATTTCAATGATTCAGGAAAATATTGTTTCCGGGCGCATTCATCGCAAACTTAAAACACTGAATAAACCCAATATCCTGATTATTGATGAAGTTGGCTATGCGGCCATGGATGATGAAGTGGCTCATTACTTTTTTCAGATTGTTTCCAATCGCTATGAAAAAGGCTCAATCATTCTGACTTCCAACAAGTCCTACGGTAGTTGGGGTGATGTGTTCGGAAATAATGTCGTTGCAACGGCGATCCTGGATCGACTGCTGCATCATTCCACAACGATCAATATCAAAGGTGACAGCTATCGGATTAGGGAAAAGAAAAAGGCTGGCTTTTATGATGTCAGCCTATATGAAAACGAATCGAACGATGCTAATGGGTAATTTTTACCGTTTATTTTGGGAAGTTTTAAAACGGTATTGACAGTATCTCGGCGAACGAAGCGTTTTGAGGGCCATTTCGCAGGCATTTTCAAGCCGTACCGCCGAATATTTTTTAGCCAGTTTCAGTACCGACTTTGACGGATTAAAAGCTCTTTCCGGGAGCCGGGTATTTTCGAAAATCAGCTGAATCACCGCCAAAGTTGAAGCACCGATGCTCTGTGCTTCTTTCATAAAACGTTCCTGATTCCATTCCGCCTGTTTAAAACTTTCAGGCAAATCTTCATCATGAGTCGACCAACCATCAATGGTATAGTATGGGAAACGATGATGACTGGCAATCCGCTCATTGTGGCAATAAATCTCAATAAATGAATCACCGACACGTAAATCGGCTTTTTTACCCGCAAACTGATAAGGACAGGAATAATGATTCTTTTCAAAAACGATATGACAATCCGAATAGATTTTATTGTTGTAAAACCAGGTAACTGGCTCATAGGGATGCACCGGTAATGGTCTCAAACAGGTGCGCTCAATGGTGTCGTGGATTTCAGTACGACTGCCTTGCCGTTTCTGGAAAGGCCGGTCATTAAACACTTTGAGAGCCGCCAGGACATCGACTCTCAAGTCGGCAAGGGTGTAGTAGACATTATTTCGAAGTTTGGCAATCACCGCCGTGGCGAGTTTACCAACGCTGCCTTCAACCGAAGCCTTTGCTTTTGGTTTTCGCACCGGGGCGGGCATAATAGCCGTGCAATAGTGATCACCCAAAGCTTCATAAGCTTCAGTGAGAATGATGTCACCTTCCCTGGGATGCGTAACAACACCCGTCTTGAGATTATCACAAACCGTGCGAACCGTTGAACCACCAAAGTATTCATACATGTGCACATGACAATTGAGCCAGGTATTTTGTTTCATATCTAAACATGGTTCAACATAGGTATACTGGCTGTAAGGCAAGGTGCCAACAAAGAGATAAACTTTTATCTCATCACCGGTCACCTGGTCAATCAGCTTTTGGGTTTTGCCACTCCAGTCAACTTCGGCGATCACACCCGGCTTATGGGTCAGATGATTGGTTAGCTTTTTACGCGCCACTTCATCGCGATAACCATTACAGAATTTCGTATAACCAACGTTGAGATGTGACGTGGCAGTGCATTGATCCCGATACTCTTGCCAGAGAATTTTGAGGGTGACGCCCACTTTGGTCAACTCATTATGAACATAGTCATAATCCGGCAGCGCATAAACGGTTTCTTCAGCATGTTTATGCGGAAAGAACAGATGATAGACTTCGTCTGAAGACCGGTCTTTGATCTCATCATAAGAAAGATGCTGTTCTTCAGCAATACGGAAAACTTCATTAACAGAAGTTTTTGACATGTGTCGGCTGCGTGCGATTGATGATTGCGAAAGCCCATTAGCACGCAATTCCATAATGAGCTTCACGGCAATTTTTCTGGACATATTTATGTCCTCCTTTATAATGTATTAAGGAATATTGGATATTTATTCCCTGATATACATTATAAGGCAGCAGTATCATTCCATGAATAGCCAGTATTGATTTGTGAATCGTCCACGGTATCAATGTGTGTGCTACCGGTATCCAATTGAATATCGTTGGTATCATTACCGTGAAATATTCACTATCCGCTTTTAGTTGCTAATTGGTTACACATTAACACATTCTAATACCTTAATCAAGAGAATAGTTTAGTTATTTTCTAATTATCTCGATAATCATAAAATAAAAGCACAAAAATATCCAGTCTTAACAACTGGACATTTTTATATACACATTATAAATATTACTTATTTTTGAGTATTTTGTATAGTAATCGATACAAAGTCATTGCTTCTTCTTCTGTGATTGGCAGACATTGCTTGATTTTCTCCGGAATCTCACTGGCCGACTCTTTTAGTTTTGCTCCTTCCGGAGTCAGCTTAATGATAACATTGCGCTCATCATTCGAATCTCGATTTCGCTCAATCAAACCAGCTGATTCCAATCGTTTAAGTAACGGTGTTAATGTCCCTGAATCAAGATATAAATATTCTCCCAAGGTTTTAACATTGATCGTTTTGTGTTCCCACAAGACCATCATGGCAATGTATTGGGTATAGGTCAAGCCTATTTCTTCTAAATAGGGTTTATAGCGTTTCACCACCTCTTTAGCGGTGGCGTATAGTGGAAAGCACAATTGGTTTTCCAGTTTAAGTTGTTCATTATCCAAGTCAATCACTCCTTTGAAAAGTTAGTTAGTTCATTATACCTCACAATTTCATTGCAGGCAATTTTTCTAGTGAAAGACTATTCTCCTAGCAATTTCTTAATGTCATTTTCAATTTTTTCAGGAGTGTCAGTTGGGGCAAATCGTTTAACCACATCTCCCTTTTTATTAATTAAAAACTTAGTGAAATTCCATTTAATATTTGAACCCAGCATCCCACCTTTTTCCTTCTTTAGGTAGGTAAAAAGTGGATCAGCGTTTTCTCCATTAACGTCTATTTTGTGAAAAATTTTAAATGTTACGCCAAAACGTGTTTCGCAAAAACTTTTTATTTCACCATCGGTACCTGGAGCCTGGTTTGCAAATTGATTACAAGGAAAATCAAGAATTTCAAAACCTTGTTCCTTATATTTATCATAAAGATCCTGGAGGCCCTCATATTGCGGAGTAAGACCGCATCCCGTGGCTGTATTCACGATCAACAAAACTTTACCTTTATAATCTTTCATTGATACATCCACACCAGTGGTGTCTTTTACTGTAAAATCATATATCATATCATTTCTCCTTTGCGTTATTTAATTGTACGCTATTATTATACCGCGCAATTTAAAACCGTCAAGAGTTTTCGAAGTTTCTTAAATATTATTAATTTTCTACTACTTTAAGTGATTTCACTGCCAAAAATAAGGAAATACCAAGAAAAGCGCTTAATACCATCACACTAATAAGCCAATCTCGATTGTTTCCAAGAAGCCCACTGCGAAGTCCATTAAGTAACCACTGATAGGGATTCACTAAAACGATCGTTTTGACCCAAGCTGGCGTAGCATCCAACGAATAGAAAGCGTCACTACCTAGCAACAAGGGCATCGTAATTAGATTAGAGACAATACTAGTTTGCGCATCAGTTTTACATAGCCCGGAGACAAAGAAACTTAGAAAAATATACCCAATTGCACCTAACATGCAGATTATCCCCATCTTTATCACATTGAGAATTCTTAGGTCAAGATGAAAGAAGGCGGTACCAACAAACAAAACCAGCATCGCGCAGATCATTAAAACCAGCGTCCAGGCTCCTGAAACACTGATGACATAACGGGATAAGGGCATAGGTGTTACTTTCAATAATTGATAAACACCTCGTCTTCTTTGGCTAAGCAGTGAAAACACCGTAGTAGTAAAAGAGTAAAATAAAATACCCATCGCCATCATACCGGTTGTGATTCTAATAGAATAGTCGATGTTACCGACGAGTGAACCTAATATAAGCATTCCACCAATTGGCAAAAGAATAGACCAAAACAGTAAAAACGGTTCACGTGCTGCAGATTTGAGCGAAAGGTTGAAGATTGTATTCATTTTTTTCTCCTTAATTCTTTTCAGTAAGTTTTAAATAAAGCATTTCCAAATTATTAACCTGGTGTTTTTTGATCAACTCTTCTGGCTTTCCCTGATCCATTATTTTTCCATGGTTCATAAAAATCAGACGATCCGCTAATTTTTCCACTTCCTCCATATCATGAGAAGAAAAAAGCACAGATTGGTTATTCTTTGCCAAGCCATGAATCATTTCCTTTATTTCGTACCGTGAGCGGGGATCCAACCCGGCAGTCGGTTCATCCAAAACGATCAATTCAGGGTGATGAACTGTAGTAACACCGATGGCCAGCCTTTTCTGTTGACCGATGGAGAGCTTAACTGCCGGGGTTTTTCCAGTATCCTCTAAATGACAGTCAACCAGTTTATTTTTCATTTCCTCATCACTCAGATTAGTGTGATACAAAGCTCCGAATAGTCTGAGGTTTTCCTCTGCAGAGTATCCCTCAAAAAAAGGGGTGCTTTGAAGTTGGGTGCCAATATACGCTTTATAATCATCTCGCCAATAAGATATTGAACCTGCATCAGGTGGTAATATACCCAGCAACATGGCGATTGTAGTTGATTTCCCCACCCCATTGGGGCCAACCAGAGCTAAAATTTCACCTTGCTTGATTTCGAAATCAATTCCCTGAATAACCTTTTTGCTTTTAAAACTTTTAAACAATTTTTTTCCTTCAATCAAATTCATCATTCTCTCCTTACTTAACTTTGTATACTCTCTATTGAGTATGCGGCTATTTTTTTCTCCCTCTACATGAGGGAGAAATTTTTACTTGTTTATTTCCTGGGCTTCCAGTAATTTTATGGCATTTTCAACAAAAGATCTTTGTTGGTTGACAATCGCATACATATTGTCAAAGATCAGTTTCGTCATTGGGGGTATATTCTGATGCATGGCGATATTTTTGAGACGGTACCCACTCTCAAGTGCATCATATTCTTTTTTCAACGCGACTAATTGATTATTAAGTGCTGCCAAAGCTTTTTCGCGGGGTATTTTTTCAATGAACGACAAACCGGAGTAGATGGTTGATGGATAACTAACGGATGAGTTCTCCAAAGTGTTTTCCACCAATTGGGCTAAATGTTCTCTTCCCGTTACGGTTATTTTGTAAATCGCCTTTTGCCGATGTCCAGTTTGTTCAATGCTTTCAACAGCGACCAGCCCTTCCTTTTCCATTTTCTTTAAAGCGTGATAAATGGAGCCAATAAGCACACCACCCCAACGTTCTGCATCAGATATTCGCAGCATCTGCTGAATATCATAGCCAGACATCGGTTGTACATCAAGTAGTCCCAAAACAAGCACGCGTGTCAATTCGTACACCTCCTATACTCTATGTTGAGTATTTTACATTGATTGTATTGTCTTGTCAAGTCCTGATTAATTATTCTCTAAATTATTAGTAACACTACGGATATTGTGCAGACTGTTTTTAATTTCCGCTTTAGAACAGACATGGACGCTGCGTGGAAGGTAATTAAAAAACTCTCTAAAAATAGTCACTATTCCTATTTCATTGATGATGAGTTTCAGAATACTCTTGTTCCTCTCATTAATCAGAATAAATTCGACCTGTTCATCATTGACCAGATAACGGATGCTTAGATTTCCAGCACCAGAAATCAGGCCATTTCTCAGCACAAAATAATCAGAAAAGTTGGCACCGCCTTTTTCCTGAAATTTGAATTGATTAACGCTGTCATCTTTATTACCTTGCTTGAGCGTTTTGTCAAGGAGATGTTCTAGCTGATCAAAAGCGATGTATTTCTCTGTAGTATTATTTTTTTTAATTTTCTCAAAGGAAGGCAACAGGCAATCTGTCCACTCCAACAATTCTTTTTTAGCAAACGATGTACATTTACTGAGAATGAATCGAGCTTTTCTTCGGTAATAATCAATTATTTCCAGGTCTTCATAAATGATGGCACTTTCGAAATCCCGATCAATGGTAATCACCTGTTTAGACGTGATAAAATAATTAGGAACAATAATGCTGATATCATCATAAATTTTAGTTCCGGAATAAAAATAATAAGGCTCATAATCAATGTTTTCAAGGCTTTTTAATATAAGAACCCTTTTTAAAATATCAAGATTATTACCAAGATTCTTTTTATTAACTAAAGGAATGATATTTTGTACTTGTCCGCCTTTATTTTGCCTACTTGCGCGTATGATCAATTCATAGAGAAAATAATGTTTAAAATTTATCGACATAATCACATTGCCATCTGTTCGTCTTTCCATTTCTTCCATAAAACAGCTGCGGATGATTCCTTCAATTTTTAGCTGTCCCTTGATAATCCGAGCTTTTTCAGAAGTTAGTTGGTTCTTTACCAGAAACTCCTCCGATTCTATCCAGCTTTTTTCCTGAATAATCTGATTATTGATTTCACTGTATAGAGAAAAAATATCATGACTGTTTATCATATTTTCATGATCATCATATTCTTTCTCATAGAGTGCGTATAACTGCTTTTTTTTATCCTTGTTTAAGTTTAGAGCGATCATTATCTTTCGAAGGTCTTCTAAATTTAGTTTTCGCCTTCCGGATAAAAAATGCTGAAATGTTGAGCGATCTACACCAATCTCTTTAGCAAGTGAAAAATTAGTCACATTCTTTTCTTTAATCAGATCTCGTAACAAAGTACCGATTTCCTGGCTCATATTATCCCTCTCTAACATTTCAGAGTTTTTTCGCGATCTATCAAAGTATCAAAGGACTAAATCATTTATTGTTATTCTTATAGCAAATCTTGTCCTTGTACCATTTTTAATGAGTTGCTACTATTTTAACCTAGCGATTTAAAATAATCAATATCAGCAATCAATAATCATGTTTATTTCATTACTTCAATGACTGTATCTTTTTTTTGCAAAAAAAGCGCGCATCAGCCAAGGGGGCGGCGCGCGCAGTTGTGATTTAATCTTATTAACAGCATATTGCTTTATTCATTTTATCTTGACAGAACATCAACTTAGTTAAATATAATCTATCGATTTTTGTCTTTCCAGTTGTCTTTGTGCGGTTTTTATTACATCTTCAATATTGTCGATCTCATCATACTTAGTATAAAATCCAAAGGAAACCGATAATTTTATGGATTGAACTTTAACCTCATCCATATTCTTTTTAAATCGTTCTAACGCTCGTTCAACCTTAGCACCTTCAGTTCGTGGCATCAATACAACAAATTCATCACCTTCGTAACGGGCAACAACATCATCTCCCCGAACACCGTATTTAAGCACCTGAACCGCTTTTCTCATTAGAATATCGCCTACTGCGTGACCATACTCATTATTGACTTTGGACATCCCATTAATGTTCATAAAAATGATTGATAGTGGGTAATACTGATTATTATCCATTCGCTCAAGTTCTTTTTCATAGAATCTACGATTGTATACGCCAGTTAGTTGGTCATAAAAAGAAAGTGATTCCATATCCTGATCCAGACTATTTTTTTCATTTAGCATATCTTTTATGAAATTCTTGTTTTCTGTCACATCCTGAATAAAACAAACAATACCGATAATCTCACCATTGCTCTTTTTGATTGGAGCCCAATGATTTTTCCCCATAACTACACTTTCATTTTCACCCACGTATTCTTCAAGAGATGAAAATTGTTCACCTGCCAGAACCCGATCAAAAAAAGCCTTTAAATTCTCACGTTCTTCAGAGTTATCGATGATGTCTAAAATTCTTGTGCCAATGGTGATGTCAGCCCCCCATTGTTCCTTCGCCATTGCTTTATGTCGATTATTGAAACTCAAGTATCGGTATTCCCGATCCAGTCCAAACACCAGAAAATCATGAGTGGTTTCGAGAATGGTCTTCAGCAGACTATTTGCCAGCTCCAACTTTTCAGTCAAAGCTAGCACAGCCTCTTCAAATGATTGTTCTTCAAGCTTTTTTCGATTATCTTCATTCATTGTATCAATATTAACTACGCTCATATTTTTACTCACTAAGCCTCAACCTCCAAAATTATTTTAATCTTAGATTCAATCAATTTGTATCCCGACTAAGCAGGGTACACTTTATAATTGTAACATTTCCATGTATCAGATTCTACTTTTTTCTGTTATATTTTATTAATCTTTTACCAGTAAAAATTCTGTCTGGCGGATTTGAGGTATCTCGATCTTAGAAATATGCAAAAATTCGCGACGCTCAGTTTATAAGATCTTGATACCTTCAGGTAATCCGACTGAAAAACCAGGTTGCTTGAGTAATTGTTTGTTTGTTTGTTCAATCTCAGTTAGTGCCTCGCACCCAAAGAAAGCATACTCTCCCAACGTCTCCAGTTCTTTAGGCAGGCGAACTTTTGTTAGACTTCGACAGCCATAAAAACAGCTAATGCCAATGTGTTTGATTTGATCTGGAAGGCTGATTTGCTTTAATTTTTCACAATCCTTAAAAACATGACTTCCTAATATTTCCAACTGACAATTTTCTTGAAACGCGATCGTTTCCATTGTTCGGCAACCAAGAAACGCGGCTTCTTCAATTTCAATTAGTGAGTCTGGAAGCCCCAACTCCGCCATTGATACGCATCCTTCAAACGTGGAAGTTCCAATCACTTCCAACACCTTACACGTATCGAGATTTATATTTTCAAGTTTTTCGCAACCGTAAAACGCAAATCCTTCAATGAATTTTAGGGAGTTAGGAAAGCTGACCTTCTCCAGTTGGGTGCATTTATAAAACATACTTCGCTTAATTGTGTCAACCCCCTCAGGGATGTACACAGACTTTATCCCATTGTCATGCCGGTATCCGTGGTTTGCAGCCGCCTGAAATTCTGCTGCATCTTTAAAACGCAATTCACTTTTTTCAATATTATTATCAAGTAGCTCGGACTCACTTCCAAAATTTAGACCTGTTGTCTTTGGAAAAACGGGTTCGACGACATTTTCTGCCATATCTGCGACCTGTGTTGTTGGCTCCAAATCCGGGCCATTCTCTGATTCAGTCTTTTCTTGCCGCTCCATAAAAGAAAGTTCACCCGACGTTGCTTTAAATGTTTGATTCATTTTTTCAAATGCGTTTTTTTTCTGTTCCAATGCCTCAGTTGCCATTGACAATTCATTTTTAATTGTGGCCAGTTCTTCACCAAATGGGCGTTGCTCCTCGATTTGGGTTTGCTGCACTGACACAACTACTTCTTTATCAGTAATAGAACTTTGCTGTCCATCACTAAGAAGTTGGCGTTCCTCCTTAGAGCCACTTATTTTATTTCGTAGTGTTTGTAATTCCGTTTCAGCCATATCAATATTTAACTTAACTGAATGTAACTTATTTCTGGAAACTTCCAGTTCCAACTGAGTATTTTCAAACTCTGACTTTAGATCTGACAACTTTGTTCTAGTCACTTCGATTTCGTCGGTGATCAAAGTCAAGAGACGCTGTTCAGATTGCGAATTCGCACTCTCTAGCATAAAACCACTCCGTTCTGTTTCCACCTTCAGGTCCGCTTTTTTTTCAAAAATAACCAGATAAAAATCATCGTCTTGTCCCTTTAACGCCTTTTTTAGAAGCGGTATTACTCGGATTAAGACACTCATGGTTTCACCATTTCGTTTAATCTGGATAATAGCAGAACTTGATGTCGTCTGCCGGGTTATTGCCAGATGCAAGGTTTTATTTAAATCACGACGCAATTTTTGCCGGGCCATTTTCAGAATATTGGTTGCACCGGAATAACCTTGCGCAGGTTCCAGAAAAAGCCCGGTATGTCCATAAACATAGCGAATATTCCCGATCTTATCAACCAACACTCCTGATGCACCATAAACTTTAAGCAGTGCTTCATGCGTGAGTTCCAAAACCGTTTTCTTTTTTGGCTTGACACTCCGGTCAATCGTCAGATAAGACGGCCAATCCATCCTTTCCGATTGAGGCAAAAGATGATTTTTTAAACGATATCTTTTTTTTATCTGATTTCCAGTTTCCGTTTTTATTAGATCTTCCATTAAGCCATTTCTCCTTCTGGTTAATTATCATGTTTTTATGCCGCTAAAACTTAATACGGTTTTTGATACACAGCAGGCATAATAAATTTATAATTCGTCTGTTTAAGATTAAGTGATTCTGCGTGACCGATGAATAAATACCCCCCTGGTTCTGTATAATTGTACATTTTCTCAACCAGTCGATCCTTTGTCGTCTGATCAAAATATATCATGACATTTCTACAAAATATAACATCAAATTTCTTCTTAAAAACAAAGTTGGGGGTCATCAGGTTAAACCGTCGAAAAATGACTTCTTTTTTGATTTCATCCACCACCACCATTTGACTGCTATCATAGTTCTTGAAATACCTTAATTTCCAGTTAGGTGGCAACACCTGAAGACGCTCTTTATCATAGATCCCTTTTTTAGCTACATCCAATACCTTATTTGAAATGTCCGTTGCCAGTAGCTTTTTGTCCCAGTGATGGGCACTTGATCCAAAATAGTCAGCCATAAGCATTGCCAAAGTATAGGGCTCTTCGCCCGTGGAACTGGCTGCACACCAAAGCCGAATATCGCGGTTGTTCTGTTCTTCTTTTTTTATCTTCAAATTGGGCAGCACCGTATTTTTAAAATACTCAAAGTGCTCTGGTTCTCTCATAAAAAAAGTATGGTTTGTTGAAACCTTATCGATTAACACTGAACTGGCTTCACCCGTTTTATCAGAAATCAAATAATGATAATAGTCTGTAAAGCTATCAAACCCCAACTCGACAAGTAGCTTGTGAAGCCGACCCATAAGTAGGAGTTGTTTTTCTTTCTTTAGCTCGATGCCATATTCACAATGAATATATTCCGTTAACATGGCAAATTCTTTTTCGGTGATTTGAATCATTTTTCACATCCTCTATCCTGTTTTCATTGTTTCTCCCCTTGCCTTTCTGACAGACTAACAGGCGAAACCTTAAACTAGTTTACCCCAGCCAGCGGCTAAAGTAAATACTGAATTTCATAGGAGATACCCACGCTTTGTCGGAATTAAGAGTCGATTTACACCAGCAAATTCGCTAATTTAAAAATTTTCTTGTCAGTCAAGAAGAAAAAGTCTATAATGGAATAAATCTTATTTAGAATGGAGAACAATTATGGCTATTGTATGGACACCAGCATTATCAGTTGGTGTAGAAAACATTGATGCACAACATAAAATTTGGTTTGAAAAAGCGGATCAACTTTTTGAAGCCGGAAAAACCGGAAAATCCAAGGAAGTTATTGCTCAGATGTTTGATTTTCTTGATGATTATACCAAACAACATTTTAAAGATGAAGAAGCCTATATGACCAAAATAAACTATCCGGGCATCGATGAACAAAAAAAATTACATCATGGATTTATCGAAGAATTAGCTAAACTCAAAAAGGATTTCAACGAATCCGGAGGAAACGTTACCTTGATAATCAGTGCTAACCAGATGATTGTAAATTGGCTAACTAAACATATTTCAAACGTTGATAAAAAAATTGGTGCTTATGCTAAAACCTTATAAAAATCAAACCGCAGTCTCTTCTGAGATTACGGTTTTTTTCTTGATCAGGTTGATAAAAAGATACTCTCCTCCTGATTTAAAGCCGCTCTTCTATGAATCCGATTTTTCCTAGCACTTCAGTCAATTTTGCAATATCTAGGGGTTTTGATGCATAGGCATTGCAGCCAAAATCAAAAGCTGACTGGACCGTCAGGATTTCCCCCAATACGGTAGTCATGACTATTTTACACTTTTCATTATCGTTAACACCATTTTGTTTTTCCAAATCGCGGATGGTTTTTAGCACCTGAATCCCATCAATTTTAGGCATCATCACATCAAGGCAGATCAGATCATAAGGTACGCCTTCTTTCGTCGCTAAAAGATAGGCATCGATAGCTTCAAGGCCATCCACTACCAAATCGCAATCTCCGTATCGGTTCATGAATTTAGATAAAAATTTTCGGCTGATCAAATCATCTTCTACAATTAAAATTCGCTTCATCTCATACACTCCCCCTTACGTTAGCACATGCATCCGCCAGATTTCTCTGATCTGCTCTAAATATCCCGACACCTTTTCTAATCGCTCCTTTCTGATTTCCAACTCTATTTTAAAAACAAGGTTTTTTAATACCTCGATATTCATTTCTTCAAATATTCCTTTTAATTGATGGGCAATGACTTCCATCAGGATCAGGTTTTCCTGCGCCAACAGCTGCTCAAGACTTTCAATCTTTTGAGTCACTTCCCACTTTTCTTTTTCGCCCGGAGTTAAATGCTCTGTCGAATTAGATTTGCTGATATCCCACTCTTTCTCGTAATAGCTACCTAAATTTACCACAGATCGCTTTGGAGCGGTTACTTTCAAATGGCCAAGGTATTTTTTTAAGAGCTGCTGCATTTGGTGTCGATCCAATGGTTTAGACAAATAGTCATCCATTCCACTTGCTTTAAAAATAGCTTCATCTCCTTTTAGCGCAAAGGCAGTTAAAGCAACTATTGGCGTTTCTCGATTAAGAGACTCTTCCAGTTCATTAGACTTAAAATAGGGCTCTGTTGTTGTTTCCGTCCCTCGAATCAACTTGGTCGCTTTAATTCCATCCATTACAGGCATCTGCCCATCCATAAAAATAATATCATAATTATTTTTCGAAGCCGCTTTTACACCCTCAACACCGTTTCCCGCCACATCAACCACAGCACCGAAACTTTCAAGCATTTTTGCAATCACGATTTGATTGACCTGATCATCTTCAACGAGCAAAATCCGACTTCCCGCGAAACTATCCTCCCCATCCGTTTCGACGTCTGTTTCACCGGATTTTTTGGTGATGATCATCGGTAGAATAACGGAAAAGGTGCTCCCTACTCCGAGCTGACTGATGAACCTTACCTCTCCCCCCATCATTTCCAGGAGTTGCTTTGTAATCACCAGACCTAATCCTGTTCCGCCATATTCCCGGGTATAGGAGCCATCAATCTGAGTAAAGCTCTGAAACAGCATCGGATAGTCTTTTTCATCGATTCCTATCCCGGTATCAGCTATCGTGATTTTCTGGACAATTTGATCCGTTTTACCCGGCAACGGTTCTTGGCTGACTGTGATTGTAACTGATCCTTGATTAGTGAATTTTATGGCATTGCTGATCAAATTATTTAGAATTTGTTTGAGCCGCATGCTGTCACTGATAACAAAATTTGAGATAATGTTCTCATAATTGACGGTCAAATCCAGATATTTTTCAAGGGCATGTTTTTTGTGCGTTTTGACTGTCGATTCAACAAAAGACATCAAATTAAAACTCATTGGATTAAGCATCAATTTTCCAGCTTCAATTTTTGCAAAATCTAATATATCATTGATAATCGCAATCAGCGACGCCACACATCCTTTGGCAGTTCTCAGATTATCCTTTTGTTCCTCAGAAAGGGGTTCTAAAGCAGTGAGATCAATCATCCCGACAATGCCATTAAGTGGCGTCCGAATTTCATGGCTCATATTTGCTAAAAACTCACTCTTGGCCCGATTAGCTTCTTCCGATCGTTCAATTGCTTGCTTAAGTTTTATTTCGGTTTTTTTCTTTTGATCAACATCTGAAGCAAGAACCGCCACATAACCAGATTCTGGACTGTATATTGAGCCTTCCACCCATTTTTCAAGGCGAATCATATAATACTCTTCAAGTGGTATATTTTCGCCATGGGTGAGAACCTCTCGGAATCTTTTAAAAAGTCCCAAGCTTTCTTTGGTTTCAAGAAATCCCATTTCTGACAATTTGTGGCCGATTACCTCATCCCGATTGACACCAAACAATTCTTCAGTTGCCAGATTCATCTCCACCAGTTCCGCATCAATTAGGTTTCGGTCATTGTCGTAAAGGGCTTTAAAGTATGAGATGCTACTGTCCATGTATTTAAACAGCGAAAAATATTTTTTCTGACTCTTAGTAAAAAGCTCTTCTGCAAAGCGTTCATCGTGAATGTCTAAAAATAACCCAATCATCCCTGCATATTCTTGATTTTTATCGTAAAAAGGTCGCCCCATGCCTCGAAAGATACGATAGGTATTGTTTGGTGCTAATAGTTCTAGTTCAATATTAAAGTTGCATTTTTCTTTTAGGGAACGTTTTAACGTATTGATAAAGCGTTGATGATCGTCAGTTTTCATATGACTTTTCAGGTTCTTCAAAAAAAAGTCTCGGGATATATTCATGAAAGCTTTAAACGTTTGATTAATAAAATCACAGCGTTGATCACGATCAATACGGTAAATCATGACCGGCAAACTATCTAAAATAGAGAGGCTGGCTTCCCGCGCTTCTTTTAAACCTTTCTCATAATAATACTGTTCAGTCATATCTTCCAGAGTGATGATATACTCGGAATAATTGGCTGAAATAATTGGCATCACACTCAAATTTAAATACCGGGTATCTTTGATCCCATGGTTTATAAAATTCACTTTAATGGATCTGTCTCTGATTATTTTCTTTTCTTCCAAAACGCGGGTCACTATTTTTCTAAAATGGCAAAATTCACAATTCTTGGAATAACCACACCCCCCATTAAAACTGAAAACGCATCCCAACGCATCGCCGAATTGCCTGCCAATAACATTTTTCATGTCAAGATTAAAGGTTTTAAAAAAGGCCCGATTAGCCCGGGTTATTAACAGCTTCTCATCGACAACCAGCATACTGGTTGGCAACAGATCAAACATCGTTTTCAAATTATTGCGCTCGTTTTTAATGGTTATTTCGGCCTCGATAATTCTGGAGATATCCCGAAATACGACTACCCTTCCTATATAATCCCCACTATCCGAAAGAAGCGGGGACAATCGGGCCGACAGATAGCACTTTGTACCATCCGATTTTAAATAATAGGATCGTCCTGGTAAACCAACACTATCCGCCATTTCTCCCTTTTTGGCATTTGTCCAGAACTGGATCGGCATATCCTGCCCATCCCGAAATAGTTTAAAAACCTCCAAAAAAGGCTTATCCAAAATTTCTGCTAGACTCAAGCCAAGTATATTCAATGCTTCGGCATTGGCAAAATCCATGCGGTCATCCATATTACAAGTGATGATAGCATCCCCGGCGCTGTTCAGGGTTGATACCAGCCAAGCTTTATCTTTATTTATAATTTGCTGTCTCATTTCATCCATTCGATTTCTCCAGGTTAATATAGTTTAGGCCCTTACTTACGTTTGTTAGAGGTGTTAATATTTTCCATACTCGTCATCACTCAATATGATGCTTTTCGCAGGTGGCGCTTGGCTAGACTGACCAGATCGTTTATTGACTGCCTGACGGTTCTGCTCTTTCATGTTTTCAAACATCCGCATCATTTCCGGACTCAAGTTTTCATAAGCTTCGGTTCCCATGAAGCCCCCCCGTTTTAGTTTAAACCGGGCAACTTGCTCTTTTAGCATTTCCGTCTGACTTGCCAATTCTTCGCTGGCGGCGGCCGTTTCCTGAGAAGTTGCCGAAGTAGATCAAAAAAACATCTAAATCGACCATTCCACAAGTCCCAAAAGCCAAAAACATCTATATTGAATATTTCACGGTAATGATACCAACGATATTCAATTGGATACCGGTAGCACACACATTGATACCGTGGACGATTCACAAATCAATACTGGCTATTCATGGAATGATACTGCTGCCTTATAATGTATATCAGGGAATAAATATCCAATATTCCTTAATACATTATAAAGGAGGACATAAATATGTCCAGAAAAATTGCCGTGAAGCTCATTATGGAATTGCGTGCTAATGGGCTTTCGCAATCATCAATCGCACGCAGCCGACACATGTCAAAAACTTCTGTTAATGAAGTTTTCCGTATTGCTGAAGAACAGCATCTTTCTTATGATGAGATCAAAGACCGGTCTTCAGACGAAGTCTATCATCTGTTCTTTCCGCATAAACATGCTGAAGAAACCGTTTATGCGCTGCCGGATTATGACTATGTTCATAATGAGTTGACCAAAGTGGGCGTCACCCTCAAAATTCTCTGGCAAGAGTATCGGGATCAATGCACTGCCACGTCACATCTCAACGTTGGTTATACGAAATTCTGTAATGGTTATCGCGATGAAGTGGCGCGTAAAAAGCTAACCAATCATCTGACCCATAAGCCGGGTGTGATCGCCGAAGTTGACTGGAGTGGCAAAACCCAAAAGCTGATTGACCAGGTGACCGGTGATGAGATAAAAGTTTATCTCTTTGTTGGCACCTTGCCTTACAGCCAGTATACCTATGTTGAACCATGTTTAGATATGAAACAAAATACCTGGCTCAATTGTCATGTGCACATGTATGAATACTTTGGTGGTTCAACGGTTCGCACGGTTTGTGATAATCTCAAGACGGGTGTTGTTACGCATCCCAGGGAAGGTGACATCATTCTCACTGAAGCTTATGAAGCTTTGGGTGATCACTATTGCACGGCTATTATGCCCGCCCCGGTGCGAAAACCAAAAGCAAAGGCTTCGGTTGAAGGCAGCGTTGGTAAACTCGCCACGGCGGTGATTGCCAAACTTCGAAATAATGTCTACTACACCCTTGCCGACTTGAGAGTCGATGTCCTGGCGGCTCTCAAAGTGTTTAATGACCGGCCTTTCCAGAAACGGCAAGGCAGTCGTACTGAAATCCACGACACCATTGAGCGCACCTGTTTGAGACCATTACCGGTGCATCCCTATGAGCCAGTTACCTGGTTTTACAACAATAAAATCTATTCGGATTGTCATATCGTTTTTGAAAAGAATCATTATTCCTGTCCTTATCAGTTTGCGGGTAAAAAAGCCGATTTACGTGTCGGTGATTCATTTATTGAGATTTATTGCCACAATGAGCGGATTGCCAGTCATCATCGTTTCCCATACTATACCATTGATGGTTGGTCGACTCATGATGAAGATTTGCCTGAAAGTTTTAAACAGGCGGAATGGAATCAGGAACGTTTTATGAAAGAAGCACAGAGCATCGGTGCTTCAACTTTGGCGGTGATTCAGCTGATTTTCGAAAATACCCGGCTCCCGGAAAGAGCTTTTAATCCGTCAAAGTCGGTACTGAAACTGGCTAAAAAATATTCGGCGGTACGGCTTGAAAATGCCTGCGAAATGGCCCTCAAAACGCTTCGTTCGCCGAGATACAAACATCTCGAACCGATATTAGCCGCTGGCGAAGATATCCTTTATGCCAAAGACCGGGATGCCGCTCATCAAGCTGAAACAGCGAGTACCACCGGTTTTATCCGTGGGGCATCTTACTACGGCGGTTACGACAATGATTAATGACGAAACCCGACGCAAACTCCGCGAAATTCAGCTTGAGGAAATGATTCAGGTGATTGACAGACAGGCCAAAGATACGATTTATGCCACCCTCTCTTTTGACGAACGCATGAAAATGATTGTTGATTATGTTTATCAGGAAAAGCACAACAAGCGTGTTGCAAGCCTTATAAAACGGGCTCGATTCAGAATTCCGAATGCCGCCATTCAGGATGTTTTCTTTGCTGAACGACATCTTGATAAAGATCTGATTCTGGAAATTGCTACCGGTACTTTTATCAGCAACAATCAGAATATCATCATTTGCGGGTTCACTGGCTCGGGAAAGTCGTATCTGGCTTGTTCCATTGGAAAAGAAGCCTGTAAACAGGGCATTCGCACCCGGTATATTCGCTTGCCCGACCTTCTGATGGAATACGGCGAAGCAAAGAACCAGCCGAATGGGCAAAGCAGGGAACTCAAAAAATATACGAACTATCCCTTATTGATCCTTGATGAATGGCTAATTACTGATCTTTCTGATGATGAACTCCATTTTCTTTTTGAACTGGTCGAACGCCGTTATGACAACGGTGCTACCATTTTCTGCACGCAGTATAAGATCGAGGAGTGGCATGCTCGTCTCGGTGGTGGTGTTCTGGCTGATTCTATTATGGATCGCATTATACATGGTGCTCACATTGTCAGCTCAGGCAGTATAAATATGCGTGATTTTGTATTAAACCTTTAATGAACCCATTTTAGGGAATGCCGGTATTACCGGTATCATTTTGTGAACCAATGGTATCATCTCAAGTACTGCCAGTATCATTAGCGTGTACTGGCGGTACTCTTAGCGTGAAATAATCATATATCGACTTCTCGCCTAGCACTGACATCTAAATCGTACTGTACGGTCCAAAATCAGCTCTTTGGATCGATTCCCACGAAGCAATAATTCACCTGTTTTCATATAATAAAATTATAGCACAAAAAAAGAAAAAGCCCAGTAATACTGGACTTTTAAGACATTTATTTTTCTACTCGTGACATCAATACGACCGTCTCAACGTGTCCCGTTCCCGGGAATAAATCCACTGGCTGAACCGCCTTAATTGCATAACCGGCATCAGTCATAAATTTAAGATCTCTAGCCAGGGTTGAAGGGTTACAGGAAACATAGATAATCCGGGGAGTTCCAAGGTCATTGATGGCTGTCAGCAGTGATTCTTCACAACCTTTACGAGGTGGGTCTAGAATGATTAGGTCCGGTTTGACGCCTTCTTCTTTGATAATCTTGAGCATCTCATCTTCTGCTCTGCCCAGATGGAAGCTGGCGTTTTCAATTTGATTTAAACCAGCGTTTTCGCGCGCATCAAGAATAGCATCACCCACGCTTTCAATCCCAATCACTTGTTTGGCTTGAGCCGCCAGATAAAGACCGATGGTGCCAGTACCGCAATAAAGATCAAAAACCGTTTCAGTACCTTTCAAATCGGCAAAAGCTTTAATCGTATCATAGAGCTTAACGGTTTGTTTGGAATTCACCTGGAAAAATGAGTTAGGTGAAATCGAAAAACTGAGATCTCCGATCTGTTCAACTAAGCGGGCAGCACCATGAACACAAAGGCTTTTTCGGCCCAGAATGACGTTGCCTTTCTCGCGGTTGATATTCACATAAATGCTTTTAACATTAGGAATACCTGCCAGTATGCCTTCTACAATGGCTTGACGCTGACTTAAATCTTTCCCGTTGATGATCAGGGTGATCATATTCTCGCCCTGGAGGTTCGTGCGCTGAAGCACACCCCGGACGTAACCCTTATGGGTACGTTCATCATAAATACTTAAATTCAGATCCTTTATCAGAGCATTGATGGTTTTAATTGCATCCGCTGCCGATTCAGGCTGGTTTAGACAATCTTGAATATGAACCAGGTTGTGGGATTTTTTCGCATAGAAACCCATACCTTTATTGTCCAGTTTAAACTGGGCTTTATTTCGATATCGCTGCGGATCTTCCATACCAACTATGGGGCTAACTTCAATTTCCTTTAGTCCCCCAATACGCTGGAGTGCATCCTTTACCATCTTAGATTTCGCCCGTAGCTGACCATCATAACGCATATGCAGGATCTGACAGCCCCCACATTCTTCAAAGTATGGACAAGCAGGAGTCACCCGTTCGGGTGAAGACTGGTTAATGGACAGAAGTTTACCCTGAGCATAAGTTTTTTTTACATTTTTAATTTCCACTTCCAACACATCTCCGGGGAGGCCGCCTTCAACAAAAACAATCATGTTGTCAAGTCGTCCCACCCCTTCGCCGCTATGGGTAATGTCCATTATTTCCATGGTATACTTCTCGCCAACTTTAATCTGGTTGTTTGTTTCGTTCATTCTTACTTCCTTAATTTTCTTATTTTTTACTGTTTGAGATAAGCCTTCATTTTTTTGAAGGTTTCTTCCGAGATGATATGTTCGATGCTACAGGCATCTTTTTCAGCAACGGGCAAGGACACATCCAAGGCTTTTACCAGATATTCAGTAATTAAGCGGTGTTTTTCATAAACCTTCACCGCCCGATTTTTCCCTGCTTCGGTAAGATAGATCTGTCCATAACGTTCGTGCTCCACATAACCCAACTCCTTGAGCTTACGCACTGCGTCATTGGCACTAGCCTTGCTGACACTTAACTCTAATGCGATGTCGGTAATCCTGACACCTTTGCCATGTTTTTCACTCTCCAGATAAATGGTTTCGATATAATCCTCAATGGATTCGGTTAATTTTTTTTCCATTTTTACCTCTGCTTTTATCCTTTTGATTTATTTTTGATTGTTTTGTCTGAACTGACTGGGATGAGCTTGCTTTTTTTGCCTGGGAATTCTGACGGTTGGAACTTTTTACCTTTTCCGGTATCAGCGCCTTTTTCCCCGATCCGATTAAATCCTCACGGTAGGCTTTCGTCAGTGCCTCATAAACCAGCAAATAATTATCTCGCTTTTGATACTGAACCAAAGCCCGTTGCATATTCTTTTCCCGTCCCTTAGGTACATAAACCACTTCCAGCGTCAGGGGATTGATCCCTGTATAGTACATTGCAGTAGCCACTGAACCCGGAGTCGGATAAAAATCCTGAACCTGCTCCGGAAAAAAGCCCATGTCCCGGATATACTCTGCCAGTTTGATCGCCTCTTGAAGCGTACAGCCGGGGTGCCCAGTGATGAAATAGGGTAAAATAAATTGATTTTTTCCAAGTTGCTGATCAATCTGTTTAAAATCTCGGGCAAATTTTTCATAGACCTTGAAGGCCGGTTTACCCATATGACGCAACACCTCATCAGACACATGTTCCGGAGCAACCCGGAGCTGTCCGCTGATATGATGCTCCACCAGTTCTTTAAAAAAGGTTTTATCCTTATCCAGAGCCATATAATCATAACGGATGCCCGACCGGATAAAAACCTTCTTAATCCCCGGCAACTTTCGGACCGCCCGAAGCGTTTCCAGATAGAGTTTGTGGCTGGGATCAATACTTTTACAGGGTTCTGGAGCTAAGCATTCACGATTGCTGCAATAACCTCGGGTTTCCTGTTTTTTACAGGCCAGGTGGGAAAAATTTGCGGTGGGTCCTCCAATATCATGGATATACCCTTTGAAATCCGGGTCCTTGGTCATCCGGCTGGCTTCGCGGACGATCGACTCCCCGCTGCGCATCTGCACGTATTTACCCTGATGAATGGCCAGGGCGCAAAAAGTACAATTGCCATAGCAGCCCCGGTTAGCAGTAATGCTAAACTTTACTTCTTCCAGGCCTGGTATCCCCCCAAGCTCATCATAGGCGGGATGCCAGTTATAGGTAAAGGGCAGATCATAAAGGTCGTCAAAGGCTTCTTGACTTAAGGGCAGTTGCGGCGGATTCTGACACAGGTAGCGATTTCCGGATTGCTGAAAATAGGTCTTAGGATCGTGAGCATTGTTACTCTGATAAATGAGGGCAGTGGCTTTGGCATAAGCCATTGGATCAGTCATCACTGCTTCGGTAGCCGGTAATACCACCCCATCATTTACATCTGCTTCCTTTTGAATCACCGCGGTTCCTTTAATATGGGTTAACTGATCCACTGGAATTCCAGCCTCCAACCCCTGAGCAATTTCAATCATGGCCAGCTCGCCCATCCCATAAACCAGTAGATCCGCCCGGGAATCAAACAGAATTGGTCGTCTGACCTTCTCCTGCCAGTAATCATAGTGGGCAAAGCGGCGCAAGCTGGCTTCGATACCACCAATAATCAGAGGGATGTCACCATAGAGCTCTCTAATTTTTCCACAATAAACGATGGTCGCTCGATCCGGCCGTAGACCTGCTTTTCCCCCAGGAGCATAAACATCCTCATGACGGCGTTTTTTGTTTACCGTAAAATGATTTACCATCGAATCCAGGTTGCCGGCTGTCACCAAAAACCCCAGTCGAGGAACGCCCAACTTTTTAAAATCAGCGTTTTCCCGCCAGTTGGGTTGGGCGATGACACCAACTGCAAAGCCTCTGGATTGGAGTACTCGGCCAATAATAGCCGCTCCAAAAGAGGGATGGTCTACGTAGGCATCGCCAGTCACGAGAATAAAATCACACTGATCAATGCCCTGGGCGTTCATCTCATTTTTTGACATCGGTAAAAAAACCGTATTTTTGTTATTTTTTTGATCAAAACGGGATTTTTGCCGATCATCGTTCATTGATTTCTTCATTCATACCCTTTCTTAATAATTTTTCACATCAATTAATAATAAACCTCTGAAATGATTACAATAAATTCAGAATGCCCAAACGTTATGCTGCTGTTATTATTGACACACTCAAATTTTGAAGCACCTTCGATTTAATATTTACTGAAAAAGTCTGAAATAGATTGGAAAATTAATCAAAATCACACTGTAAACCACCATAAAGAAGGTTTGATTCAGTTCAATGGTCATCCCGATGGTGTCTCCGGTCATACCACCAATTTTATGCTGGAGATTTTTCATTAACAGCCAGGCGGGCAGTAAACAAATAACTGCAGTCAGTAATCCCGGCAAGCCTAAAATCAGGGTTGTATAACCCAGTAATAAGACCAGATAAATAATAAAATGGTGTAGCCTTGTCATTTCGACAAAGCGTTTACCCAAGCCGCCGCCCCCAGGAGCATAGGTGGAAAAACATGTCGACATGATCGCAGCTACCCGTCCAAAGACTGGTATAATCAAAATCGCAGTGCTGTGTTCTGGTAAAATGATGGTATAGCTCATCCAATTTGTTAAAATAATCAAGATCAGGCCAATCGCACCAAAAGCACCCAAACGGCTATCTTTCATGATTTCCATCATCTTCTCCCGATCTCTGGCGGAAAACAGAGCATCGGTGGTGTCGGCAAATCCATCCAGGTGTAAGCCACCGGTAAGCCAGATATAGGCGATCACCATGAGCAGGGCTTCAGGGCTTCAGGGCTTGGAGCTGAACAAAGTGAATAAACGAAAAAACAATGGAGGCCGCAAAGAGGATCAGCCCGATGAAAACACCCACCAGAGGGATTAAAATCATTGCGTCATAAAACTCCTCGGAACTGACATCCTTTAGTTTAATGGGTATTCGGGTAAAAAAAGAAATTGCTATTAAAATTTTTCGCATCTGTTTCTCCAGTTATTGTTAGTCGTCAGGCCGTTGCAAAATATTTTACGGATCGCTACCAATTTTGCAATAACCAATTTAAATTTCTGTATGGCAAAACCCAGAAAAAAGAAAAGCATGAATTTGCATTCATACTTTATGCGATCTTTATTTTCTGAATTTAGTTTTTAATTTACCTCATAAACACTCTATTTATACTTCATCCACAAAATCAAATCGATCGACAATCAGTTGTTTTAATTGTTCAACTGCTTTTTTTTCGTCATCGCCAGTTGCTTCGATTTGGATCTCATCGCCTTTTTGAACGGCTAAAATCATCACACCCATAATGCTTTTGGCATTAACCCGGGTTGCTTCTTTTTTGATATAGATTTCGCTTTTAAAGTCATTGGCTCTTTGTACAAAAAGAGATGCTGGTTTTGCATGAAGCCCTGCTTTGTTCGTAACGACTACTTTATCAACTATCACAATAATCCACCCCTTTACTATAAAATTCCCCTATGGTACTATTATAACCTCACCGTGACATTTTAGCAAGTATTGCACTTTTATTTCTTTTCACTTGTAAAATCTTTTTTTAAGTTTTATAATGTATGATATGTAAAATGAGATCTATACTTTGCGGAGGTGAAAAAAATGAAAGTTACTAAAGATATGGGCATCATGGATGCTGTTAACGCATATCCGGATTCTGTCAACGTATTCCAGGCTTATGGAATGCATTGCTTTGGTTGTATGGCTGCACGTTTCGAAAACATTGAAGAAGGTGCCCTGGCACACGGAATCGACGTCGATGTGCTCATTAAGTCAATCAACGATGCGTTGGACGCAGTTGATCTGACAAAATAATCAAGTTAGCACTTAGCAACGTATTTTTACAAATGCGTTGCTTTTTTTTAATATTTATTAGCTTTTTATAATTATCCCCTTGAAATAACCAGATATAATTGTTACAATGAATAGAATTAAATCAATACGATAGAGGTGCGGACTTTAAGATTATCGGCGAAGACCATGGCAAGTGGGATGAAGCGCTGTGAAAGGAAAGCTCGCCGAAGGACCATGAATTGCCCCCATGATCCTGGGCTTACTGTAAAGAGCAGTAAGACTGTCATCATTTTTATGATGGAGTGCTATCTAGAACCCATAGAAATCGCATGTACGCGTTTCTTTGATTTTTAGCCGGTACACGTTACTGGCTTTTTTTATATCAAATTTTTGGAGGTCTTATGAAATCTTATAATGTTGCCGTTGTTGGTGCCACTGGCATGGTTGGTCAAAAGATGCTACAGGTACTGGCTGAGCTTAAATTTCCAGTTAAAAACCTATACCCCATGGCATCTAAGCGGTCCGCTGGCAAAGAAATTATTTTTAACGAAAAAACCTATGTCGTTCAGGAGCTTTGTGATGAAGCCTTTGACCAGGATATTGATATTGCCTTATTTTCAGCTGGCGGCGACACCAGCGAACGATTTTCCCCAGTCGCTGCCGCCAAAGGTGTCATTGTTATTGACAACAGCAGTGCCTTCCGGATGGATTCGTTGGTGCCCCTGGTCGTTCCCGAAGTCAACCCGGAAGACCTGGACTGGCACGGAAACATCATCGCCAATCCCAACTGCTCCACCATCCAGGCAGTGGTCGCTTTAAAACCACTGTATGATGCTTTCGGGATTAATCGGATTGTCTATTCCACCTATCAGGCTGTTTCCGGTTCTGGCGTCAACGGTTATGCTGACCTGGAAAGAGGGATCAAGGGCGAAGCCAATGCTTTCTATCCCCACCCCATCGCCTATAATGTGTTGCCCCACATTGATTCCTTTCTTGATAATGGCTACACCAAAGAAGAAATGAAAATGATCAATGAAACCCAGAAAATTCTCCATGACGATAGCCTACGGATTACCGCTACCACCGTGCGGGTGCCCGTTTACTACAGCCACAGTGAAAGTATCAACGTGGAGCTGAAAAAGCCTTTTGAGTTGGACTCGATCCGGTATATTTATGGCAATTCCTTAGGAATTGTGCTTCAGGATGATCCCGCCAACAATGTCTATCCCCTGGCTCGGACAGCTGAGAACACCGATGCTGTCTATGTAGGTCGTCTGCGTCGTGATTATAGCGTCGACAATGGTCTAAACCTATGGGTTGTTGCTGACAACATCCGCAAAGGCGCTGCCTCCAATGCAGTCCAGATTGCCTTTTCACTAATCGAACGCGGATTGATCTAGGCCACTAAATTAAGTATCGTTGGCTTTGAAGAACAATTATTTAATACGTCAACCCCCAAAAACAAATCAAAGGAGATTGAAAATGAGTATTTTTACAGGAAGCTGTGTTGCACTGGTTACCCCGTTTAAAAATGGAAAAGTTGATTTTGAACGTTTTCACAAACTGATCGACTGGCAGATCGAACAAAAAACCGACGCCATTCTAATTGCCGGTACCACTGGTGAAACCTCAACCCTCACCGATGCCGAACATTTAGAACTACTAAAAGATGCCGGGAAATACATTAACGGCCGGGTTCCTTATGTTGCTGGAACTGGTAGTAATGACACCGCTTATTCCATCATGCTTTCTAAGGAAGCCGAAAAAGCTGGTGCCGATGCTGCTCTGATTATTAACCCCTACTACAATAAATCGACCCAGCGAGGAATCATCGCTCATATTTCTGCTATAGCCAATGCCATCACTATTCCCGTGATTATTTACAATGTTCCCAGTCGCACCGGCATGAACATAGCCGTATCCACCATTAAAGAATTGAGCAAAATCGCCAATGTAGCTGCTGTTAAAGAAGCTAGCGGCGATATCAGCCAGGTCACCGAAATCGCCCGTGTTTGTGGTAGCGATATTGATATTTACAGTGGTAATGATGATCATGTACTACCAATACTATCTGTTGGCGGCAAAGGGGTCATCTCTGTCTCAGCCAATATTATTCCCGCTGATATGCACAATCTGGTGACCAGCTTTATGGCCGGCGATCTGGCTAAAGCCCGGGAACTACAATTTAAAACCAACCTGGTCAATCTGGCGATGTTCTATGAAACCAACCCCATTCCTATTAAAACCGCCATGGGTTTGATGGGAATGGACTCTGGAGAAATGCGACTGCCGCTAGTCGATATGGAAGAATCCAACAAAGAAAAACTGGTTGCCGATTTAAAAGCCTATGGCTTATTATAGGAGACTGCCATGATCAATATTTTACTCAGTGGCGTCTCTGGGGCCATGGGCACCACCCTCCAGCAGATTATTACCGCAAACCCAAACACCCAGGTGGTGGCCGGATTTGATCAGCAGGCTAACACCAGTCTGCCC
This sequence comes from Acetobacterium sp. KB-1, assembly GCF_003260995.1. NCBI lineage: Bacteria > Bacillati > Bacillota > Clostridia > Eubacteriales > Eubacteriaceae > Acetobacterium > Acetobacterium sp. KB-1. The sequence continues at coordinate 706,880 of NZ_CP030040.1, forward strand.
TTTCCGGTTTACACCAATCTGGAAACCTGCGCCGAAGCAGTGGATGTGATCATCGATTTTTCACACTTTGCGGCTTTCCCGAAAATTTTCGGCTTTGCCAAAAGCAAAAAAATCCCCATTGTCATTGCTACTACTGGTCTGTCGGAAACCGATCTGACGGCCATCAAAGAAGGTTCCCTTGAATTTCCGGTTTTTAAAACCGCCAACCTATCGCTGGGCATCAATCTAATTGCCAAAATGTTAAACGAAATGGTAGCCAAGCTGGAAAGCGGCTTTGATATTGAAATTATCGAAAAGCACCATAATAAAAAACAAGATGCTCCCAGTGGCACCGCACTGCTGCTGGCCGACGCCATCAATGAGGGGCTGGAAACAAAAAAAGATTATTCTTTTGGCCGCCATGGCCGTGATACCAAACGCACTGAAAATGAACTGGGCATCCACGCCATCCGCGGTGGCACAATCCCCGGCGAGCATTCTGTAATATTTGCTGGCAACGACGAAATCATCGAAGTCAGCCATATGGCTTTATCCAAAAAAGTCTTCGCCGAAGGCGCCGTCAAAGCTGCCCAATACCTGGTTGGAAAAGCCCCCGGGCTCTACGACATGTCGATGGTCGTCAACGACTAATATCTAAGAAAGGATCAATAAACAGTCGATTAATCATAACTGCTACTGATTTAGAGGTTAATCTCATGCATATCGTTGTTCAAAAATACGGTGGAACCTCAGTGGGTTCCACCGAACGGATTTTAAATGTTGCCAAGCGCATCATTGCAAAGAAACAAAACGGTCACCAGGTTGTGGTGGTGGTTTCAGCCATGGGCAAAACCACTGATGATCTGGTAAAGTTAGCCTATGAAATCAATCCCTCCCCACCCAAACGGGAGTTGGACCGGCTTCTATCTACCGGCGAACAGATCTCTATTTCGCTGCTATCGATGGCGCTCCAATCTTTAGGTCATAATGCCATTTCTTTCACTGGGCCCCAGGTCGGTATCCGCACCAGCGGCCGCCATACTAAATCGCGTATCGAAGGCATTGACACCACCAAAATTATGGAAGCCTTAAATGATGATAAAATTGTCATCATTGCCGGATTTCAGGGGGTCAATGAAAATGATGATGTCACCACCCTGGGACGGGGCGGCTCTGACACCAGTGCCGTCGCCTTAGCCTGTGTTCTGGATGCCCCCTGTGAAATCTACACCGATGTCGAAGGGATTTTCGGAGTAGATCCCCGGCTTTACCCCAAAGCTAAAAAACTGAACGCCGTCTCTTATGACGAAATGCTGGAGATGGCCAGTCTGGGTGCTGGGGTTATGCATCCTCGCGCCATTGAATTAGCGAGTAAATACGACACGACCATTTGGGTGGCTTCAAGTGAATACGAAGTACCCGGCACCATCATCAAAAAAGGAGAAAAAAATATGGAAGGACAATCCATCACCGGTGTGGCCATTGATAATGACGAAATGATGATCACCATTCGTGATATTCCTTTTGATACGAATATCACTTCTCAGTTTTTCAGTCAATTTGCCACCAAAAGTATTAACATCGACATGATCAGCCAAAGCGCTCCCATTGATGGTCTTATTAACATCTCATTTACCGCGCCGGCTTCTGATCTAAATGATGCCAAAAAAATTCTGTCTGCTTTTCAGGGAAAACATGCTGGAATCGGGGTCATCATCAATGAGAAAATTTCAAAGTTATCTGTTGTTGGCATTGGCATGCGCAGTCAGTCTGGTGTTGCTGCCAAATTTTTTCAACTTTTAGCCGATAATAACATCCAGATGTTGATGATCACCACGTCAGAAATTCGTATCAGTTGCATCATTCTATCAGACGATAAGGATCAGGCTGTCACCGCCACCGCCAAAGCCTTTGATTTATAAAATTAACTGAGCATTAATTAAAAACAGCAAATCCCGATTATCATAATAAGCCAGTAATCCAAACGGCGTGTCTGGATTACTGGCTTATTGAATTAGGAAAACTTCCTATTATTTTTGGGGATGACGGGGGTTTTTCGATACAATGTCGATGGCGCGGGTTAGTTCACTGGTCAGATCGGCCTTATGCTGGGAGGTCATTTCATCAATTTTCGAAAATAAAAGCCCCTCGCGTGTTACAAAATAAGCAGGTTTTAATTTATTGAGCGCAATTGCCTTAATGTCTTCCATGCAAAGTTCACATCTGCATATTTCTGGATATTGTTCTAGCATATGTGGTAAAAATGAATCAACCACATCCTCCATGTAATTCTTTAACATCTCTTTCCCTCCAAATTTTGTCGAATTAGTATACTGCTGATAATTTAGTCAAACTGACACTTACAATTCTTAGTATACTATTAAAACAACTCCATTTCAACCGTTTTCAGCTCAATATTTGAAATTTGATTTTAAGCGATCGGAAAAAGCATTTCACATCAGACGGACCTGGTTTTTACCATTTTTCTTGGCCTGATACAAAGCCTGATCTGCTCGGTAAACGATGCTGTCAGCCGTTTCATCGTCCCTAAAAACAGATACACCCAGACTGATCGTAATACGTTCTTGTTCTGGAAAATAATGCTCACTGACTCGTCCCCTGATTTTTTCTGCCAGCTCCATCGCCTCACTAGAATCTGCATCCGGAAGAATTGCCAGAAATTCTTCACCACCCCATCGACCAATCAGATCAGATGATCGGATAACGTCTTTAAAAAGCTGTGCCAGTTCAATTAATACTGCATCACCAGCTAAATGACCGAAACGGTCATTAATATTTTTAAAGTGATCAATGTCGATCATAATCAAAGCAAAAGCTGTGGCCTTTGTTTTTGCCCGATCCAATTCATGCTCCAGAGCACAATCCAGTTTAACGCGATTACAGAGCTTGGTCAATTTATCGGTTTCTGAAAGTTCTTTCATTTCCCGTCGTATTTTTACTTTTTCAGTAATATCACGGGTAACCGCCAGCAGTTCCCGAAAGTTATTTTCTTCGTCATAAATTCCGGATAGCACGGTGTCAGTATAAATACTTTCGCCATCCTTGCGTACCTGTCGTTGCTCAAAATTGACCGGGTAGAACGGTTCTCCCTTTTCTACCATTTTTCTAATTGCGACCCTTTGTCGGTCCATCTCTTTTTGTACGCCAGGGAGAAAATAACCAATTTCGCGATAGTGGTTCAAAACTTCTTCAGGGGTATAGCCGGTTAGTTTTTCTACCGAAGGGCTAATATAGGTAAAATTACCTGACAGATCCACCGTTGCAATAATGTCACAAGCATGATCAGTCATCAGACGATAGTGCTCTTCAATTTCTTTGCTCGTCTTATCCCGCTTTTTGATAATATTAGCTTCCTGAAGCTTACCTGGTATGTTTTTTTCGCCCTTAATTCTGATACTTTTTGAGGCGATGCTCTTAATAACCCCACTGCTGGATCGTTTGACATTATTTTGAAATTGTTGAAACGAGTCCAGAATAAAACCATTGCCCTGGATCTTATGGTGAATATTTCCTGCACGCAGTGCTTCTGCAACACTTCTTACCGTCCGAAGACTCTGTTCCAGCACTAAAAAGTCTGCATCTCCCTCTGCTATATTGGGGATGTCGTTACTTAACTTTTTATTATTTAAAATTGTATTAACATAATTAATCATCGCTTTAGCGTCGTGACTTAACATTTTTCTCTGGCCTCCCTTCATTTAGTAACATTTACACAATTATTTTTTTGTATCATAAAACCTTAACAATCTACTTTAAATCTTTGTTCAAATTTTACGGGATTTTTGGTGAAACAAATAGTTTTGTATCATCAACTGCCGCAAATGAAACCTAAATGCACTAATTCATCCAAGTCGTAGGTGTCCTAGGTTTCTTTGACATTGACAAAGATTAATAAGCTTTAAAAAAACTGGCTAGCTAATTTTAGCTCACTTTTGGGGGGAAATGGAACCCCTAGCATCCAATCCTATTTAAAAAATCCACTTTCGTTTTTTATTTGTCTTTATCAGAACTGACTGGTTATATCGATACACCAAAAATAGCTCCGGAAATAAACGGGATCAACCAGATCAGCCAGACAATTAAGCTGAGTTTATGGAAATTTACCTTGGCTTTTTCATCACCCTTAACTAAGACCACCGTTGCCCAAACGGCATGTAACATCATCAGTACAATCGCGAGCATCCCCGTCATGCCGTGAAAATTTAGAAACGATCCCCCAGACGAAATTTTGCTCATCATTATTGTTCCCGTGGTGTCACAAACCAATCCGATATAAAACACAACTAAATGCCATGTTTTTAGCTGTCCTTGAATTTTTTCACCCCATACACCGATCGTATAGAATACCAGTGCCAAGGTAATGGATATGATAGCATAAATTAACATAATAAGATTCTCCTACTTATATTTATATTTTTTATCATAACTAACAAAATCAAATTGATCCAGCATCTATTGCGATGAATTCACGCTGTGTTATTGAATATTATACAGCAACCGACAATATAAAACAAAACCTAATAAAACTAAGAATCTAGCCAGTCAAACAATATGTCTGAGTGTGGGATAGGCCAAATCAATTTCGGATGCGTCAGATATCAGTCTAAGAATATCTTCCCAGATGTCATTATTGGTATCACGTCTTTGTTTTGGCAGACACAGGTATCTTAATGTCAATTCAACCCCACTTTCTTTAACATCGGTATAGACAATCGGGGTCAGATTGTTATATAGGATCATGTACTTTCTGGCTGTTGATTTTATTTGTTCTGCTGCTTCTTCAGTAAAATGAAGAGCATGATGATTGACAATTTCGGTCAGCTTTTCTTTAGCTAATTCCCAGTCACTTTCGAAGGTAATTAAAACTGAGATTTCATTCCAGATATATTTAAAGCCTTTGGTGTAATTAACGGTGGGATAAACAAAAACATAATGGTTGGGGATATCGACAATCCGTCCGGTGCTCTGTTCTCCAACCTGAATATCGGTGACTTCCATTAGCGAAAATTGAAACAAGCGAATGTCGATCACATCCCCCCGACTATCGCCGATCAGGACGCGTTGACCGATTTCGAAGGGTTTTCGAATCATGATGAAAAACCAGGCTGCTATGTTAGCAAAGAGATCTTTAAGGGCGATTGCAATCCCCGCTGAGAGCAAACCAACATAAGTGGCAATATAAGCTGTATTTTGAGCCCACAAAACCCATAAGATGATCAGATAAACACCTGAAAAAAGGTAATAAATCCGCTTTCTGAAAATATGATAACGACTGTTATCATCGATGTAGCGAAATAAAAGTCGATTGATGATCGTGACAACTAGAATTGTGATGATCAACCATCCGATCGAAAAGATAATATTCAGGGTGTGATTATTTTCAATAAAATAGTTTGTAATTTCATTCATTAATTTCTCCAGACTTAAATTTTTAAACAATATTTTTATTAAAATAACAGTTTGTAGTCGGAAAACCGTTATCCAGGCAGTGTAACCAGTTACTGAGATAGAAGGTTCCTCATTAAGTCTTAGTTCTTTATTTAATGATCATTCATCACCCAATTTATAAATATAGCAGCAATTTCCGGATCAAATTGAGTGCCGGAACCGTTAACGATGGCGCAAACTGCCTGGCTTTTATCCATTGCCAACTGATAGGGGCGGTCCGTAACCATCGTATCATAGGCCTCGGCAATCCCGATAATTCGTGATTGAAGGGGTATTTTTTTCCCGATAGCCCCTTGGGATAACCACTACCATCCCACCATTCATGGTGACCCAAAATTGCCAAGGCAATCTCAGCCATATCTGGTGAGGTGTTGGTAATATGGTAACCGATTTCGGGATGTCGTTTAACGGTCACCCACTCATCAGCAGTCAAGTCTCCCTTTTTGTTTAAAACGTCCGGATTAAGGGTAACCTTGCCAATGTCATGGAGCAGCGATGCCCAGTTCAGGGTCTCCATTTCCCGACTGCTTAAATGCAGTTCCTCACCGATCCTTCGGGCATACTGGCTGATATTGTAACCATGGGTTTTTTCAAACCCGCTTTTGGCATACAGAGACGCCATGATCGCGCGAATGGTATCATCCCGAACCTGAGGTTTGAGCAGTAGTTTGTGCTTATACATCTGGTTTTCCGCATTTTTGAAGACCACCATCATATCTTCGGACAGGTTTTTTTTAGTATCCCAGCCAAAGGCAATAGAAAGCACACCGTGATCTACCGGTGCCAAGGCCACAGCCTGATTCATACGTTCGACGATTTTTGCAGTAACTACCTCATCGGTGTTGGGCAACAACAGTACAAACTCATCACCACCCCAACGGGCGGCAATATCGTTAGGCCGACAGAATTTTTTCATGATTTTTCCAGTAGCATAAATCACTCGATCCCCTGCCAGATGACCAAAAGCATCATTGATCATTTTAAGATTATTAATATCCCCCATAATAATTGAAAGTGGGAAATGACGACGACCGTCGATGCGTTTGAGTTCTTCCTCAAAATAGCGTCGATTGTAAAGCCCCGTCAAATGATCATGATAACTCAGATATTCAATTCGCTCATTTTGGGCTTTTCGTTGCGAAATATCCCGAAAAATGAGAACCACCCCGGTAGTAACCCCATTGCTATCTTTTACTGGAGTCGCACTGTCTTCGATACTAAAACGATTTCCATATCGATCAGTAATCATGGCATGTTTGGTTGAAGTGGTAGTGAAATCCGTCCTAAGCACCTCGTCGACCGGATTAGACACCAGATATTCCTGATTCTCATGGGACAGATTAAAAATTAAATTAAAACTCTTCCCCTGTGCTTCATCATTGGTCCATCCGGTGAGTTCTTCGGCCACCCGATTGAGCATTGTGACGCGCTTCTCCAGATCGACCACAATGATCCCATCTCCAACGCTTTTCATCACCTGGTTAAGATTTTTATGACTGCATTCCAGCTGATTAATCAGAAAATAAATCCCTGAAGCCACAAATAAAAGAATGCTAGCCCGGAGTACTGGCGCCATCAAAAATATGCCGTTGCTGAGATAGTCCATGACGATATGGAACATTCCCAGAAACATGGCCAGCTGGACCACGTATTGTTTGTACCATAGACCTACCATTACAATCACCACATAAAAAAGATGAGTGTAGACGACGTCAATACCCTTAAAATAGTTGAAATAAACCGCCACAAAAATCGTCCCCAACAAACAGAGACCGACGATGGTGATGCGAATCTGATGATTATCTGTTACCCGACATTTTTCCATAGATTAACCTCATTTCGTTAATAATATACGATTTAAGCTCCTAAATGGATGCCGGCTAATCCGATCGGATCGGCGTACGACAATGAGGACAGAAATTTTCTTCGGTGAGTTTAACTCTCGCCAGGCTGGTTGGCTTGGAGCAGGTCATTGTTTTCATGAAATTTCTCCTTTATACTTTTCAGATAAGTTCTTAATTAGAACATTAATTCACAGTGGCGTCATTGGAATAGCCACGCTTTTCCCAGTAACCTTTGTAGCTTTCATCACTGGATAGTTCAATTTTATTAACCCAGCGGGCCCATTTATACCCAAGTCTATCTTCGGCCACCACAATAAAAGGAAAACCCATTGACGCTGGCAATGACACGCCATTGGCCGAATAGGCTAATAACATGTCTTCGTCTTTAATGACTGTTAGTGGCATCGATGTGGTATAGCCATCGACACAGTGAAAGATCACGACGGTGGCATTATCTTTAATCCCTGCATCAGCCAGCAAATCGTTAATGTGCACGCCTTCCCAAAGCACCGTGGCTTGCCATCCTTCGACACAATACAAGGTAATCAAGCGCTGCGCTTTCTCTTTTTCCAATACCTGTTCATAGGTATAACTTACAGGCTTATCAACCAGACCGGTCAATTGCAACTGATAGGTACTAAGATCTACTTCTTGAATCCCAGAAATTGAATTGTCTCTGGGCCCGATGGCAGGGTCGAGCCGAACCCCCTGATATTCCCGAATTTCCAGTTCCTGATAGCGGCTGGCGGTCGCCTGGGAAACAGCATCTTCCTTTCCATTATCAACTTTTGAAAACAAGTTCATGTTACTGATAAAGTAAATGGCAACCACCACTGCAATTACCCCCACCACTAAAATAATTCTTCGTCGCATCGCATGATCTCCTTTTACCACTTTCGTGTGTATCTGTTTTATTATACTCTATCAGGCGGGTTAATTAACAGCATTTAATTCGACCTCAACCTGGCAGGATGGGGTAAAACCAATACTTATTTCCACCGACGTCACAATGGTTCCACTGCTTACTTCACCAGAAAAAATAGTAGCCCGTCGTTTCCCAATTTCCATGATCTGTTTACTCATTTCTACACTTCTTTTTAAGTTTGATTCAATGAAAGGGTAGCATTTATCATTTCTATGAGATGGTTAGGAAAATAATCATCGTCATTTTCTATTGAAATCAGCCGTTCTTTCATCCGTTGACCCAGTTTCCTGGCTGTTTCCTGATCACCATAGCACAACAGCCGTTTCAGTTCAGACACGCTGTCAGTCAAAGCATCCCCGCAGGCACTGACCCGTTTATAGCTGAGAAACCCTTCGTCCAGAAACCAGCTCAGGGTTCTTTCAAAATGCTGGTAAATCTGTTCGGGATCGATGCTGAGTGGTTGCAGGACCATCCCTTGCTCCAGCACCGGTTCTGACTGATCTTGGATCTGAAAGACCAGGGTGGCTCCTTCATAGCAGGTAAGTGCCTGGCCAAAAGCTTCGATGGACACGACTTGCCCATCAATAACCAGGCTGGCCAGATCTCTGGATTCTTCATCCAAGGTAATCCGGCCGGTACCAACACTATTTAAGCCGTACTGGCCATCACTCAAATGAATTGCATTACTGATTGGCTGATTCTCTGAATAACGCACCAGGGTCTTCTGGGCCAACCCCTTTGCGATCTTCTGGATTAACTGCAGATAGGCAAATGCCTGATTGTCCTCCGGTCTCGACTGCGTTTCAAATTCATAGCCGCCATCAATTTCCCAGCCCCGCCAGATGGCAATGCCCGGAAGCAGCAACAGTGAGATTTCAAATGTATGGTCATTCCCCTGAGGGTCTTTTAGAGACACGACCATCTCACAGGGATCGACGGCTGCGATCCCCAAGTGCTTTGTCATAATCTGGTTATGGCAACTCAGGCAGAAATCACCACTTTCTTTAATATGTATGATGGCTTCATTTTGTTGGCATTGATTGCATTTCATACAACATTTCCTTTCTTATACATCGTTTTAATCTATTAATCTTCAGGTTTAATAATCTATGGCAGGGACAAATATTGGTTCAGATCTCTATTTAGTTTTCAATCCTTTTTAAAATTCTTTTGTTGCCGTTGCACCGGCTGCGGCCGGGAATGACTGTCTTTTTTTGGTCCAATCCCCTGAGTAAAAGCACAACCCTTGTGATAATTAGAGCAACCCCAAAATTCACCATGAACACTACGGCGAATCACCAGGCTGCCCCCACATTTGGGGCAGATCTGCTGCCGGGATTGCAGCTCACTGGGAAAATCAGCCATCAACTCTTTCACAAAGACCGACTTGTTACCATCTTGAACCAACAGCCAAGCCTTTTTCTTCGTCCGGGTCATGGCCACATAAAACAGGCGCCGTTCCTCCGAATAAAGATAATCCTCGGTATCGTCAAGCAGCAATTGAACCACCGCATCATTTTGAATTTTGCTCGGAAAACCATAGCTTTTTTCTTTATTATTTAGAATAAAAACATAGTCCGCCTGTAAACCTTTGGATCTATGAGCCGACAAAAATTCCATCTGTAAATCAGTTCTGGACGGATAGCTGACCTGAGTCTTACCGCCTCGATTATCATACTGGCACTTAAACGGCGATTGGTCAAACAATTTAATATCATGATTATAACGACCAATAAAAAAGACACTGCTATTTTGGGGCAGCTCCATAATGGTCGCTTCCATAAATGTTACCAGACTTCTTTCATTGTGCCCTTCAATCAGACCCAGTGAAAACTCACCCTCTGGATGGGATCGATCACCCGCCACGGCACTCAATTTCTTTTTGATATGCTTGGGGTTTTTCATCACAAAATGGCCGCTGACGTCAATCAAACTCCTGGAAAAGCGGTAGGTGGTTTCGATCTTGCTGGCTTCCGCAGCCCCCCAGTAGCTTTCAAAGTCCAGAATATAATTGATATCACTGCCCGCAAAACCATAAATACTCTGCCAGTCATCCCCGACACAAAATAAACCAAAATCCGACTGATTGCGCATCGCTTTCAGCAGGTTGTACCGGGCCCGGGAGATATCCTGATACTCATCCACAATCACATAGCCATAATGGTGCCGATTCTGGCCACTGATCACATATTTTGTGGCCAGATTAATCATATCGTTAAAATCGATCTCATTATTTTTTTCGAGCTGGGTCTGATAAGCTTTAAAAACCGGTTCAATCAACTCAATGATCCGGTAATTACTGCGTAACTGATGCCCCTGATGGATGCGGTTTAATTGATAAAGCTGATCAAAGAGCTGATTATTAATCTTCACCAGGTTGATCACAGTTTCAAACAATTGTCCCAGATTCTCGAAAAAATGACCCTGATATTTTTTGATCTCAGCCCACAATTCAGCATCTGATTTGGGCTTAAAGACCACCTCGGCGGCAAGCAATTTTTCTTCCAGCACCTGTATCAGCTTGCCGTCTAAATGGTCATAGGCATAGAGCTCCAGCATCGTAGTATTGTTTTCGGCATGGATCTTGCGTTTCCACACCATCCCTTGCTGATAGCTTTGGGTGGCAGTTTTGTTGGCCTTAGCCTTAAAATAATCGGGTACCTGCCCCTTGCGGTCAATGCCAAAATACTCAAGGTAGAGATCCGCATCCGGCAAATAGAAATCTGGAACATATCGGGCATACTCGATGGTTGCGGTATCGGTCTGGTAAGGGCGTTCATACTGGTAATTAATGCCTTTTTGATACAGATAATTGGCGATTTCCATTTCGCCATAACTTTTGACCAGCTCATTTTTCAGGGTCACCGGCTGATTAACGGACAGATAATCCTGGTACTCCGTCTGGTCTTTAAAATCAAAGGCTGACTTTTCTCTGATCCGATAGAAGCTGAGATATTGGATAAATTTTCTCAGGTAAATCGGATCTTTGAGCAATTGATTGAGGGTTTCCTTAACAAAGGTTGACAGATTGATCTGAGTGATGTTTGGCTTGACCCCATTTACTGCCGTGATGATATTCATCCCCAGCTTGTGGAAGGTCATGGCCGCGATGTTTTCGCCGGTTTCTTTGTTAATCCGCTGACACATTTCGGTGGCCGAGGCGTTGGTAAAGGAAAGTACCAGAATTTCGGCTGGTTTGTATTTTTCCGCTTTAAGCAAAAATTTGATCTTGCCAATCACAGTGATGGTCTTTCCGGTTCCGGCGCCCGCAACGACCTGGTGATTGCGACCTTCTTTTAAAATACAGGCCAACTGCTGGGCGTCGAGGTTTTTCCCTTCAATCGGCAGGATCATATTTTTTATATTTTCCAGCCGCGCTGTAATGTAGGCGTCGTTGTGTCGATTCACCTCATCCGCCAATTCGGAGAACCGTTGCGAAAAAGCCGCGATGCGCTCAAGGGTGTTTTTTTCCGCGGCCGTCATTTGCCTAGCCGTTCGAATGATCCCATCGCCACTGCTTAAGTAACGCCACTGATATTGCCATTGATCTAGTTCAGACGCATCAATATAGTGATCTGGATCGGCAAAGAGGGCATCCAACGAAAGTGTTGCGGTATTGAGTTCAGTGCTGATGGTGTCATTGTGACGATTGGCATGGTCTTTCTTGCGGCGCCGTTCAGCTAAGAACTTTTTTAAGAAACACATCGATCACCCTCCTTTTATCCGCATTGATAAAGCTAAACTAATAATGCGATAATCCCCTGACCGTATTTCTCAACCTTGATCAGGACAGCCATAAATTAATGTCAGGCACGGGCATGATCTTTTCGACCTTTCCGATGGCTGGATCAATGACGAAATCAAAGAACCGTTAACGTCGATTATCGCAGAAAAACTGGAAACCTATTCCAATCTGAAAATCCTTAACCCCAAAGCCGAACAACTGCTGGGGGAGCGTCAGATAAATTTTATTTAATACCTGGCGGAGGATCTCGGTTATGATTGACAATAAATATCTCAAGAACCTGTACGACTTTCCCGATGTAGATCCCAGTATCAACCAACTGCTTGAATTACTGACATCTAAAGACCAGGCCTTTTTGGAAAACCTGACCGTGCCATTGGAAATTGCCACACTAGATGAGGCTGAACGCCATTATCTGACGATTTTTTTGCGAACATTGATCATCAGCTCCAGCTCGATCAGATCGATGTGGCTAACTGGTTCCGAGCTGAAGCTTTTTGTTTTGATCAACCCTACTTCCATTCAAAAGACTCAGCGACTTCGAAAAGTTCAAGATCCAGTACACGTCCCCGGCTCCTTCAAAGCCGACAGGTTTATTATTTCCCGACGAGCTGAAGAGGGTTTAGCAGCGTTCATTTAGAGCTCAGTTCCTGTTATCAGCACACCCACCTAAATGGTGCTTGTTATAAATTAATAATCTATAATGGCAGGCATGGCATGTTTATTAGTTTATGTCAGGCACTGTATGCTGTTTCAGAGGTTTCATATGCACTTAGTTTTGATTAAACTAGGAGTCCTGCTATATGACTTCTGATAACACCATTAAGCATGCTGTATCTATTCTTTAGGTATGATTTTGTAGTTAAATCATCTACTTTTCCATCGTAATTCGAAATGTATAATTTTGCTTTTGCTTCAACTGTCAAGCTTTGTGCATAATCATGAAGACTTTTATCTGATATATCTCTATTTGAATTTTTTGTTATTAACACAAAATTCAAGGGAGAATTATAAATTGAACTATTTTTATTTCTAAGATCTTTCGTAGAATCTCCGACCTTCGTTGCTGAACCTAAAGGTATTATATGATGGGCTTCAAGTTCATTTTCTTCTTCCGCAAAAACACTAACAAGTTTACTATTATCAAACATATCACGATATGTTTGCGCTAATAAGTACTGGCAAAAGAAATTACGCAATACAGTTTTTGGATAACGATCTTCATCCGCATACTCTAACAGTAAAACACCTTCGTCGGAAAAATATTTTGTTTCCAAAACATTTTTCATCATTTTATTCAGCCAATCAGCGTTACTTTTTTTTGTAAATTGTCTCACCATTGCCTGTAAATTTGTAATCATACGAACATTCTGATCTTTGTCATATTCACCCGAAAAAATGGCACTCCAATACCAAGCTTCCAATTTTTTATGAACCTGTTTATCATTGAACCACGTATCATCAATGAAAACTGTTGAAACTAAAACAATCATAAGTGAATAATTAATTTCCTTAATATCTCTAATACCACACCGTGTATTAAAAAAGAACATTGCTCTATCTATAGCATCACAAATAATTTCGCACTTGTCATCTATGAATTTCGGATTCATATCTAATATTTTATTTCTTTTCATATGATCTATTCTAAACACATCAGCAGTGAAGGTTAGATTATTATAATATAATGAACAAACGTTTAAAAAGACATCAATATATGTAGTCGATATAACATTTTTGCTTAGGTCATAGCATTTTAATCTAATTGATGCGTTGTAATGTTCATTTTCAATGCTATTTTTTAATAAATTTTGAACTCCATCAGGAATCACGTCGACATTATAAGTTCTAGGTTTTCCAATATTTTCAGCAATACGATTGTAAAAATTTGTTTTACTTACAGTCGCCACTCTAGCCATCACTAGATCAAACGTATTTAAACTAATTCCACCACGATTCAAATTTTCATATATATATCTATTGCTCTTGCTCTTTTTGATTCTTCAACGATAATCTGGTTTAATGTCATATTCCGTATGCATGAATCTAAATAATCCTGCAAATAACGACCCCATAGCTGGCTACGGTTTTCTAACTCCTTCATAAATTTTGTATAGTCTTCTTTGATATCATTTCGTTCTTCTTCAATAAATATTTCATCAATAAAGAAATTTTTATCTTCGATAGTTGTTTTTTTTGTAAACTCATGAATAATTTCATCTTTTATGGAATCAGAAATTTTCTTGACTATTCTTTGATAACACAAAGTGATTACACCACTTCTTTTCTTTTCAGTAGGTATAATCAAATATAATGGTACCAAATAACCATCTTCATTGGAAATGCAAAAATCATCAAGTTCAATCCCGAGGTCTGTATCAGGATTATATGGCTGACAATCATTCTTTTTAAAATATTTAACTTCGACAAACGGAAGAATATTGCTTGATAGAAAATCGGGTTCCTCCGAATCTGGGCGTGTGATAGGAAAATCCAATTCATGAACCCCAAAAATATCTTCTTCAGACCCACGCTTACACCATTTTGGAATTCTCAAAAAAAATCTTCTTTTTAATGATGTAGAAACTAAATCACTAATCCTCTTACAATCATCAAATATGGCATTTGAAAAAACATTTGTTAATACAGTTATACGTTGCTGGCCATCTAGCAGAAATTAAGTATCAACAGATAGCGTTGTTATATCAATTTCTGTTTTATTACCTATTGCTTTTGAAGAAAACTCATCTGGTTTAGATTTTAATAGTAATATACTGCCAATAGGCATTCTAGACAAAACTGATGCTACAATTTTACGCTGTTGCTCTTCATCAGTCCACACAAATTGTCTTTGAAAATCTGGTAATAGTATTTTATTTTCTTTGATATCTTTGACTATATCACTAAAATTTGTTAACACACTTGCCATAATTACACCTCTTATTTCATAATATTCTCAAATTAAAGATTTCTATTCTATTTTTACCAATCTACCACATGCCTAAGCGTCTTTTACTTACACACCTTAAATGGAGCTAATTTAAAACCGTTCTCTATTTGGGTTTCGTGATTTCTTGAGGTATCACATAAATGTCTCAAGTTTATACGTTTGCGTAACTTTTAGAATTTTTGCTAAGTAATCATCTTTTGTTGACGCTTCTTCAGTAAATTGATCATATAACCATTCAATGCCGCCACGCATATATTTATGAAATAGTTCCATATTCGCAGCTAGTTTTTCTGAATCTTCATCCTCTTTAAATGCTCGTTCAATTCTTTCATCGTCTGAAAGATTTGATGAATTTTCGCTTAACATGACTAGCCGAAAAACATTAATCAAATTGTCTTGTTGGCTGATTAGTTGCTCAGCAAATATTGCTAACTCATCGTTTGAGATAGTGTCTTCTTCAGATTTCAAGTTAAAATTTACACCAATTAAGGGTGCAACAAGATAAATATCAATATTTGCTCTAAATACACCAGCAATTTTTGCATCTTTATTCTTCTTTAATGTGGTCAAACTTAAAAATTTTGCGTAAGTAGCATGCTTACCTTTTAACATGTATTGTTTTTCAAACATTATAACAACCTCCTAATCGATGAATTTACGTCAGAATTATTATTTTTCTCGATCATATAAGCACAGCCCACTTTATCATCTAATGAAGCCTTCGCAAATTCCCAATCCTTGTTCATTAATATCAATACTACTTGCTCTGAAACTGCCGGTAGAATTTTTGCTATATTGTTGATGTGAATCTCATCAACATTCGAGAACGGTGCATCCATTACTAATGGATATGGTTCAGTTGTAATTGCTAATTCTCCATCTACGCCGATTATGACATTCGGATCTTCATTTTCTTTTCCAGTAGTTGTTCTTGCTTTTATTCTCGCCATATCAACAAGACCTGCAATGAATGAGAAGTTTTTGACAGATTCTAATCCCTTGCTTTCTTCTGTCTCCATTTCTTCATCACCAACCATTGTAATTAAATTTATCTGATACTTTTCATTAATAGTAATTTTACGTGTCCCGTGATACATTTGTTCAAAGATATTGTTTACACTTTTAAGGAGACGATTCTTGACTTCAGCCTCTTGTTTATCATAACTCTGCTTAAACCACTGGTATACCGCCTTTGAGTATGCTATACTTTTTGTTATTTTTCTATTTTTTTCAGAAACTACTGCTATACCAGCAATCTGTTTTTCATTATTTACAATTTCTGTTTCTAACGAACTTATATAACCCGTAACAACAAGTAAAATATCCCTTTTTTTTCTCAATTCAATCTCATTTTTTTGGTAGTCATCTTCAATTTTTGCTACATCTATCATATTTTTTATTCGCTTACTAATGTCAATTAGACCTTCTTTTTTTTCTTCCAATAGAAGCTTATTTTCTCGAAGCTCAACGTAGTCGTCTTTGATCACACTATCAAACCCTTCAGCTTCACGTTCAATACGTTGGTAGGTTTTTTTATATTCTCTTAAAATTGTGCCCATATGCTGAGGTGGTAATAAACTTTTTTCATGCAAAACTTTTTCTTTTGCACCTTCATTTTTCGTTAAATCACATCCACAAATGCAATTCCCTCGATTTAGAATATGGTCTATTGACGACGCTCTCATTCCTGGTATACCTTCACCATCCTGTTTAGCTTCATCAATGGTTTTAAGTGCTTTCTTTATTAAAGGTAATGCGAAATAACCCATCGATTTTGTACTGAAATCATTGATTAATCGATTCTCATTTTTAATGATATTTCCTGTTACTACATTAATATCACGCTCTAAATTCGTTTTAATCGTTTGATTTGCTTTTACCTCGCGATTTTTGAGAAGTAGTTCATTAAGTTCTATTTTTCGTCTCTCGAAAAACTCAATCTCTTCTTTTATTATAACCTTTCTATTTTTGTACCCTTCAAGTTTTTCTTTTGCATTTTCAACTTCAACTTTCAACTTATTAAACTTTGTGTCATTGCCAACATCTAACTCCTTGCTTAATTTGGATGTAACCGATGCTACTTTTGACGGATCAAGCCGATCCATAGCAGTGCTAATAACATCTAATCCCATTAGTCCACGTACTGCATCAACAACATCTCCTTTATTATTTATATCTGCTATCCTCTCACCATCAAAGAAAAAATAATCTGACAGAGATTCCGGAAGTATCTTATTAATTGTTTCTTTCATATGTAAATCGTATTCACCTTCGATACCTCTAGCCTTTGGTATACTTTGCATACCTCCTGTGGTTTCTTTAAATTGAACATTCAATTCTGGTTTGCTGGCTTTTATTTTTTTGGATTCGTTTTTATAAAAAGATTGAGTTCTCCTGATGAAATATTCCTTCTGTTCATGCAATAAAATAACTTCTACAAAACATTCTTGAGTAGAACATACGCTCATTGATTTGCAAACTTCTAAATTTAAAACCTCCTGTGATTTGAATGAGGTATTATTATATAGGCACCAGTTAAACGCTTGAATAATTGTAGTTTTACCGCTAGTATTAACACCTAATATAACAGTTACATTTTTTTCACTATCTGTTGAGAATTCAATAACATGATTGCCTTTATATTGGCGGAAATTATTTATTGTTATACTTTTAATTATCATTTTCTGCTGCCCTTTCTATTAAATGTCTTATCTTATCCGTCATCTGGTTATTTGTAAGTTTTTTTGTTTTGTTATTTTCTTTCTCTAATTCATAAATTCTCATTTTCAAACTGAATAACACCGTTTGATTTAGATAAGTTTCATCTTTTTCTTCAAAATTCATATTCGTCACCTCCTATGTAATTAAGATCATAATAATCTTCTATTTTTTTCTGCAATTTTATAACTTCTGAAGAGTTTTCTGCTAAAGCTGCGAAGTCTTCCATACGTTCCATCTCACGCTTAATTAAAGAATATTCACTTTTTAATAATTCACTTTTGCACTTTTTTATATCTAAATCCCGAGGTAATGTTACAAAATCATAAATCTTAGCATAAGGTTTATTTTGAGCCTTTCTTAAAACTCTACCCCTTCGTTGTATATATTCTTTAGGATTTGTGCTACTAGCAAGGATAAATGCTGTTTTAATGCCTGGGATGTTAACACCTTCATCCAAACACCTAATTGCAACCAATGCTTGCAACATTTTACCTTCTGTAAAATTAGCTTTTATAATTTCTCGCTGAACTGAGTTTTCTTCTGAGGTAAATCGAGATACCCTCATCCCTAATTCATTGCCGAGCATATCAATAACTATTTCAATCTGTCGCTTTTCCTCTTCTTCAACCTGTCCTTCGATATAACAACTATTTTCTATTGTTGTTGCTCCACAATACACTAATATTTGATTATCCTCGGAATATTCTGATTTTATAATTTTATATAAGGCTGTTAATTTATTTCTAGCACCGGCAATTATTCGGGCTCTCTTAATTAACAACATTTCGGCTGATTGCGGCATCCCTTCGTTTTTGCCTTTACTTAATAAGATTTTTCCGATCTTTTCGGTTAATTCATTGTATAGTTCTAATTCGTCCTCATCTAAATATATTGGCACCGGATAATAATAATACGGGCAAAGTTTATCTTCTTTAATTGCTCGTTCTAATGAGTATACGATACACTTTTCACCAAAATAGTCTTTTAGTTTTTGAGTACCATCTTCATCATAATGTCTTTCGAGAGTGGCCGATAAAGCTAAACGATACTTGAATACTTCTTTCATACATGACAATTGCTTTTTCGCACCAAAATTGTGTGCTTCATCAACTAGAAGACAAATTTCTCCGTCCAACTTATCAATTTCTTTTTGAAAATAGTCTGTTGCAAAAGTTACGTTGGTAGTTATTACACAGAAATTATCAATAACCCCTAACTTGTAATCATTCAACAGATGTCGATATTTTTTCTTCCAATCATATGAGGAATAACAAATTAGCGGTTTAATTCCAAATGCCGTAATATCTTCAACCCATTGCTCTATAAGATGTTGATAAGGACAGACAACGAATACACCAAGTTTATTTGAAACGCTTTTTGACAACCTTACTATTCCGGCTAAACCAGTATACGTTTTGCCTGTACCTGTAGCCATATCAAATATTCCTCGGTAGTAATTATTTTCCCAAGCGTCTATTGCTTCTATTTGATAATCGTGCAACTTAACATTCTTTGGGATGGCTGGTCCAGAAATATATGGCGCATCATCTTCTTTAACCCAGTTATCATCTCGATATTCTAAAATATCAGTATTGTAGTTTATTACTACCTTTTTATATTTATCAATAATTTCTTGTTTTAAATCGGGAAATTCAATGATATGAATATTTGGCTCGCGATCATTCCAAATCGAATCAAAAGCCTTTTCTTTTGCAATCACACGTTCACTTTCATTCTTGCTACTCCAGTTGCAAAATACATCAATCGTTTCATAATTTAAATACATTGCAGTAGAAGACTCATTCATTGAGCCAGAAAAAGCGACTTTATTTTCTTCTTGATCACAAATGATGCCCATCTTTTCATGGTACATTCCCATATTATTCTTATTCTCAGTAAATGCTATTTTTATATCTAGTATTCCATCTGATATCAGATTTGATAAAAGATTAAGGCTTTTTACCTCAAACTCAGTATGTACATCTTTAAGCTCATCCAAAATAGCTTTGTAAATGATCTTCTCTCTAATTTCATAGCCATTACGAATAGCCTCTATATCTTTATCTGATAAATATGGTGAAGCAACTATTTGAATTTTTCCACCATTTTTTATCAATCCACTTATTCCTTTTGTTATCTCAATCAGTGCTGATGATGAAAAAAAACCAACAGCTCTTTGATATGAAATTGCTTCTTTCAATAACGGATTGTAAAAGCCTTTCACGACATTATCTAGCAATGACCGATATTCATTTTTAATTTCTACATCTCTTAAACTCATTATTCTACCTCAGCTAATATTTAGTTAACTATTATCTTCAATATAATCTAACGCCTCACCCAACATCTCAAAATCTTCTTCACTCGTAAAATAACTCACGCTAAACCGCACCGTACCGCCTGGAAAGGTTTTCAAAAACCGATGGGCAGTTGGGGAACAATGAAGCCCCGTTCTCACGGCTACCTGATGTTTATCTAACACCTTTCCGATGCTGTCACTGCCGTAACCATCAAAGATGCTTGAAACCACGCCAATGCTGTTACGCTCGTCCGGCAAAAATGTTTTGATGATGTCGTATTTTTTTAAAATATTAACCAGTTGGCTTCTGTTTTCATGTTCTTTTTTTAAAATTGCATCGATTGTTGTTTCTTCAATCCATTGCAGGGCCGCATTGAGACCGGCGATTGCCGAAACGTTGGGGCTGCCAACTTCAAAGCGTTCTGGCAGGGTTTCTGGAAGATCTTGATTAGCAGAATCCACTCCCGTACCACCGTAAAGTAAGGGTTTTAATTTGATCGAGTTATCCATAATAAACCCGCCGACCCCCAAGGGGCCATACAGCGTTTTATGCCCTGCAAAAACAGTAAAATCCGATTTTACATTGCTTAAACTTGTGTTGAGGAGACCGGCGGTTTGAGCCATATCGGTTATTGTGATAGCCTCATAAAGTTTGGCCTGTTCAAATATTTCTTTTATCGGTGCGACTGCGCCGCAAACATTACTGCCGTGACTAATTACAACGATGTGCGGAGAGTTGTCTTGAAATTGATATTTTATTTTCTCTAAATCATAAGAAAGCGTTAATGATTCGACGGATAACTGATGTAAATCAAATTGATATGTATTGGAAAGATGATGTAAGATGCGGGTAACGGCATTATGCTCGAAGGGAGAAATATAAACGTTCATGTTATTTCTCCAGGGCAAACCCTGGAGAATAACATTTAAACTTTCTGTGGCTGATGGGGTAAGAATCACTTTCTGATTGTGATTGCAATCAAAAAGCTTTAATAATCGTTCTCTCGTATCCTCTGCTAATAACCTTGCTTGATTGGCAAGGCGATGTTGTCCCCTTCCCACATTGACGCCATAGGTTCGATAAAAAGAGTCCATGTACTGATATACTTTTTCTGGCTTAGGAAAGGTTGTTGCAGCATTATCAAAATAAGCTATTTTTTCTGTTGAATTCATTTTTCGCTCCGATCAAATCATAGTTTCTAAGATTTCCAAAAGGATCTGCCGTTTTTCTTCTTCGGTGATGGCTTGACCCATGTCTTCGATGGCGGTGCTGATTTCATTTTTTAATTGTTTTCCCCGTCGACTTGTCTCAATCCGGGAAAAACTTTTGATGGCTTCTTCCCCATTTTCTTTACGCACGGTTAAAACATAGTTCTCGTGTCCACTTACTTCATTACTCTCAACTGTTTCTTGATCATACTGTTCAATTGTATTTTTAGACGCATTCATCGCATTTAAAAACGTTTGAATCGTGGTCTCATTCCAATCATCAATTCTCAAGCCAACGGCGGCTTTTGACAAACGCTCCATGAAAGTGACTTGATCATTGGTGATGCTTTGTATGACCTGAAAAACGGTTCCATTGATGCCATTAAAACTATGGGTTTTTGTATTTGTTTTTAAGGTATCAAGCCAGTCTTTTATAATTGAGATATAGGTAGAATTATCGTTTTGTATTTCTTCGGTTTTAAATAAGGTACCTAAGTCGGCCATGAGTTTTTCTATTAAATGAGCTTTTGACTGATCAAAAATACGCTTTGACTTTTCCAAATGACTAATTACAGTAAGGCTAAATCCATCCAGACCGTAGATTGAAAAAAGTTTATCAAATAAATATTCTCGGGAATTCAGGCTTGGTTTCATCAAACTCTGAATCAGCTTTTTGTCGACTTTATCTAAATTTTTGAAAGCATGATTGCCTAAATAAATGGTTTTTAACTCTCTGGCATATTTTGGCAAAGACATAAACCAACGCTGCATGCCCCGAGTGATGTATGCAAATGAGTTGAATTCTTTTTCTGATTCAGTAATGAATTCTGCGAATAAGCTTTCTAGTTGATTGATATATTCAGTTTTATCAGCATTCCATTCTTCAAGGTACGCCACATAATCAGTTGGGTTTTTATCGATGCTATTGAGTAAATCGGCGGTGATTTCCACCTCACTATCATTGCTAAGTATAACGAGGTGTTCTTTGTATTGGTTTATTACACAGGCAATATAGATTGGTATTACTCCGCGCTTTAAACCGATGTGATGCTCAGGTTTTGTCAGTTTCTCATAAAGTTTGCCAAAGGATATTCCCTTACTATCTCCTGATTCCAGAAAAAATTGATTGATCTCGTTGACAATATTTTGCAAGTTTTCGTCTGGTAAATGATATAATTTAAGTTTAGGTATCAAGGTATAATTTTCCAAAATTTCGGTAACGATAAGAGCGCTTCTCATAAATGAAACCTCTTGCCCCGATCCTGATAAACCCAGCATGGGTTCAAGTTTAGTAGCTAATAAACCCTTAACCACACGATTTCGGCTCCGGGTGGCTACTGAAGTTAATTCGTGGTTATTTAAAATCTCATTTTTAATAATCGGGGTTTTATGATAAATTACTTTGCAAATGGTGGACAATTGTTGGGATAGCTGAGCTTTCCGATAAAATGTTTTTTTCTCACCCTGGTAATAATAATGCGCTTCACGCAGCTCCGGTTTGGTGTAGCCCATAACAAATGCGTTTAAGGCTTCGACAAGATCATCTTCATAAAGATTGCACTCAAAGACAAAGGCTTCATCATCTTTGGCAGACTCTTTGATTGTTTTAACGGCTTGATACTCATAGGCAGTGTCATTTATTACTTTATATTTTCTTGGCAAGATAAAGAGGATGCGGGAGTCAAGCTCACCTTGTTTTAAAATTTTCGCTTCAATCGTTGGTATGATTTCTGGATTTTCTGGGATTATCCCGAAAACGACACCATCTGCTTTCAGATCAAGTATTTTCTTTGACCAGTCATCAACGGCCAAAAATTCATTGCCATTGATAAATGTAAAATCAAAATATCGGACAATCTCCATGTCGTCATTGTAGCTGGTTGGATAGAGATACTGATCTAATGTCATTTCTGATAAAATTGCCTTGACATCATAGAGGTGTTTATTTTTTTCAGCCAGATCCAAAATTTTCTTTCTGATATCACTGCCAATGGGACTTTTCAGTTTTAAATGTGTGGTTTTGCGACTAACATAAACCACAAATTTTTTATCTTTAAGATCGGCTAGAGCATTTCCCACTTTCTGAGCCTCGGCCACGCTATTGCCGTATAATTTCGTTATGACATCTGCTACTGGTGGCAGTTTTACAGGTTGGTTGACGATCTCAATTAAAGCGATGGTTTTAACAAGCTTGGCTTCAAGATTGTCTAAATCAAGCTGCGATAAAATACTGGCAGCCGTATTATAGACTTTTCTTATTTCACTCGTATAGGGTTCCTTCTTTAATAGTGGTTCAAAATAGTCATACAGTTTATCCGGTGTAAGCAAAGGAAAGTTTCCCTGTTCATTTCTCAAAAACTCACTCAAGGTATTTTTGTGATTAGACGACAAAAATGTAAATAAGGTTCGTTCATTTTGGGCAATCAGCTCAGATAACCGTGGCAAAATAAAGGTTGTCACCGGATGCAGCGGATAACACCCACTAATCACAGATTTTAAGTGATTTGTCTCCAACTCAGAGAATAGTTCTCCCACCTGGTAGTTATTTAGCAATTCTTCGAATTCATTAGAATGGGTTTCTAAGAATTCAGTTTTGAAGGAATCGGTCTTTTTAATTACGTTCGCAATGATTTCATAAATCTGCGCAAAATGATTAAGCAGCTCCACATGTTTAAATCGTTCGGAAACGCCCTTCCAACCATCTACTTTCTGCAACGGCAGCTTATCAATATAGTTTGCAATATCCTTATGCGATACCAATAATAAATGCATCTGTTTTTCTTTGCTGCGACTGCATTTTTCAGCAAAATCCTGAAGCATTTTAATATCAGTGATGGAAGCCTTGGTAATACTGGACTCTAGGTATTTGCTAAATTCATCGTAGACAACATAAATCCCTGCATAACCTCTTTTACAAAGGGCATCGACCACGTCGCTAAAAAGTTCAACTACATCAAAACCTAAAAACGGGTTAAACTGGCTACCGGAAGTCAGGGTTGGATAAATTTTTTCAAATTTTTCATAAGCGCTAACATCAAAATCACCGAGAGCCATAGTGAATTCGTCTAACGGACAGTCAATACTATCCTTAAACTGAAGGTAGGTATTTTGATACTTATTCTTCCAACGGTCGATGGCATTCAGAGCAGCCTGAAAATGAGTATCCGGCATTAAATCTGCTAAATCTGCGAATTCAAGGGATTTTTGGAGCGCACTTAAAAAGGACTGGTTTAAACTGGTATGGCTTCCCTGAATGACAATCGGCAATAATTTTTTATCACCATTCATATAATCAAGGGCATAGTCATACAATTCAGGTTCACACTCTTTTAAGGCTTGAAGCAAATTCTCAAAAAGAGCTGGTTCTTTTCGATAAACAAGTGCCAAGAGCACCAGGATAATCTGAGACTTTCCCTTTCCATAGGCACCAATTAAAATCCGGGCACGGTCTGTTGACTTGTCATGGGTACTGAGTAGCAGGTCTTTCAATAGTTCGAGCGAACCAAATGTTGGAATAAAGCTCTTTATTTTTTTGTCGTTGTTCAAATCAAAAGCGATATTTACAGCTGATAAAAAGCCACCTTCAATTTGTATATAATCAGTTAATGTCATCTTTATCTCCTCTTAGTTCCAACATTTCTAAACCAGCGTATCGTAATAGGTTTGTATACAGGTGGCATAATCCATATCAGTTAAGATTTTGATGACATCCAGCCCTGCCGTACGAACGACTTTGATATGACCCAATTTTTCGATTTGATACAAATGCCCAGTCAGTTCGATAATATCTAAATTAAAAACCTTTCCCACATTGCATGGTTTTCTCAGCAAATCCTGAATCCTTATTTCGCTATTACCGTTTGTCTGTTCTAAAATCACCGCTAATACAATTAGCGAATGGAGCATATTCTTTTGTGGTTCGGTTTTACGGTAAATTTTTTCTTTTTTGTTTACTAAATCCACTAATCCCAATTCACCGAAGGGACACTCCATATTACTTTCAGGTGACACCTTCTCAGGGTTGACTTTATGCCGGGTAACATAGGTATTTATCAAACAGGTAAAATCATCTTCATACGATGATAATGCTGACTCCACTCCAAATTCGGTAATGGTGAAATTTGTGAGCATTGTCACAAAATCTTCTTTTTTAAATTCACTTAAATCAAATTCATTAAAAAAGTAATACCAACTGGTGGCATTTTCTTTGTTGCTTGCTAAATAATAATGCAGCAGCCACAAGGTTCCCAGTTCTTCTAGGTAGCGATCATTTTTCCAAATCAGTTCAGCTAATTCTGTAAATGTTTGTTCTCGAATGCCAGATTTAGGCTCGTTTGTTAAACCCACTGCTTGTAGCCAGTAACGTAAAGACTTCACCATATTCGAACCAATCCCTAAAACATCCATTGGATTTTCGGCTTTATTTGTAAAAACGGTTGGATTCTGTTTGACGTTTTTCAAACCTTTATACAGCCAACCTTTTCTAATATAGAATGTTTCATGTCCCCGGATTTTCATTTTAACTCCGTTTCTTTACACTTATTTTGTTTTTAAAAACTTATCCATCATGCAACCGCCTTCAAGGTATTTAGCGGTGACACACATTTTACACCGTTTGCATTTCTGACTATCTATTTTGTAAAGATCGGCATTGATGGTGATGGCTCCAAACTTGCATAAAGATTCGCATTTTAAACATTTACGACAGGCATTATACTTTCTAATTTGATAACCAATCATCCGTTGCAGATCATCATGTTTTTTCACGTTCATGGTCGCTATTTTAACGGCATTTTCATAACCATCCTGTTCAAAGGGCTGGATGGAAATAATGGGAATTTTTGTTTTAATATCAACGATGATTTTTTCATCAATCAGCTTGCGGCCCAATTCATTTTTGACTTCTCCAAAAGGAATGAACATATTGATAAATTCATCAGTAATCGGCTTATTAAGACGGTATATTTTAGCATTATTTTCGGTGGTACAATTGGTAAATTTAATTTTGACATCTTGAGCTGATTCAACCCCATTCCCGCCTTGCCTGGCCTTCCATTTACCGGTATCCACATAAACTTCAGGATCAGGCTTGCCAATTTTTTTCGCAAAATCAATTAAGAATTCACGCCATTTCTCAGATTGCTCCGGCATATATATTTTAGATAGAAACTGTGCCCGAATACTATTGTTTGGACAACACCAGCAACCAACCCGATCATAACCCAGTCGGTAAGCATCATTAAAATCGATGTTCTCGCCTAAAATATATAACCAAATATCGATGTCTTTCCAAAAGAAAATAGGCGAAGCCACGGTTTGCTTTTGGATTTTAATAGATTCCGCATCGTCTTCGATCCGTTTATACTTACTTCGTGCTGCCGATTCGCATTTTCTGATCCCGTAAAAGGTTAAAATATTTTCATTTTTATACATATTGTTAAGGGTACGAGTAATCGGGCCAGTCTTAAACATATAGCAACACCAGCGCATCATTCGGGCTGGTGGCCCGATATCTTCACAGACTTTGAAAAAATCCTGGTCTTTATTTTTGGCGGTTTTAAAAATGGTTAATGGATTATCAACCCGAAAACGCTTAGCATATTCCATTGTCAGCGGAAACTCCAGGGTCGTGTCACCAAAAATATGGACGATGCTGGGATTGCTGAGTGCTCGGGTGACCAGATCTGCAGTAACCGTTGAATCTTTCCCGCCAGAGAAAGAAATGACGACATTTTCAATCGGATACTTTTTTACTGAACTATTAATAAAAGCAAACGCCTCGCTCTCTAAATATTCGAGCCGCCTTTTGTTTGCGCTAATAAATGTTTTAATGGATTCATTAAACATATCGTAGGAATTTTGAGTTTTGTAAAGACTGATCTGTTCAACCACTTCAGGGATATTTGCTTTCTCAAATTTTGTCGAGGTCAATACTTTTAACTGGCCGTCAATAAAATAGCGATTATTGACAACCCAAACCGTTTTATTTAAATATTCTAGGGGTTTTCCTAGAATTATCTCGATTAATAAACGCTCTTCCGGGAATACCGGTCGCAGATCTGCACCTAAATGTCGGGTTGTCTCGCCACAAAGTGGGCAACTGTTTTTATCAATTGCATTGGCTTCTTTTATGACTGGCGTTTTGCAGTTATCGCACCAACACACTTCCACGGGCATTTCTGTTTCTGTTTTTACACCGCAGATATCACATTCTGCTTTTGGTGTTTCGGTGTTACATATTTTACACCACAAACCAATCACCTCTTTTCACGCATCGAAAAAACAACAGTTCTAAACGATGTTATTTTGTTTTATATTATATCAGTTTTATCAAATAAAAGCTAAATCTAAAAGACTATCGCTTTACTTGTTGGTCTTGTTTATTTTTAGTTTTTTTCGCTTGATTTAAAAACACTATTCCATTATACGCCCATTTTTATTTTTTTCAAAACTTTATGAGTAAAAAACCGCCTTTTTTATTATCAAAAACGACTCTGTTATTTTCTTTTTATTTCAAAAACTTGTCATCTGCTAAAAAAGCCGGTGTGAGCAACTACATCACAGCAGAAAACCCGCTATCTTTTATTATAACCGGTTTATCCTGTCTGGCAAGATGTGGCAACTTGTGTGCCAGAATTAAACGTGCTTTTATCGAATGACCGCCATTTTATTTAGGGGTCTGTTGCCCGGTCATTGAGCTGTCATTATGGTAGCCAGCTTGCCAGAGTGATGATTTTTGTGGTGGTGGTCTGGTCGAAAATGCGACAGCTCCGTCATTTTTAGGTTTTTTTAAAATAAAAAAATCCAGCCCGTCCATCGCAAGGGATGAACCGGCAGGAAATGTTTCTATATCCTATAGTAAATCTTTTTAATATCGGCCAGACCTTCCACAATCTCGGCTCTGGGAAAATCGGCACTAGTGAGAGCCGCATCGCTCAGATTGTCGGCTTCGTTAAGCTGTCCTTCGCCGAACATTTCAATTGCGACGACAGCTTTTTTAAAAACCTCATTGGTGTAAGTCAGAGTCCCAGAAACTTTTTGACATCTTCAATACTTTTGAAGTTGTCGATTTCTTCATTCAAAGTTTCTAAAGTGACTAAATTCAATTGGGACAGTTTCTCACAATATTCTGCTAGCAGAATTCCCAGTTTTTTAGACAAAGCTTTAATTGCCATTTTTGAATAAGCCCGTGCTTCACCCTTTTCAATGCCTTTTTCAAATCCTTCTTCTCTTAAACTTCAGCTAATGTCATGGTCACTTCACTCCCTTTCTTGTAGGTTACTTCAAATTGCTTAATAACAGTATTCAGTTGATCCGTTGAAAGCTGGGGTCCTGATGACAGGATATAGCGCATGCAGGTTTCAAAATACTGCAGTCCTGTTTCCTTTTCCTCTAACTCATCCAGAGCTCTGGCGGCCTTAAAAATGTTTCCAAGAAATTCCTGACTGTTTTTCTTGAAAATGTCTCTGAAAATGGATAATACAATCGTCAGTTCTGCATTTCCTTTAATATCTTCATCTGAAAATTGCGATAAATCATAGATCAGGTAGCGATAATCCGGCGTCAACTGTTTAACTTCTTCCGGTAAGGTCTCAAAATCCGATTTCCAGCTCTAGCAGACATTTCAATTTGGCATCAGTCCCTTTTTCACAACATCCGATTCTCCGCAAAGCTATAATACCCTTCCCCCGCCACAATAATATGATCCACTACCGTGATAGCAATGGCTTCGGTGGCGGCTTTAATTTTCTTGGTCACCGCTACATCAGCCTGCGAAGGCTGTCGGCTTCCGCCTGGGTGATTGTGAGCCAGGATAATACTGGCGGCCTGGTGGCGCAGAGCAGTTTCGACGATCAGTCGAGGGTAGACCGGGGCTTCGTTGATGGTGCCTTCATGGAGCAGGGTGGCCTGGTTGACCTTGTTCTGGCTGTCCAGACAGATGACATAAAAGGCCTCATTGAGGCGGCCGGTAAAAAGGGCCATGGTATATTCGCCGGCTTTGGTAGTACTGTTTAGCACTGCCTTTTCCTTAAACTTGCCTTGCTGATAACGCCGGGCCAGCGCGGGAATCAGGGACAGCAAAATGGCGATGTTTTCGGTAACCCCAGCCTTGTCGCAGAGGTCCTTGGGATCGGCATCAAAGACCCCCGACAACGACCCGTAATGGCTGATCAGTTGATGGGCTAACTCGTTGGTATCTTTCATCGGGACGCAATAAAAAAGCAACAGCTCGAGAATTTGATGATCCTCGAAACTGTCGATTCCTTCTTTGATGACCCGGTTTTTAACCCGTTGCCGATGACCTTTGTGGGGATTCTTATCCATGCCGTTACCCTTTCACTGCCCTGATGGGTTTATTTTTACAGAAATCTCTGATTAATTGTAGATTTTAACTCATTGTTTTATTATACGTTATTCTCCACAGATTTCAAAGCATATCGGGTGTAAATTATCGCCTTTTTATGCTTTTTATAAAAACCCGGTATCCCCTCGATCCATTTTACCAGCCAAGTCTTATGACTCACTGGTAAGGAATTCTGAGGAGATAACCTCACCCTTGGGCAGATTGAGATATACGATGGCCTTGGAGCCGTCAGAATTAAACCAACCCAACCCAATAACCTGTTTGGTCGTACCGGTTTCTGGCTTACTCAAGCTAATTTCGATACCGTCGCTACCCATCACCTCCTGAACCTCATAAAAGGGCATCCCCGCTGCCATCCGGTATGCCTGCTTGTCGGTGACTAAAAAAGGATTTAACGCCACCAGTTCCGGAGATTTTTCTGAGAAGAGCAGTTGTTTGGCGAAGACCATGTCATCTTCCCCGTACTTAATCAATACCCCATAATCACTGTGTGGGTCGTGATAAGCAACCCGACCATCGGACTGGACTTCTCCAGTAACTCCCAGTAGCGATTCCAACTGACTGCGGGGCATGTCGAGGTTAACAGCCTGGTAGAATTTAAGAACTTTCTGTGCGGCGGCTGTGGTTTCTGGATTGATGACCACGATGCTTTCTGTTTTCCCACCTTCCTGGGTAGCGGTTTTAACTGGTGTACAGCCTGTAAATAACAGCATCCCTGCCACCAGCAGAACACCCCCCCATAAGCTAATTTTCTTTATTGGTATCAACATCATAAATTCCTCCTTCTTGTCATTATGACAACTGACAATTGCATTTGCTAAGTGTCTAACAACCCATTACAATTGCCAAGAACATTTAGTTTTGTTATACCCAGCTTCCGATATTTAAATCATTTTGGCGTGGTAGCTACTATATCGCTTTTGGTTTCTTTATTACCCTTACTTCAAGTCGCTTAGTTTTTTAAAAATAATTTAGATTTTTTGAATAAAGCCACACTTATTTGATATAACCTAAATACAACGACATGGTTTTTCTGTCCAGAACTGCAAACGTTTCCATTTTTGCCATTTTCTTACTGTTCCGGTCAGACACCGGCTAGTTGAGCACATCTTTCGTAACTCTATAATGTCCACAAATAGTTGGACACAAAATCCAGAAAATAAGATAAACTATACACATGAGTAGAAAACGACGAACCTGGACCCCAGAGGAAAAAGCAGCCATCGTGCTGGAAATCCTCAGAGAAGAAAATACGTTAGCCGAGATCTCTAAGAAGTATGATGTATCTCAGCAATTATTAAGCCGCTGGAAAACCGAATTTATCGCCAATATGTCCGCCGTCTTCAATAAGAAAAATGAAGATGTTGACAAACTCAAACAAGAGCATGAAGATGAAAAGGAGCTGCTCGTAAAGAAAATAGGCGAATTAACATTGGATGTCGATTGGCTTAAAAAAAAACAAATCCAAATCTCTCAAATGAAGAAAAAAGAACGTTAATTGATTGGAAGCACCCTTTCTTAACCATAAAAAAACAGTGCCAACTTCTGACGCTATCGCGATCAACAGCTTATCAT
This sequence comes from Acetobacterium sp. KB-1, assembly GCF_003260995.1. Classification (NCBI taxonomy): domain Bacteria; kingdom Bacillati; phylum Bacillota; class Clostridia; order Eubacteriales; family Eubacteriaceae; genus Acetobacterium; species Acetobacterium sp. KB-1. Next base: position 737,961 of record NZ_CP030040.1, read on the forward strand.
GAACCCATAGATGTTGCGCCATCCAAAGATGAAATCAATATCAAAAACGCCATTGATCGTATTCATTTTGAGGAGCCAGCCTATGGCGTCAGACGAATCAGGAATGAATTGCATAAACTGGGCTTTCATCAAGTAGGCAGGCGTCTTGTCAGGCGTTATATGATGGAAATGGATATTGTTTGTTTCTATCCCGGCCCCAATCTGAGTAAGCGAGCCAAAGCAGCCAAAACTTATCCCTACCTGCTGAGAAATCTTGAAATTAACCAACCGAATCAGGTGTGGTCCATTGACATTACTTATATAGGAACCCCAAATGGATTTGTGTATTTAACCGCTATTATTGACTGGTATTCCCGTTATATTGTGGGATACACCATCAGCAACACCTTGCAAACCGACATGGTCACCCGTGTTATAAAAACCGCCATTCAAACCTATGGTGCACCTGAGATCATTAACAGTGACCAGGGCAGTCAGTTTACGTCAAATGCCTATATTGACCTGATTAAAAGCTTTAAAACGACAAAAATCAGCATGGACGGTAAAGGCCGTGCTACCGACAATATTGCCATTGAACGGTTTTTTCGATCATATAAATGGGAACGCCTGTATTTGCTGTACCCGGAAACCGTCACTGAAGTGAGAGCCATGACAAAGGAATACATCGCTAAATATAACAATGAGCGAGGTCACCAGCGATTCAATTACAAAACACCGGCAGCTGTATTCTATGAAAATATGGCATTGGCTGCCTAATCAAAACGCGAAAGGAGATTTATCTAAAAATTTCTAATTTCGTGTCTTGACAAGCGTGTACATTATACTCTTTCCAACTGCCCAAATCTGTTTTAGAAAGGATGTATCCACATGAAAACACGATTAAAACACCGACTATCGCTAATCTTCGTCGGTTTGGTCTGTTTGATTGTCATGTCCCCGATCACTTGGGCAAATGACATGGCTCCACCCTTAACTGCTCCATTAAATCCGGACTTTGTGCAATACCAGACTGACCTGGCTGCCGGTGAAATTAGCACCGCTACCACGGATGGGTATGGACTCGGCCACATTCCTGCGCCGCTTAACCGAGTGGATAGTCTTAAGGAAAACAGCTTTGATACCTCAGCCACCCTTCCCATCAGTTATGATCTGCGCACCACCGGCCGGGTTACAGCAGTACGCAATCAAGGACAGTGGGGAAGCTGCTGGACCTTTGCCAGTCTGGGTTCTTTGGAATCCTACCTCAAACCGATAAAAACTGAGGATCTTTCCGAAAATAACATGATGTGGAATCATGGCTTCGATTATGGACCCAATGATGGTGGTAACAGCGACATGGCTACTGCCTACCTGGCACGCTGGAGTGGTCCGGTCAGTGAAAGCAGCGATCCTTACGACTCGACTAAAAAAACTGGTCTGACTCCGATTCATCATGTACAGCAGATAGACTACCTCCCTAAATCTCAGGTTGCTGTTAAAGAAACGATCATCGCCGGTGGTGCTTTGTCCACCTCCATCTTTGCCGATGCCTTTGACTTTCCCAGTTACTATAATGAGCAGTCATTTGCCCTTTACTACGATGGCTACGCCCAAACAAACCACGATGTCGCTATTGTCGGATGGAATGATAATTTCGACCGTAACCTTTTTAGCAAGATTCCACCGGGTAACGGCGCCTGGATTGTCAGAAATAGCTGGGGCACCGATTGGGGTGACGGTGGCTATTTCTATCTTTCTTATTATGACACCTATGCTGCCAATAACGTGGTGGCCTTCCATAGTGCTCAGTCCACTAGTAATTACAGTCGGGTCTACCAATTTGATCCCCTTGGTAACACCATGTCCCGGGGTTATGCCACCGGTGACCAATCTTCCTGGGGAGCTAATATTTTTTCCGCCGTTGCCAGCGAAAACCTTACTGCCATCAGCACCTATTCATTAAGCCCCAACACCACTGCAGAAATAAAAATCTATACCAACGTCTCCCCTGACAATCCCAGCAGTGGTCAATTAAGAGCAACGCAAACGACAACCTTTACCAATCAAGGCTACTATACTGTTGACTTAAACACCCCGGTGAACCTGACGGCTTCTCAATTGTTTGCGGTGGTAATTAAATATACCACACCCCAATCGGATTATCCTGTTCCGGTTGAAGCACCGGTACCTAACTACAATAGTGGTGCCTCAGCTAATTTCGGGGAGAGCTTTATCAGTTCTGTCGGAACCGGCAATTGGTATGACATTGGTTACTACGATGATTCAAATGTTTGTATCAAAGCCTTCACTGGCGGACAAAGCGTTACCCTCCAAACGATTGCTATTACAAAACCCGCCAATAAACTGATTTATCAAATCGGAGAATCTCTTGATCTAGCTGGTCTGGAGGTTACCGGAACCTACAGTGATGGCAGCACCCGGGTAGAAACTGTCACAACGGCCAACGTTACCGGTTTTAACAGCGCCCAAGCCAGTGCTAATCAGGTACTGACCGTTACCGTGGGCGGCAAGACGGCCACCTATACGATTCAGATCAAAACTGCAACTGAGCCAACGGTTAATTGTTATTACCGTACCCATGTTCAGAACATTGGTTGGCAAGGCAACCGTTCCAATGGCGAAATAAGTGGCACTTCAGGCTATGGCTACCGTCTCGAAGCGATCCAGATGCAGCTTGGTGAAACTAACTATGACCTCGGCATTGCCTACCACACCCATATCCAGAATATCGGTTGGGCACCCTGGCGCTATGACGGTGAGGTCAGCGGTACCACTGGCTACGGCTATCGCCTTGAAGCCATCGAGATTCAGTTAGTCGGTGCCGATGCTGATCGCTTTGATGTCTATTACCGTGTTCATTGTCAGAACTTTGGCTGGATGGGTTGGGGTAAAAATGGCGAGATGGCCGGCACTTCCGGCTATGGCTATCGACTCGAAGCAATCCAGATCGAGGTCGTCCCCAAGGGCACTTATGCCAGTGGTTATGACGATAGTGATAACGGCGAACCGTTTTTGGAAATGAATTGATAAAAATCACCAAACAAAAAAGCAACGACGATACGTCGCTGCTTTTTGTTTGGTATACTAGCTAATTGGTTCGAGTGTATAATCTGTCCAACTATTAAAGCCAGTATAAATAGCAGGGTATTTGATAGTGGTAATGGCGGAGCCGCTCGTCGGCGGAATAGCAGCCGTTCCCAACGTCGGGGCATCCCCGTTAAAGGTAAAGGTTCGGGCTATCGGGGTTTGAAAGTCAGTCAAAGCGAATGCCGTATTTCCAATGGTTTGCAATCCGACGGGCAAATCGATGGTTGTTAGCCCCTGACAACCATAAAAAGCTGAGATTGGAATGCTGGTGACCTGACTTGGAATCGTAATAGCCGTTAATCCCGTGAAATAAAAGGCATTGATACCGATTGTTGTTAGGGAAGCCGGCAACGTCAGGGTTCGTAAATCACTACAGTCACCAAAGGCGTAGTCGCCAATTGAGGTAACCGTGTCTGGCAGTACGATACTGCTCAAGGCATAGCTTCCCATAAAACTTGAATTACCAATAATTGACAGTTGGGAACCAGACTTAAATGTGACCGTTGTCAGATTTGCGCAATTTTTAAAAGCTATTGCACCAATACTGGTTACCCTCGCGGGGATGGTTACCCGAGTTACACCACTATTATAAAAAGCAGAGGCCCCAATAGCGACAACATCCGCCGGTGTTCCATTAACGTCTATCGTGTCCGGAATCACCACATCCTTATTATCGCCATAATATTTGGTAATGGTGGCTTTGTTGTCGGTAACTAATACGTCATAACCCTCGGTCACTGTCACTGTGCAATTTTTAAAAAATGTATGATTGGGAGTCGTCGCTTTAATGGTTGCCGTTCCTTCGCTGATCCCGGTAACCAACCCGTTGACATCCACCGTGGCCACCGCGAGATTGTCAGACATCCACACCAGCGTCTGGTCGGTGGCATTGGTCGGTTCTACCGAAGCGTTCAGCTGAGCCGTTTTGGTCACCCCCACCGACAGGGTAGCTTTATCCAGAGTGACCCCTGTTACTTCAAAAGCCGGAATCCGCTCTGATTTTACTTCCGACAGCAGCGATTCACCGTGGACATCCTGAGCCTTGACAGCGAAATAATAGAGCTGCCTAGGCTCCAACCCGGTTTCGATTTTTGCTTTTGCTTCGGTCACAGGGGTAATAGTAGCATCTGAAAGATCACCTTTTTTACTAAAATAGACCTGATAGCCCGTTGCATTGGTAACTGCTGCCCAGCTTAAATCAACCGTCGGGGTGCCGGTATTGGTGGCCGTCGGGTCAGTCAGAGTTGGTTTTTCTAGAATAACCGCTTTGGTATACCCAGCCCAATCCACTGTTGAAAAGCCGATATAATTCTCATAATACTTGATCGTCGGAATGTGAGTAACGGTGATCGGAATCGCACTGGCACCTATCGCCCCCGGCACATCGCCCCGGAAGGTATAGCTGCGGCTGGCTGGTGCTTTGCCCGCATCAAAACCAAAGGTAGCATTCCCAATCGAAATGACCCCTTTAGGGATCTCGATATCCGTCAACTTGGAACAGTTATTAAAGGCTTCAGTCCCGATGGCGGTCAGTCCCGATGGTAGCGTCACACTGGATAAATTGCTGCACCCGGAAAAGGCCTGATCAGAAATGGCGGTAATGGTCAACCCGCCAATGGTTTCCGGGATCACAATGTCCGTGCTGCTGCCGTTCATCCCGGTGATCGTGCCGATGCCATCCGCGGTTTTGGTCACCTTAAATCTGGTCACGGCTACGGTGCAATTAGCCGACTGCGTCCCATCAGCCGACGTGGCGGTAATGGTAGCCTCCCCTTCGGTGTTGGCACTCCCGGTGACCTTCCCGGTGGCATCCACCGTGGCAATGGTGGTATCGCTGGTTGTCCAGGTGACCGTTTTATTCGTCGCATCCGCCGGTGCTACCGTGGCCGCCAGGGTTTCAGTATCATTGAAAGACAAGATCAAAGCCGATTTATTCAGACTTACCGCGGTAACAGCAATCGGCCCCGGGGGTGTTCCCCCACCACTGCCGCCGCCACTATCCGGCGTCGGAAAGACCGGTGGAATCACCACGCCCGGTTCCACCGTAACGGCACCTGGTTTCTTGTCAAAGACCACTCCGTCGGCTTTAACCTCGGCTTTGACCACATTGCCCTGACCTTTAACCGCCGCTTTGCCATCCAGCACCAGATCACTGACCGTGGTACCGGCCGCGACGGTTACCGTACTACCGGCGGCCCCGGCACTCACCGTCATCGTCCCGATAGTGGTGGTAGCGCCCTGGGTGGTCACGGTCATGTTGGGGGCATTGACTTCCACGCTGTCAAACTTACCTTCCAAAATAATCGTTTCCCCGGTAGCGTCTTCAGCGATCACGACCGCCAGCCCATCTACATCCGTGGCCACAATCCGCACGGCTCCACTGGCGGTTTTCTCCATGATAATGCGGCTGTACGCACCGCCGTTGATCTTAATGCTGTTAACCCCGCCGCCGTGGACAACGGTATCGCCCTTAACTGTGACGTTGTTCAGGGTGACGTTGCCGTCCCCCACGGCCTCACTAATGGTCAGATTACCCTGAATCAGCAGATTCTGGAGAGTTACCCCATCGGCTGCGACAATTACATCACCGGCCACTGTTTCAGTGCCAGTGGTCGGGCCGTAAGTACCGACCTTGTCATAAACCGTCGGCTCAATTGGTTCCGGTGGATCAACCGCGGTTTTAACTACCTGTACCAGCAGCGCTTCCAGACGCAGCGAACTCCCGACCGTGCCTAACTGCGCACCATCGGCCAGCCACTGGGTTTTATCAGCCGGCAAATCGCCAACATTCTGAACATGGCCGCGATACTGAACGCTGTAATCCGTCAACGCTTTCCCGGCGCGATCAGTCAAAACAATCTTGACCGCTTCAATTCGCAGGCCGTCCCCCCGAGTACCGGCATAGGCACCGTCTTTGGGCCAATCGGCGGAATCGTTCTCGTCATACAGCCAGCCCTTATTCTGAACATGGACGTTATAACGCAATTCCATCCCCTCGGGAACGGTTCCCGTCAACTTAATTTCAAAGCCCTCAATCCGCTTGCTCTGACCAACCGTGCCGATGATTTCGGGACTGTCGACCCAGCTGCCGTCAAGTGGGTAATCGCCCTGATCTTGAATGTGGCCCCGGTAGGAAACTCCCACGGGATTATCAGCAGCCCAAGCCGTTAGCGGTAACCATAAAAAAAGTATTGTGATCAAAGCACACTGGTAAACAAATTTATTATTCATTTTTCTCCTGCCATTCTCATCTATTTAAAATATTGTCTTAATTTTACCACTTCTATAAAAACCATTCTATCTTTTAAATGGCGTATTTTTAATGTAAAAAGGAGTAGATTTTTAAAATCAACAGTCAACACTATAACAACCCGTTCTTAACTAGCAAAAACCCGCAGTCCAAAAACTACGGGTTCATGTAATACAACCAAAGCTGTGTAATTAATTCAACGCTGATCATAAATTAAACAACTATCCGGTTTATTCAGTCTTTACCAGCATAATCTTAATCCCTTCCAGTCGCAGCCCCTGACCCGCCGTTCCGGCGATTTCACCAGATTTAAACCAACTGCTGCTGTCGTCTTCATCCCGCAACCAGCCCTGATTCTGTACATGTACCGTGTAAAGAAGGATATAGCCGGAGAGATCTTCAAGGGTCAGACAGATATTTTCAAGCCTCAAGCCCTGCCCGCTGGTACCGGCAGCGGTGCCCATGGTAAAGGGACCCAGATCCCCCTGATTCTGTACATGTGCTGCGGTTTCTATACTGGCTCCTTCCGGCACATCGCCGATAAGCTCGACCTTCAGTGCCTCCAATCGTTTGGACTGTCCGGAGGTGCCAGATAAACCCCCTTCAGTAACCCAGTCGGTTTCCCAGCCGATGTCCTGGATATGGGTGAGGTAGCGAATTCCAATTGCTTCCTCTAGCTCTTTACCAATCATCACTTTCAGGGTCAAATCCTCGTAATTGGCCATTGACACCTTAATTGAAATCGTTGCCCCGGTTGTCATCTGATTATTAGCCATTTCGGATACATCATAGCGAACGGCTGCTACATCCTGCCGTAACCAATAGCTAAGCTGACCATTCTGATCGACCTCTGGAGTATTCCCCAGTAGCTGATCGGGATCAGATACCCCGATGATTTCAAACTGAGTTGCACCCCGGTTTGATGGTAGCCCCTCCGCCAGTAAAGCTACACCACCAGACTGATCGTCGGGCGGGATTATGGTTATATCGGCTGGCGGCGTAGTCACTGCCTTGGTAACAGTCACTTGTGCTTGAGTCTGGTAATCTGTGTAACCAGGACAAGTTATCTTTATATATAAAGGATAGCTGCCAGCTCCGGTCATTACCGGCGGGATCGTCGCATAGGAAAGACCATCGCCGCTGTAATAAACCGTGGCCCCTGGCGGCAATCCGGCGATATCAATCGCCAGATGACCTTCGGCATCAAAGGAAAGCGGATGGGTACTTAAACTAACTTCCGGAAGCGTCGGGCTCACCACCCCACCAGTACCGCCACCAGTGCTGGCCGGATTGACCGTCAGTACACCCGGCTTATAGGTGATCAAGTAGTTTTCATTGCCACCACTGACAACACCTCCGCTGGGGGTAATCGGATAGTTGCCCGCTATTCCCTTAGCAATATCGTTTTTTAGATAATCACAGGCAAAACTAACCCCTGTCAGGGTATCACCCTCAGCCAGATCAGGGGGACTATACGCATCGGCTGGCCGTTCGCTACCGGCTGTGATGGTCTGGTTTTGGGCCTTGACCTCAATCGGTCGCGGTAGAATGTTAAAAGAAATCGGCCCCAAATTCCCAGTATAAGTTGGATTCTCAGTTGGCACAAAAATATCCAACTGAAAGCTGCCCGCCTTGGTCGGAGCGATACTGCTGTCGTAACTGTCACCATCTGTGCTATGGTAACGATAGGTTAGCGGCCCGGGATCGACCGCCTGGCCACCCGCATCACTGATTGTCACACTTCCCGCTGGCAACAGTGGATTACCATCATAGGTTTTATTACTAACTGAGATACCGTCAATTATCAGGGTTTGCTTATCAATCAGATTTATTTTCACACTAACTGTAATTGGGTCGTAATTGTTGCTGTCAATAATAACTGGAATCGTTGCCGTATCACCAACCGCCCCTCCCTTAATACGATAGTTAATACAGCCATCAACGCCAATACTAGGTGTTCCGTCTAGAATGCCCTGGTTATCGCTGAGTGTGCCCAGAACATAGTTACTCGTCCCCCGATTAGCTGGCAACAAGGTTGTTACGTCAATACTCTCGTCGAGATTGGTGATACCATAAGTATAATTTTTTTCAACCGGTGCCACTGTGGGGGCACTGGCCTTCGTGACGATGGCAGTCAGCTTTCCACATAAAAAATCATAGTGATAAAAGTCACTGATTTTAACATAAACATCAACACTGTCAACCTCATTCATCTCTGGCAACGTATCTGAAAAGCTGCCCTCTTGACCGGTTGAGCTGTAGGTTATGGCGGCTCCTTCCGGGGCACCACTGACAGTTACAAGCGAATGGTTGCTACCGTCAAAGCTTTCGTTATAAGGGGTTACACTTACCCCGCTAAAAGCCTCGCGTTTTATGGCGGTAAAAGTCACATCGTTGCTGCCGACCTGATAATTACTGTCGGTAAAGGGGGCCCCATCAAGGGTTAAGGCATAATCAACTGACTGGAGGGTGCTGACGCTATCGTTCTGATTGTGATAGCTGATCAGATCAGCTGTAGCATCTGAATAATCAAATATTATCCGATAGACCTTTTTATCGGACTGGGTGCTTAAAACCGGTCGCGGATCAGCACTTCCAGTTAAGGTCTGACCCCAACTAAGGCTTGACTGGCCAGCCTGCAGGTCGTAGCAGACCTCACCATTGGTAAAACTGGTCGTATCTTTTCTGGCCGTTTCGGTGTCGATATCAGTACTATTACTACCAATGCCATTACTCGCTGTATTTTTCAGATAATAGCAATTTAAAACCGTTACAGACGAACTTTTTTGACCAATAATCGATCCCTGCTTACACTTGGTACCAAAGCTAGCAAAAATAATTGCTCCGCTATTGTAGCAATCACTGGTCGATCCAAAAAATGAGTCACCGCTAATCCCGCCAATTTCGATATTATAATCATTAACATCCGAACTGGTACTTTTTACTGTACCAGTGTTAAAGCAGTTAAGCATAATACCTTGCTGAAATCCGACAATGCCCCCAATACTGCCCTTAACCCCCGTTACTGTTCCACTATTGGAACAGTTTTCCAAGTTGCCCATAAAAGTCCCGGCGATCCCGCCAACCCGTTGTGTGCCGCTGACGGTGGCGGTATTATGACAATTAATGATCTGACTGCCAGAATTGGCCAACCCGATAATTGCTCCGACATCATATCCACCGCTGATCGTTGAATCTGTAAGTGTCAGATTTTTAATAGTCCCGGTACTCATGCCAAAAAGACCGCTAAAGTCATTGCCGAAGCTCAGGTAAAGCCCGCGGATGACATGGTTCTGACCATCAAAGACACCCTGATAACGATAGCTGATGTTTTTACCAATCGGCTTCCAGGGATTGGTCTCAGTATTGCTGAGTGCGATATCCGCTGTCAATTTGGCATTGACAACACCATTAGCTGGGACAGCATTGACAAAATCCGAAAAGGCGGTCAAGTCAACCCCATCACTAATAAGTACCGTGGCATCTGACTCAGTTTCCAAGCAATACAGGCTGGCACTGCTGCTCTCACTCCAGCTGCCGCTCTGGTCTTCCTGAACATAAAGGATATGAGTCCCCCGGGACAATGGCCCACTGGGACTAAAGCTGGTTTCCGTCGTCGCCTGCCAGTCTGTTTCATTATCAAGACTATAGCGATAACTGCTAGTCATGCCAGTCCATGACCAGGTCGCCGTTTTATCGGTCGTCACCGCCGCTTTCGTACTGACCGTTGGCCCAGCCGCCAACACCGGTCCTCCACCCCACAAAATAACAAGTCCAATTGCCAATCCTAAAATAAGCTGCTGCAATTGTTTCATCTTTTCACCTTCCTATTTTATCATTTCGCATCATTTAACTTCTGGATGATTTAAACTTATATTTTTTTATAAGAATATCCTAACACATAAGTTGCCGATGAAAAGGCGTAGTTTTCTACTAAAAAGGCGTATTTCCACATTGCTTTTTTAAACCGTTCTTTAACTGAAAAGAAACCGCTAGCCTCAGGCTGTCATTTTTGGTTGATTTAAACGAACGGCGGCTGTTTTTTTTCGTAGCCAATCAACGTGTACTGATTTCTACCATTTACACCATCGCCGTAAGCGGTTATACTAATTCTAAGTAAGCATTTCTTATTATCGATAGGCTGTTGTTCTTATTGGGATAACGGCATCATCGTGCCAGGTATTTATTTTACCTCAAACTATTTCATTGCTATTTATACACCTAAGGAGGAAACCCTATGTCCGTTATCCAAAACATGATCCAAACATATAATCTCGTTTATCAGGTACAAAAAGATTATCCCCTGGAAATCATCGTCACCACCGATCTTTATCATGAGCGGCTAAAACTGGCTAATACCAAATGCGACCAGGCTATTATTAAAGCATCCAAACAAGAGCTTGATGACAGCCTAAAACTGCTGGTACTACCCGATGAGCAGGATGATCATTACTATTTACTACTCCATGAAGATCTTTTTGATGAAACCCAGCAATACGGCCAAGCCATTGCCTACGAATACACCCGATTGATTGACTTTGCTGATATTAAAGAAAAATACGGTGTTGCTAATTTGCGGGCCGCCCAATTCCCCGATTCCGCCTGTTTTTTATTCTTGGCCGAAGTCCGGGCCTGGTTCCGGGGGTTTTACCTTTACTACAACCTGACCAGCGTTGAAAACAAAGCGGTACTTTTTTCTTATCTCTGTGGTACTGTCCCGGAATACGAAAGCCTGCTTTCTTTTGATCTGACTGCCCACATGCAGGCATTAGCCGAATTCTATGGACAAGCTCTGGCCATCGGGTCCTATGTAAATTTCGATGTGAGCCTCCCGGATTACTTAAAACGCCATCACGTCCATGAGCTGCTTAAAGCTGTCCAAGACAATATTAACACGATCAGCATCTTTGAGAATTACGATGCGATCCATAAGGCCTATGAGGATTTTATTCAGATCAAATCCAAGGAAACGGCCCCCCATGTTCACAGCCACACTTGCAACCATACCCACCACGATCATTAAATTTTATCTTCCCATTGTCTGGCGTAAGCCGAAAGCGATGTCTGCTACACTTTTGAAACTGCGAAATAGGTTGAATTAATCTGGATAACACAGTACAATTAAGTCATACTGCTGTATCGTTATACTACCGTACCGACCAATTGTTAAACGCTTGTTCGCTGCGGGATCGGATAGTAAAAGCAACTTATCAAAGAGACGAAAATCGCAAAATTCTGGAGAAGAAATTGGAAATAACAACGCACAAAATTATCTGTACAGAAAAGACATTTAATATCAGTGAAGTCATCCGACAAAAGAGACTAATGGCTTATTTTCAACCCATTATGTCCGTCACTGGGAGAAAAATATTGGGATTGGAAGGCTTGATCCGGGGGATTATTCCGGGTTCAACCCAAATTATTCCACCAAAGCTGCTTTTTGACGCTGCTGCTAAAGTCGGGCTGACGACCCCACTGGATCGGGCTTGCCGGGATGCAGTTCTTACTGCCTTCCGGGATTATCATCAGACAAATCGGGACTTGCTCTTATTTCTCAACCTGGACACGGCCATCATCGATAAGGTGGGCGGCTCCAATTACCTTTGGGAACAAGTTAATAGCAGCGGCATCAGTCCTAAAAATATCGTCATCGAAATCAATGAGTCAAAAGCTATGGACGCCCAAGGCTTGACCCAATTTGTGACCACCTATAAAAACAAGGGCTTTTTGATCGCTCTGGACGATGTCGGTGCCGGTTTTTCCAATATGGACCGTATCGCCGGCTTAAAACCAGACATCGTCAAAATTGACCGCTCCATTATTGCGGATATCGATCGCATTTATCACAAGCAGGAAGTCTTTAAATCGCTGGTAAATCTGACTAATAAGATTGGTGCCCTGATTGTCGCCGAAGGGGTGGAAACCCGGACCGAAGCGATTCAGGTGTTAAAATTGGGCGGTCAGGTAATCCAGGGTTTCTATTTTGCCAAACCCAGCGATGATTTTGTTCTCAAAGCTGAACTGATTGCTAAAACCGCTTTGGTGGTAGACAACTATAAAGCCCTGTTGCTCCAGGAGCTGGAGGATTACAATCAGAAGTGTATGGCTTACACCCAAACCGTTAATGGGATGATCAAAGCTCTGGCGGTGGTGGATCACCCCAATGAATTTGACAACCAGCTCCTCCAATGCCTGATCCTCACAGAAGCGGTGGATTGTGCCTATGTGCTGGATGAATCCGGAATTCAATGCAGCGACACAATTGGTGCCAAAAACATGGGTGCCTGCGAAAAACTGGTGTTTCATTCTGCTAAGATGGGGGTCGATCACTCAATTAAAAACTTCTATTATAATCTGATCAAACGCAAACAGGATACCTACATTTCCGAACCCTATGTCTCGATGGCTACCGGGAATCTCTGCATCACCTATTCCCGGGTTTTTCGACTGGCAGCCAAAAAATACATCCTCTGCGTCGATTTTTTGGAAACCCAGCAACCCCTCCCTGTTAGCCCTTAAACGGCATAAAAAAGATGAACCCGCGGGTTCATCTTTTTTTATATTGGCTGAAATCGACCTTCGCCGGGATCTGCTGTCCGGTGAGATCGTTAAAATAGTTATAGGCTGTTTTATCGGTAAAGCTGCCGTCTGAAAAAAGAATATTCTTTTTCATTTTTACCTGAAGCTCATAAAGAATCCGGGTCAGTTCCTCGGCTTCAGCTTCATCCATTATAAACTTAATCCCATACTCAAAGAGATTGCCCTCCGCTTCCTGGCTCCAAACTGGGGTCCCCAAGGCAATGATTTCTTTTCCTAAAAGAGTCGTGCTAAACTTGAGGGTGAAATCCCGTTCCAGTGGAAACTGGATGTTGGATATAAAGCAAAGCCCACCGGGACCAATATTTTTAATCAGGGCCTTTGAATTTCCCACGTTCATTTTTTTGTCTTTAATTCTCAAAATTGTCAGATCTGTTCGTAATAGATCACGAAAGGCCTGTCTGAAATAGCGTCGCCTTTCAACTCGGGGTTTAAATGTTGTGTTGCTGAGAACCGGTCGGCACTTTCCTTTTTCCAGCAGTTCATCAATTTTCAAAAAGGGAACGGGTCGTGAGTAAAGGTATCCCTGCCCTGAAAAACAATTATTTTCTCTGAGAAATGAAAGCTGATCCCAATTCTCGATACCTTCGCAAACCAGTTTAATGCGCAACTCCTTGGTCAGATTAATAATCGCCTGGGCAATGATGGCTGTTGTCCTATCTGCCATAATATTCTTTAAAAAGGACGCATCCATTTTTATGATATCAATATTAAAGTACTGCAAGTAACTTAGCGAAGAATAACCGGTACCAAAATCATCCAGTGCGACTTGAATACCCGCCGACTGGAGTTTTTCAATATCATCAATGGCTTTATAAGCATTTTCGATAATCAGGCTTTCAGTCAGTTCGACGATCAGATATTTGGGATCCATCTCATATTCTGCTAATATAGCGGTAATATTGTTGACAAAATCACGCTCGTAAAACTGGATGCTGGAGAAATTAACCGAAACATAGACTGGTTCGTAGCCCTTCATCATCCAATAACGATGATCTTCACAAACTTTCCTAAGCACCCATTTCCCCATTTCTACAATGGCGCCGGTTTCTTCGGCCAGGAAAATAAATTCTTCCGGCGAGACAATTCCCCAATCCGGATGATTCCATCGAATCAAGGCTTCAACGGCTAAGATCCCATTGTTTTTTATCCGTACCATGGGTTGATAAAAAACCATAAACTGATCGCGTTTAACGGCCATCCGTAAATCGTGGCGCAGTTGGAGCTGTTTATAGTTTTGGATGTTGAGCTCTGAGGAATAAAACCGATAGCCGTTTTTGCCTTCTTTTTTAGACCAAACCAGGGCGATGTTGGCATACTGAACCAACTGTTCAATTTCATCCGGCGCTTGAGTTTCTGTCGTCAACTCGTCCTCTTGCTCCCCGTCTTTTGCTTGTATTTCGAGCGGATAAACACTGACTCCCACATTCACATTGACATCAAATTCATAGATATCTATTTTAAAGGGACGGTCAAAAAAATTGATAACTTCCAAAACTCTGGCTTCGTAGGACTCCAGGTTAATTAATTTCTCAATGACAATGGCAAACTGGTCTTCCGAATACCGAGAAATCAGGGTATCTTTTCCCAAAAGCCCCCGTAGTCGCATGACAATCTGAACAATCAGCTGTTGCCCGACATTAAATCCCATCGAATGATTGATTTCTTTAAACCCTTCAAAATCCAGCATTAACACAATCAGGCTTTGCTGGTCAATTGTCGCTTTTAGGCATTTTTCAGCTAGCTCTTTTTTAAACTGATTTTGTTTGGGCAGAGAGGTTGTTTCATCATAGGATGCCAGCTTTTCTATTTTCCGTTGCATGATGATGCGATCAGTTACATCCCGAAAATCCAGAACTAATCCCTGAATAATGGGATGATCCAGAAAATTCTGGATATGAACCTCAAGGTAAATTGGCTTCTCGGTTTTTCTACCAAAGGTTATAATCCCCGTTTCCGGGCTCTCTTTATTTTCCATGGCGCTATGAATCAGGCCCTTTAAATAAGCCGCTTCATCGTGGTCATAATAGTTATAGACACTTTTACCGATCATACTCCCGGGATTGTAATTAATAACTTTTTGAGAGGTATCACTGATATATTTAATAATGCCATTCTCGTCAATAATCTCAAAAACCATCCCGGACTCCTGAATGAGCATTCTTGTTCGTTGCTGTATTTTGTCGATCTCCTGCTGTTTGGTTTCGATGGCGCGTTCGAACTCTTTTTTTTCGGTAATATCCTGGATGGTCCCGTAAGCCCGCATCATCTGACCGCTTTCATCAAGCTTAAATTCTGCTACTTGAAAAACATCACGAAAGGTCCCATCTTTTCTAATTACCCTAAATTCAAGTTCAAAAGGATCTTCAGTTAACTGACCAGACATGGAAGCAATAATGATATCACGATCTTCAGGATGCACCCGGTTCATGAAATCCTCAAAGGTCCCTTCAAATTCCCCGGCTGTGATGCCAAAAATGCGGAGCGCTTCATTTGACATGAAATTCTCCTCCTTCCTGACATTCATTTCCCAGCTTCCAATTTTTGCCAGTCGCTGCGCTTGCTCAAGATTTTTTTTAATAAAAATAATTTCATTTTCCAGTTTTTTTATCTCAGTGATGTCCTGGATGGTTCCTACCAGATCTGTATTAAGTCCATCTTTGTTCTTAATGGGTTCCCCTACCAGACGCAGGTATTTAATGGTCCCGTTTCTTAATTGAATCCGGTATTGGAGATCAAATTTTTCACGGGCTAACCGTTTTTGGGTTAGCTCTTCTAAAACACAACGATCTTCCGGATAGGTGAAGTCAATTAATTCAATAACGGTCCCTCTAAACTCTTGTGGTTTGAGATCATAAATTCGATAGATTTCGTCAGACCAGAAGAGTTCATTTTTTACCGCATTGTATTTCCAACTGCCTAAGCCAGCAACCTTTTGGCCTAAATTCAGGTTCTCACCCAGTTCTTTTAAACTGTTTTCAATAATTTTTTCACTGGTAATATCCTGAAGCGCACCAATAATTTTTTTGGGCTTACCCATTTCATCCACCAGGGTTCGGGTTTTTTCTTTGACAAATTTTTCATTTCCCTGGCCAGTGATAATTTGATACTCCAGTTCCTGATCCTTTCCCAAAAATGCCAGCTCACGTGAATTCTTTACCTTGCTCACATCTTCTTTGCTGACATATTGAAAATAAGACTCCGCATTTTCTCCTAATTGATCAGGAGCTGTCTCAAAAATACGATAATACTCATCGGTAAAATAGACCGTATCATTCCCAATTTCGTAGGTCCAACTTCCCGTTTTCATCATTTCCTGAGCATGACGACGATTCTCGAGGTACCATTGATCCTTTTCCGGTAAAGTTGACGATTCTTTTAATTTTATGCGATTAAATAAGTTATCTAACGCCATCCTGCTCACCACCTTTCCATAACGCCCGGTTTGAGTATATCCTGACTGTAAATCCCATTATTCTCCCATAAATATCCGGCTTCATCTGGTATCAGATGATAGAATTTATAATAGCCAATTTGACGGTCGCCGTTTTTATCCAACCGCAATACCCCGCCAACCCCGCGGAAGCCGTTATTATCGACATAGGTGTTGATTGTTTCCGGGGTTGCAGCAGTGCCTTCAGATAGATAGGCACAACCCAACAGCCAGATCCCATCAAATGAACTGATCAGACTTTCCTTTAGTGGTTCATCGGTTTTCAGTTTGCTATTGATAACATAATAGAGCGGATCAAACTTATCGCCATAGGGGCTAAAGTCGATGGTGGTATAATCAACCGAAGCCGCATTTTGAGCGGCAGTTTGATCAGCCAGCACTGCCTTGGAAAGGGCTGAGCTGTCAGTTCCGTACCATTTCACCTGCAACAGCGGGCTGGCGTCGCCGATACGGCCAAACAAATCGACAATCTCAGCATATGAAACGGTTAATACGGCTGTTCTAGCAGCATCCCCGGTTTCGACAGCCGCCTCAGCCTGGGCCAGCGTCGCGCTATAATCATCACTAGCCGGATCGTAAGCCACAGCCATCACATCACCGACAAAGGCCTGTTTCATCAGTTCCACCATATCCGTGCCATAACTATCATCCGCATGGATGATAACCAGTTTGTCAATGCTATCCTGTTTCAGCAAGCCCGACAGGGCTTTGGCTTCGATGCTGTCATTTAAGACCAGCCGATAGATCCGATCGGTCACGCTTAATGAAGCACTGGAGGATAACGGTGAAATCGCCACGATTCCCGCCGCATCGATGATCGGTTTAACCGCTTCCAGTTCGGTACTGTTAATCGGACCGATGATACTTGTAACGCCCTGATCGACCAGCTTTTGGGCCGCCTGCTTAGCCTGTTCGTTATCACTGCCGGTGTCTTCCACCACCAGCGCTAATTCCAGATCCGATCCCACCGATGCTGCATAGGTATTGAAACGTGTGATAGCCTGATCCAGAATCATCTGAATATCTTCACCGTTTTCCGAGCGGTTACCCGTCAATGGCAGCAATGCCCCAACCTGAACCTTGCCTCCATCGGCGGCCACTTTCCAGTCAATGGTTTGAATAATCGGCTCACCTTTTCCCAGATCGACAATATGTCCCTTACAGTTCCAGCTATAGCTATCACCATCTTTAATGCAGATATAGCGCAAGTATTTAGAGCCGCGGGTATCCCCGTTTTCATCCATGGTATTAAAGGAACCAAAGGCATTTCTAAAATTGCCCGCAGCCCTAACCAGATTAGCTTTCAGGGTATCAAAATCGCTCACCTCATCCAGTTCCGGCGCCTGAGCGTAGGTATCTGCCAGCAACCACAGGGCGTCCCAGGTGGTGATGGCATAGGGAGAATAATCAGTGGCACCATTGAGCAATTCGCTGATTATCGGCATTGCATCCAGAGAAACCCCCTTATCTCCAAGGGTCAACCCTTCCATCCCGGTTTTTTCCAGGAAGGCAGCTACCTGAAGATCCGTTAAAATTGCTGGATTACCGATGATATCAGCGCTGGCGAACCATTTCATAGCCGACAGCTGATCATCAGTCATTACCTTTTTAATGAGATCTGCGCCAGTCTGACTGGGGGCAATTATCACCACGGCGGTATTGGTCGCATCCGCACCAGCTGCCAGTGATTTCACGCTTTCCGCTACACTGGCAAGATCTGGATTTTCAGCGGCTATGGCAACCGTTCCGATCACATCCATCCCCTGAGCCGGGGCCATTTGCTGGAGATAGGTATCATATCCCCGGCCATAGGTATCATCCACAAAAACGGTGATGAGATGTTTCTTTTTGTAAACCGTATTCATAATCCGGGTCAAACCATCAACCTGACTGGCATCGGTACCCACCATTCGAAAGAAAGTGTCCGGCTGAGATAATTCGGTAGCAGTTGCCGATGGACTTAGCAACAGCATCTTGTTGTCTTTGGCATACTGTACTACCGCCAGGGCCTCGTCACTGATCATTGGTCCGATCACCGTGGTAATTCCCGCTGCCTTTAGTGCTTCCAATTCACTTAAGGCCTTATCCGGGTTACTCTGGGTATCCCGAATCTCCAGTACCATCTGCATCCCACGGTCAGCCAGATAATCATTGACAAATGGCAGCGCCGCATCTAACGCTGTTTCGCCAGCCGTTCCGGTGGCCTTCCAGGTCCCCGTAATCGGCAACAAGACCCCAATTTCAACCGTTCTCTTAGCCTGAACCGATGCTGCTGGCATCATAAAAAAACTAACTCCCAGTGCCAATGCCAAGACAAGGGTTAAAGTAATAATAGACTTTTTCATTTTTCCTCCTTTAAACTGATATTTTCGATTCCTGACTAATTATTTTAAATGTATTACAATCAGTATACGCTCTTATTTTTCGTTTAGCAATCACTTGTTTTATTTCATTTATACTTGCGCAATTTGAATCATTGATGAATACTCTTCACTGCAAATAAAAACAGCACCAGGACTCTGGTTTAAAGTCCCGGTGCCGTTTGCTAAAAATGATTGTCAATCAGTAAATTTGCCCGTTTTAAAAAAGCGTCAATTACTTCAAGTTCTTCCCTCGCCAGTCCATCAAGGTAGGAAAAAAGTGGACTGTCATAATGATTATGATACTTTTGATGCGCCCGATAAGCATCTTTTCCTTTCTCTGTCAGATAAAGCCGCATCCTCTTTTTATCCGTTTCATCAATTGCCTTATAGACGACATTCTTCGCTTCCAGCTTTTTAATGGTTTTGGAAACCACCGCTCGGGTAATATTAAAGTTTCTCGCCATCTCCGATACAAAGATTCCCGGAAAATCGCCGATCATCTTGATCATATGAATTTCCCCGCGATAAAAAACCAGATCACCTCCAAAGTCAAGAACGTTAGTCTTTCCATTGGCAATCTTTTCAACCATTTTTATATATTCACTAATTACAGCATTTACATCTTCTTTCATGAATAAATTATAACCGATGGTTTGGCATAATTCAATTAGTTGACGACATAATTTCCTTTTCACCTTTAATCAGGGCCCAGTGCCTAAAGAGTTTATCACCACATAATTCCGGTAATTCAGTAATGCTGATCTGCTGATACCCAGTCGTTTTCAGCGTTTGCGCAAACTGTACTGAATTGGCATTACGCAGTGGTAACAGCTTTTCAATCGCTTCGGTATAATGACTTGGCATCCTTTCTTTTGTATCTTCTGGACAAAAACACAAAATCCTGCCACCTGGTTTTAAAACCCGCCACCACTCCCTCAGGGTTTCTTCCGGCGTGAAAACCGTCCACATAATCAGACGATTAACGATCACGTCAATACTATCATTCTCAAAAGGAAGCTCATTCCAGTCTCCCTGAATAAAGTCAATGTCCAGGTTAGTTTCATTAGCAATTTCTTTTGCCTGTGCCACCATTTTTTCCGCAAAATCAATACCCACACTACGATAACCCGCCTCTGCTGCTAAATGCGCCAAAAAACCAGTGCCGGTTCCCATATCCAAAACTCTCTGGTTTTTATCTTTACCAATATGTTCCACCAGAATTTGTTTCCAAATATCGCGATCTTCGCGCTGATTATGTTTTTTATCATAATGTTTTGCATGCTGATTCCAGACCGTTTTTATTTCTTCATCAAAAGTAGCCATTTTTTTCCTCTTTCATTAATTCTCTAATCCACTACCGTAAAGGCTTTTTTCTGGTTGTTCAGCCCCGGAATGGTATAAATTTTTGCATTTACTTCAAAATAGTCTTTGATATTTGCTTCAGTAATCATTTCGTGACTCGGTCCAAATCCATACTGACCTTTTCCCAGCAGCAAGGTATCATCTGAAATCCGTAAGGCGTGTTCAGGATAATGGGTATTGATGATACAGGAGATCCCCTGTTCGTCTTTGAGCCGCTGGATCAGTTTTAAAACCAAAAACTGGTTTTTGAAATCGAGATGGGATTCCGGCTCATCCATAATCAGAATTTTCGGTTCGTTAGCCAATGCTCTGGCAATATAAACCAGTTGTAATTGTCCCCCACTTAATTGAGAACAAAGTTGATCTTTGAAATCGATGATGCCGACTATGGACAACGCCTCCAGTACCTTTTCCCGGTCCAGCTTTGAAGGCATCCCAAAGATCGACACATGACGGCTTCGTCCCATGGTGACCATATCAAAAACCGAAAAAGCGAAAACAGTTTTATGCGCCTGAGGAACATAGCCAATCCCATCACGATCCAGCATTGAGGTAAACACCTGGCCATCAACCCGGGTTTCGCCTTCCTGCCACTTGAGCAGGCCCATCATGCATTTCAGCAAGGTAGTTTTGCCAATCCCATTTTGCCCCAGGATAGTCATAATCCGCCCTTGTGCAAGTTCAAAACTAATTTGCGAAAGCACCTTATTTTCCGGATGATAGCCATAGCTACCCTTAATTACTGCCAGTTGCATCTCAACACCCCTCTGTTTTCTTGTAAACCAGCGCGAAAAAAGGCGCTCCGATAATGGCTGTCAGAATTCCAATGGGGATTTCAGAGGGGGTTAAAACCCGGGCAATAAAATCCACTGTCAATAAAAATACCGCGCCACATAAACAGGATGCCGGCATCAGATATTTATGGTCTGAGCCAACAATCATTCTGCACAAATTTGGAATAATCAGGCCTACCCAACCGACGATGCCCGCTACCACCACCGACGATGCCGTAATAATGGTAGCCGCGGCAATAATGATCATACGTGTTTTTCCGGGGTTGATCCCCAAGGTTTTGGCTTCTTCATCCCCCAATGTTAAAACGTTTATCCGCCATCGAACAGCGATTAATACCCCAATGCCAACCAAAATCGGTACAATGATTTTACCAAGGTCTTCAAAGGTCGTGTTTGAAAAGCTTCCCATTAGCCAGAAGGTAATCGCCGGCAACTGAGAATCGGTATCAGCCACAAATTTGACCAGCGAAATCAGGGCGTTAAACACGGCCGAAACAATGATCCCGGATAAGACCAGCGCTAAAATTGAGGATTCGTTTTTTAACCGCGAAAGAAGTAGGCTTACTACTACACTTAAAAGCCCAAAAGCAAAAGCCATCGCAGCCGTAACCCCGGTGGTAACCCCATTAGTCCAAAGAATTCCCAGGGCGGCACCAAAACCGGCCCCGGCACTAACCCCCAATACATCAGGGCTGACCAGAGGATTATGAAAACAGCCCTGAAAAGCCGCCCCGCTGACAGACAAACCAGCGCCCACCAGAATAACTATAAAAAGCCGCGGTAGCCGAATGTCAAGTACTACCGTTTTATCAACACTATCAAGAGGACTGCCTAACAGTCCGGACCAGAGCAGCTTTAAAACATGCTCCGGCTCGACATAATACCGACCTAAAAATAGTGAAGCAAAAGAAAAAACGATTAGTAACCCCAAAAGCAATACTATAAATGTGTTATTCCTGGTGATTGGTTTCATTGAAATCTTACTTACCGCTACCAGGAATCAAGATAGACTGGATCATTTCGTCACTGAGTTTAATTTCATAACGGCGCTCATAAAACTCCTTCAGAATCGTTTGATATTCATTGTCTGACAGTTTTTCGGGAAAGTTTTTGCTGACCAGCCATTGAATCATCAGCGGTGAGTCAGCACAAGGAGTACCCCAGTTCATAATCCCCACCGGAGTATTATAGATTTTACCGTCTTTGAAAGCCTGAATCTGAGACCAGTCCTGGCCGGCAATCGAACCTGATAAATACTGATCTGCCGGTAATCCCCGAAAAACATAGACAATATCAGGGTTCCAGGCTAGCAGTTGTTCCATGGTTACTTCAATGTTTTCACCGCTTAGCTCAGCCGCAGCATTAACCAATCCACTTTTCACTAACCAGTCATCCCCATAAGTACCGGCACCACGAACAGTAATCTTATCTCCGGTGTTACTCATAATCATCAGACCTTTTTGTTTTTCGACACTGCCGATTTCAGCAAGAATGGTATCGACCTTTTTATTGGCGATATCCCATTCCTGTTGTAGCGAATTGTCATCTTCCAAACCAAAAATTTCCCGCATCAACTGATCAATCTGGACCGACCAGTCTTCGTTAACCTGATTCTTTATAAAAAAGTCCACCACGGGGACCTGAATCGTCTCCAGACCTTTTTTTTGGGTATCTCCATAGACTAAAATAATATCCGGATCAAGCTTTAGAAGTTCTTCGGCATTAGATTCATAGGCAGATGATACAAAGGTCGTGTTGATTTCTTTATTATTGGGAACAAAGTAATCCAATAAAACTTTATTCATTTCGGTCAGCGCGATCGCACTGACACCAACGATATTGTCGGTACTCAATCCGTTGCTGACATAGGTGGATAACAGCGGTGGCGCAATGATCACCACATTTTTGATTTCTGCCACGGCTGGCAGGGTGACTGTTTTTCCAGCCAGATCGGTAATCGTTCGCTCTGATTTTGAAGCCTCACTGGTTTCATCTTTTTTTGTTTCGCCACAGCCCGCTAACAGACTGACCATCAGCAAACACATACTGATAATTAAGACACGTTTTAATCTGTTTTTCATTCTTCCTGTCTCCTTTAAGATTTAATCAATTTATTTAGTTAGTTTGTTCAGCAGATAGGCCGCTCCACGAAAACCCATTAAACCCGGCTGATCTTCAGTGAACCCGGCAATTTTGGGATGGGCAACCTGAATCCGATCCACGCTCGGCAGGTCTCTGATTTGCAACCCATCTGCCAGAACCAGAACGTCCTGATGACTTCTGAGTTTTTCATAGGCCGACTGACTGATCACCGACAACTCGGTGGAACGGGAGCACCAACTGCTCTTTAGAAAATATACTTCAAGATTCAGCTCGTCTTTAAAAAACTCAGCTAAACCCCGGACGCTATCTTCATGGCCACAAAGTACGATGGTTTTTCCCGAATTCTTTTGAATGACCTGTTCCTTGGCTATTTTCAGTGCTGTTACGGCCTGATGAACGGCGGCATAATCGGCCTTCTGGTTAATAACACGTTCAATCTTCTGCAGCCAGGCCCGGGTTCCTACCAACCCGTAAGGCCGGCCATCAACATAGGGAATCTCGAACCGCTGCTGCAGATCTTGTGCGAGCGCCAGTCCCTCCTGCCGGAGCACCAGATTTACCACCGCCTGCCCGATATTTCTGCAACTGGCGACACTGGTGTTTCCGGAAAGGTTGCAATTAAGTTCCATAGCAAAACACTTTGCCATCATGTCTTTAATTTCAGCGGCTTCGGCCAGATGATTGTATTCATCGGCACAGCAGCCGATGATGTTAAACCGATTCTTTTTAGGCCGATTTTTAATGGCTATCTGACCCAGTAAACGCAATGCCGTTTCAATCCCCACGGTCCAGTCGTTTTTCAGACCACCTCCTTTAATTGTTATCAGTTTGGCGTCAATGTGCGGTTTGATTTCATGGCAGATGCCATCAAGATCCACCCCGATCACCGCGGCCACTGATGAATCCAGAACCACAATCACTTCGGGGTGAAGGCGCTGATCAATTTCCATCAAGACCTGATTGAGCCGGTCATAGTTACCAAACACCACGACATCCTCATCCATTGTGGTGGTGTAAAAGCTGGCCTGCGCCGCATTCCCGAATTCTTTTAACGATTCCAGCAAATAGCGGGTCGTGCCCTCCGGCCCGAACTCCACAATCACCAGCTCCCTGACGCCGCTGAGGGCCCACAGCAAACCCATCCGTTCCGATGGGACGGGATAATTGTTAGAAAGATACATCCGGTGCACCTCCCGCTAAAACTGATTTGACCGCCGCCAGTGCCCAGGTGATCGCTTCATAGCCAATTTTTCCCGGTGGCACGAGTCGTTCCAGGTGCAAGATTCCCAATTGTTTTAAATAATCCACCGGTCCAAAACCAATGTATAAATCCGGTAAAAGTTCCGGCATCAGACTGACTGCCGCATTGGGATTGGCTACGTAATTCACATAGGGATCCCAACCCTGATCGAGAATCCGATCAATCTGCTCCTGACTGTTATCCGTGAGCCGATAGGCGTTAATCAGCAGTGGCACCATTCCCAGGGAGGTCAGAAATGCCGCCGCTTCAAAGGCATCCGGCGGCCGACCACCATTGACAAAGCTTTTTCCGGCCAGCACCTGCCGCGCCTCTTGCAGCTGCGAAACGGCGTTTTGATGAGCTTTTTCAATTATTTTTTGAATCGAGATACCCAAATGTCCTGCCAGCTGCTGGTAACCTGATCGGATCTTATCCAGCTCAAAAGAGGGTTCAAAGAAAACGTAGGGAGTGCCAAACTGGTCTTCCAAGGCCATTGCCAGTTCCCGACCGACCTCGCTGGTGACGATATTCAGGGCCGCCGCCGGGGCGCTCTGAAGGGCTTCAATGTTACAGGGTTCCGGAATGATCAGATGAAGCGTAATCCCGTTTTGCGTAAGCAGTCCCAGCAGTTCCGAATCCTTCAGAGAGCCTTCGATTCCGGCATGAAAATTTCGTCCCAACAGATTAACCGTTCCCGGTTTGACCGTTTGCGGTTTCATCAGCCGGACCATTGCTTTCATGGTCTGGGACACCGCCACCCCAAATTCATTGCAGTTTCGGTCATAATGGGCCACATGAATGGGCAGAATCGGAATGCCACATTCCTTTTCGGCGGCTTGACTAATGGCTTCCAGATCTTCACCGATAATTTCAGGAATGCAGGTGCTGACTAAAAAAATACAACGGATCCGGGGATCTTTGGCGATCTGCAGCAAGGCTGTCAGGATGCCATCGCGACTGCCAAAAATAATATCGGTGTCTTCAAAGACACCGGCAAAAAACCGCTCGTAGCCCGGTTCTTCACTGTGGTAGATGCAGCTGTTTCGGGCATACCAGGTGCATTCAGCCGTTCCGACGACCAGGACAGCCGCTTCTCTGATCAGCGGCGCTGCTACGGCCACCCCGAAGGTTGGACAAAAAACCCCACATGAAATAGCCACCGACGCCCCATAAATATCCTTATTATGGTTAATTTCTGACAGTCTGTTTAAACGCATGCTGCTGCCCTCCCGGCGGTTTTTTCACAGTCAAACAATTTATCCGCCAGCGCCGCATAGGATCGCGCCTGAGGGCTTTCCGGAAAGGCCTCAATCACGGTTTGATGTAAGGCTTCGGCCTGTTGCACCAGTGGATCGCGTTCAATCGTGTGGAGAATTGCGGTGTCAATTTCCCGGGCGGACTGAGCAACAATAGCCGCTTCATTGACAATCCCCTTCTTATTGAGGATCAGCCCCTTCAGACTGGCATATCCCCGGGAACCAAAAGATCGCACCGCAGCAGCAATATTATCGGCGGCATAAAGCGACATGCTTTCTCCCGAAGTCACAATGCAAACGCTGTCGGCATAGCCATTACGGATCGGCATGGCAAAACCGCCACAGACCACATCTCCCAACACATCGTAAATGACGACATCCGGGTTATAAACATCATTGGCTTTCAATTCAGCCAGTTTTTCAAAGGCCGCAATAATTCCCCGACCGGCACAGCCGATTCCAGGTTTTGGTCCACCAGCTTCGACACAGAGGACCCCGCCACTGCCAGTAAATACAAGATCAGAAAGTCTCGTAGCTATATCCTTATCCCGAATCACTTCCAGCACTGTCGGGATGCGTTTTCCGCCAGTCAGGTTGATGGTTGAATCTGATTTAGGATCACACCCGATCTGCATCACTGTTAACCCTTTTTGGGCCAAAGCCGCGGAAAGATTGGACACCGTGGTTGATTTTCCAATTCCCCCTTTACCATAAATCGCTATTCTTTCCAAAATTTACCTCCATTTTTTCCTAAATAAAAAAACCGCAGTTATCATAATGACAACTGCAGCTCCGTATTTATGCTGAATTTAAAATACAAAGAAATGGCATCGCTACGCCTTTCTTTGTTCTTCACCTATTCTGTAATCACGCAGAATAAAAGAATATCCACACAGGCAGGTTTTCTGACTCAAGCGTCTTCATTTTTCCTACCTTCCCAAATGATCAGTGGTATTCCTGGAAAAACTCCTCTTATACAGCGGCGGTACCGTACAGGATTTTCACCTGTTTCCCTATTATGCCGGCATTGCTATGCCAGCCACCTCTATTTCTGATTTAATTGTATGCCTAGTATACAACTAACCAGTTACCGCGTCAAGTCTTTTATTTAGTCTCAACAAACATTTCTGATGCCGATTTTACGACAATATCGCCGATATCTTGCAGGGTTAACGTTTATAAAAGGCGACAATTTCTGCGACCACCCGCTCCAGCTCTGGCTCCGAAAGGCTAAAGTATAATGGCAGCCGCAGCAACCGCAGGCTTTCGTTGCTGGTAAAGCGGTCGGCACCGTGAAAGCGTCCGAATTTCTGGCCGCCGGGGGTTTCATGGAGGGGGGTATAGTGAAAGGCGGTACAGATCTGATGCTGCTTGAGCCAGTGAATCAGATCGTTCCGTTCCTGCTGACTGGCGGTTTTGATATAAAACAGATGACCATTATGCTGGCAGTGTTCCGGCACTACCGGCAGCTCAATATAGCCAGCCGCAACCAGCGGTTTTAACCGTTCATAATAGTGCTGCCACAGGTTCAGCCGCTGCCGGTTAACCATTTCGGCGGCTTCCAGCTGAGCCAGAAGATGAGCCGCGTTGAGTTCGCTGGGTAAATAGGAGGAACCCAGATCGACCCAGGAATATTTGTCCACCCGGCCCGCCAGAAAATCATGGCGGTTGGTGCCCTTGTCGCGGATAATTGTGGCCTGCTCGATTAGATCCTCGCGATTAATCAGTAGGGCGCCACCTTCCCCCATGGTGTAGTTTTTGGTTTCATGGAAGCTGTAACAGCCCAGATCTCCGATGCTTCCCAGGGCTTTATTTCTGTAGCTGGCCATCACACCTTGCGCCGCATCCTCCACCACCAACAGATCGTGGCGTCTGGCAATAGCCATAATCGCATCCATCTCGCAGCCAATGCCACCGTAATGGACCGGCACCATCACCTTCGTGCGGGACGTGATAGCGGCTTCAATCAGGGTTTCGTCAATGTTTAAGGTATCCGGCCGGATATCAACAAAGACAATGGTGGCACCGCGCAGGGCAAAGGCATTGGCGGTGGTCACAAAGGTGAAGGCCGGCATGATCACCTCATCTCCGGGCTTGATGCCGGCCAGCAGGGCCGTCATTTCCAGAGCCGCGGTGCCGGAGTTCGTTAAAAAAGCCCCGGGGATCTGGGCGTTTTGACACAACCAGTCCGAACAGGCTTTCGTAAAAGGGCCATCCCCACCAATCTGATGATTTTTAGTGATGGCCGCTTTTATATATTTTATTTCGGTTCCCAAATAAAGGGGCATATTAAATGGTATCATGGTCATTTCCTCTTTTGTCTTAATCTGGTGAATGATTGGGGACTTGACCGGTTCTTTAAACGTCAATCAAATCCAGGATTTCTTCTTTCAGGGCCAAATAGCTTGCATCCACTTGAACCCGTCCGGTGCGTTTATCAACCCGGTCACAAAAATCGACGGTAAATTCCTGAATAATGGTGCCGGGACTTTTGGACATCACCAGCAGGCGGGTGCCCAGCGACAGGGCTTCGTCCACATCATGGGTGATCATAAAAATGGTGTTCTGATCATCCTTCCAGATTTTTCGCACCAGTTGCTGCATATGAATCCGGGTCAGTGCATCCAAAGCGCCAAAGGGTTCATCCAGTAGCAGAATCGCTGGCTCATTGGCCAGTGCCCGGGCCAGCGCCACCCGCTGTTTCATCCCCCCGGACAGTTGAAAGGGCGGCTGATCGGCCACCTCCAGCAGATGCACCTGGGTCAGATAATGGTTGGCAATCCGGGTGATCTCGTCTTTGGGAAGCCCTTTTATTTTAGGGCCAAACTCGACATTTTTACGGACACTCATCCAGGGATAAAGAGACGCCGACTGAAAAACCACACCCCGTTGACGGTCCGGCCCTGAAACCGGCTGACCCTGCATTAAAAAGGTGCCCTCACTCGGCAGGGTAAACCCGGCAATAACATTAAGCAGGGTGCTTTTTCCGCAACCCGAAGGTCCCAAGACACAGATGAAATCATGCTGATTGATCTTCAGATTTACCCCATCCAGGGCGCGGACGGGTTCGTTTTCGTTGGGGTAATCCACGGTTAAATTGTCAATTTCGATAATCAGCTCGTTTTTCATCTTAATCCATCCTTATTCTAATGACATCTCAATATACGTTGAATTAATAAAAGCGTCAAATTCTTCCTGGCTTGGTGAATTGTCAATGGATTTCTGGCTTTGCAGAAAATCCGCAGTATCTTTCATGATTTTAGAAAAATTCCCGGGCTTACCGACAGACCCCATATAATCTGATCCCAGTTGTTCCTCCGGCGTCAGCCAGATTGAACCGGTCATCTGCATCAAAGCATTTTCGGCGGTGATACCCAGTTCAGCCGCTACACTTTCGGCCGCTTCCTGCGGATTGCTGCGGTAAAGATCTCCACCTTCACTGAGGCCTTTTACAAAACCGGCGACCAGATCCGGATAGTTTTTAGAAAATTCTTTTCGAACCAGACAGACATTAGCTGTGACATAGCCTTTTTTTGCCATCTCTGCACTGTTAACCAGGATGCTGCCATTTTTTTCGAGATCACCGAGGGTGGGTTGCCAGGTATAAGCAGCGTTAATATCACCCCGCTCCCAGGCGGCCACAATTTCCGATGTTTGCATGTCAAGCAGTTGCACCTGATCTTTTATGCCAGCTTCTTTTAAATAATTAAGCAGACTATAATGAGCGGTACTGGCAAAAGGGGTGGCAATCTTCTGACCGACCAGGTCTTCTGGTTTAGTGATATTAGAGCCATTCTTCACCGCCAGACCTTCGATTTCCCCCAGCACCTCATGAATCCAGATCAGTTCCACATCAATACCCCTGGACAAAGCAATAATCCCATTGGTGTTTCCCATGGTGGCAAAGTCGATACTGCCAGAAGCCAGGGCCTTGTTGGCATCTACGCCAGAGTCAAAAACGATAAACTCATAGGGTACACCCAGTTCATTAAAATAAGCGTCAAAGATATCGCGTGTCTTACTCACCGTCTCATCATTGGGTACCCGCAGATAACCGATATTCACTTTCTTTGGTAAGGCGCCCCCATCATTCTGACTTTGACAGCCGCTAAACAGCCCTGCCACTACAACCATAATTACCAGCACTGCCAGCACCCAGACCTTATTCTTTATTACTCTTTTCATTTCCTAACCTCCTATTGATATCCCTTCCAAAAGACAATTTTCTTTTCCAGGGCCTTCAGCCCTTGATCAATTAGGACTCCTGATATCCCCATAATGATAATGCCAACAAAAATCACGCTACTTTTTAAATACCGGGAAGCATCAATAACCATCCAGCCCAGACCGGATGTGGCCGCAATCATCTCCGCCGATACCAAGGTGGTATAGGCTACCCCCACCGCCGTCCGAATGCTGGTGAAAATATCCGGCAAACAGGCCGGAAAAACGATCTGAAAAAACAAATCCTTACCGCTGGCTCCCAGAGACTTGGCACTGAGCAGATACTCAACCCGGATATTGGACACCGCCGACACACAGGCAATGTAAATAGGCGCAAATGCAGCCAGATATAAAAGCGTAATTTTAGATGACTCATCAATCCCCAACCAGAGAATAAGCACTACATAATAAGCCAGTGGCGGCAATGGTCGATAAAACTGTACGACGGAATCCACAATCGCTCCAAACTTACTGAAGTAGCCGCTAAATAATCCCAGTGGCACAGCCGTAACAATGGCCAATACTGAAGCAATAAAAAGCCGAAACAGACTGATGCCCAGATGTTCCCATAGACTAATACCATTATAACCGTCTTTAATAATCGCAAAAAAGGTCTGGACCACTTCCCCGGGTGATGGCACAATCAGGCTTGAAACGAGATTAAACCGGGTAATGATAAACCAAACCAGAAAAATAAAGGCCCAGGTCAAAAGCGTCAGCATCCGATGGTTTTTGTCAAAATCCTTCTTGTTCTGCATGCGTCCTCCTGATTTCTGGGCCTTTAGCCTGTTGTTTATTTAAGTCTTATCTTAACAAAAATTATAGTTCGTTACAATGGGTTTGCGATTCTTTATCTGATCATTGAAATATTCATAGGTACAAATTCCCAGGAAGGAACCTGAAATATTAAAAATATTGTCAAAACCCAGCTGTCCCAGCGCCCGAACCATGTTGTAGCTACGTTGGGCGCTACGGCAATGGATGTAAACGGGTTGATCTTTGGGAATCTCAGCCAGTCGCTGACGGAATTGACTTAAGGGGATATTTACTGCATTGATCAGATGACTTTTTTGATATTCATCCGGTTCTCTGGCATCGATGATAAAGGCATTGCTTTCTACCAATTGTCGAGCCGCGGTCACCGGTACCTGCTTATAATCGCCATTGAGAATATTGAGGGCAACCATGGCGGCAAAATTTACTGGATCCTTAGCAGTACTAAAGGCTGGTGCATAGCAGAGCTCCAGTTCTTTAAGATCTTCTAAGGTAGCACCCATGGAAATCATCCCGGCAACGACATCCACCCGTTTGGTGGCATTACCCCGACTGACAGCCTGGGCCCCGATCACCTTTCCGGTAGGCACTTCATAAACCAGTTTAAAAAAGAAGGGATTCGCATCAGGCATGATGCCAACAATATCGCTGGGAATCAAGTAAACCATGTCATGGGGAATACCGCATCTTTTTGCCATGGATTCAGTTAAACCGGTAGAGGCCACGTTCATTTCAAAAATCTTGATGCAGGATGAACCAATAACGCCGTTATTTCGGGTTGGTATCCCATACAGATGATCGGCAGCCGCTCTGGCCTGTTTCTGAGCTGGGCCAGCGAGCGCCAACTTTGTTTTCTTGTGGGTCAACTGATGATACACTTCAACGGCATCACCTACCGCATAGATGTTTGGGTTACTGGTCTGATAGTGGTGGTTCACCAGTATCGCTCCAGTTTCACCAATTTCAAGTCCGGCTTGCTGGGCCAGTCGGGTATCTGGAGTGACCCCGATGGCCATTACCACGGCCTGGGCTTTTAGCGTTTTTCCGGATTCCAAAACGACTGCATCGTCACCAATGGTCGCAATGGCATCTTCTAAAATCAGTTCTACCCCATTGTCCATCAGCTCTTTGTGGAGAATCTGGACCATGTCGTAATCGAGGGTACACATGATCTGATCAGCTTTTTCTACCAGGGTAACATTAAAACCAGCCGCTGCCAGTTTCAGGTTTTCGGCAACCTCTACTCCAATAAAGCCACCACCGACAACAACCACATCTTTGACGCCATTCTGAACAAACTTATTGATCTTATCAATATCTACCACATTTTTGACCGAAAAAACATGGGCTTTGTCATAACCAGAAATTTTAGGTACGATTGGGTTGGCCCCAGGTGCCATAAACAGGACATCATAGCTTTCTTCATATTCTTTCCCGGCCAGCAGATCCTTAACCTGAACGGTCTTCTGCTCAGGCTTGATCCCAACAACTTCCTGGTTAACCCGGGCGGTAATATTATATTGTTTTTTAAAGACATCCGGTGTCATCAACACCAGATCTTCACTATTTTCAATCATACCACTGAGGTGATTGGGCAAACAACAATTTGAAAAGGATACGTTTGGTCCTTTTTCAAACATAATAATCTCTGCGGATTCATCCAGTCTTCGTGTTCGCGCCGCTACTGAAGCACCTCCAGCAACACCACCGATAATAACTACTTTTTTACCCATTTGTCTTCTCCTTATATGTAGATTTTTTGCATTTACAACGTTCTATGTTTTTCTGCCAAGCTACTATTTCTGATGTCGGTCCGGGGGAATAATATTAACTTTTCCAGCAAAGACTTTCAGGGCTAAAAATCCACCCAGAGCCAGTGTCACAAAGAATCCCCATCCGGAAAGTGAAAAATTGCCAATTCCTGAAAACAGGGCACCGATATTACAACCACCAGCCAGTCTGGCACCAAAGCCCATTAAAAAACCACCGATTAAGTAATAAATAACATCTTTTAATTTAAAGTGTCGGTCAAATGCGAAGCGTCCTGCCAGAAGAAAAGCGATGGCCGCACCTAGAATAATACCGATATTTCGCAAGGAACCGGGATCATTTAAGTAGAATAATACCGATATTTCGCAAGGAACCGGGATCATTTAAGTAGAATAATACCGATATTTCGCAAGGAACCGGGATCATTTAAGATTCCACCATTGGCAGTTGCTACATAGTCTGCAAAAACCGGTGCCGTAAAATGAATCCCAAACATCTGTAAGAAAGCCACGCCCCAGGTCACAAACGGTCCGGTCACGCCCCAGCTATGTCCGGTTGAGATTAAGATGAATCCAAACATAATCGCCAACAAAATACCGCCAGTCATAAAGCTCCAACGTTGTACAAAAATTTTGTGAAAAGTGGCATAACTAAATAGTTTAAACGGTTCTTTATTAGGAATAGGCAATTCCTGATCTTCATAAACGGTCTTTTCATAGTAGCCTTCTTTTTTGCGGAAATTCTCATACTTACGTACTACCAGATAGAGTATACCCAGAAGTGCGACTGAGAAGATCACCGCTCCCACATAGCCCATCACATCCGGCAGATAAAGCTTCATCCCAATCTGTCCGATGGCGGAATTGTTTAAGGCATCCTGGGCCATCAGTCCGGGCAGAGAGCCCAGCACAAAAGTCGTCATCGCGATCATCGACCGGCCGGCTCCTTCGCCTAAGTCACTAAGTGTCCCAGAAGCACAGCCCCCGGCTAACATCATGCCAATACCAAAGAGAAAACCACCCAATAGAACGGAAACATTTAAAAACTTGACAGAACTAAGTCCCGGGGGATCGATCCCCATCATCGTGGCAGAAAACTGAATTCCAGCGGCCAGCACCATAGAAATAGCAAACATTACCAGCAGTGCGGTACTGAGACTGCCTTCGCCAGTCACATAAATCCGTTTAAATCCGCCAGCAAAACCGTAGCGGGACCGCGTTAAAATGTAACCCAGTGCTAAACCAGTGATTAGAAACAAGGTCAGTTTCTGATCCACATTGCTTTTGAGAGCCCCGAAAAGAATAACTGCAATTAATAAAACCAGACCAATATAAGGCTGTACGCGTTGCTTTTTACTTATATCAATTGTTTTGGGAATGTCGACTCGATTGGAAATATCCATAACTTTACCTCCTATTAGGTTAAAACAAACATGAAGTGGCAAGATGCCACTTCATATTTAGTATCTGAATGATCAATTAATTGGTAACCAGTGGGTAGCCTTTGTTCACCCAACCAGCGGTTCCGGTAGCAGCTGTTCCAGCGCCAGAATTGAGGGATACGGCATCATAGCCCAGTAATCGTAGTCCCGCTACGGTCTGTCCGGCGGTTTGTCCGGTGTAACAATAGACAATAATGGTTTTGTCAGTGGGCAGGGTATCAAACTCAGTTTCCATGCCTTTACCAAAAGGAATGTTGGCTGCGCCTTCAATATGGCCTTTGGCAAAATCTTCTGCTTTTCTGACATCCAGGAAGGTGATGGTTTCGTCTTTGGCGTCCATCGCGGCTTTCGCATCATCCTCGGTAATTTTGTAGTTGGCATATTTAGTATCCTTCACATCTGTCAGACCGGCATAATAAGCAACAATGGCTTCTTGAATATCAGGATCAATTACCGTTTTCACAGAATCATCAAAAGCGTTGGGGGTTGTTTCAATCACGGCATCAACACCTTCAACCTTGGAAATCCCCAGCTTATAACCAAGATTTACCGATTTTGTCTCAAATCCGGCCAGGTTTAAAAGTAACACCGTCTGTCCTGCGGTTTGTCCGGTAACACAATAGATCATAACCGGCTTATCAGCAGGAATCTTATTCAGATTTTCAGCCAGGTTGGGACCCCATGGCATACTAAGGGCTCCCTTTACATGTCCCTCGGCATAAGCATCGGCACTGCGAATATCGATGATAGTCATCTCTTCGCCAGCTTTTACCTTATCGATAAAGGCAACCTGATCAATTTTATTGATGTCTTCAGGCATGTTGGCAAAATACTCATTGGTAGCTGTCACCACTGCATTTGGTTCGTTACTGTCACCTGATTGGGTACTTCCGGTTGTTGCCGGCGTACAGGCACTGACAAACATCATGGTGGCGATTAAGGCCATTAATACAAAAATACGACTTCTCTTTAACATTTCTTTTCCTCCAGATCGTTAATTATTTAATTAACAACATTGTAACCGATAATCAAGGGGTTTGGTTCACGGACTTTGTAATGCTGTATTAATGTTATTAATGGCAGTCAACAAAACGTTGCACTCATGACTGACCGCACCGTCTAATTGTAGAATTGCTGTTTGTCGCGTGATCCTTTCCCAGCTTTGTGTTATACTCAGTTAAAAGCAACTGGCCGGTTCTGGCTTGTATCTGCAAATCCATTTGAGGTACCTTTCATGAAAAGCAGCAATAATAAACAAAAAAAAAATGCGCTAAAAATAAAAACAGCGCTTAAACAACTGGCCCGGCCAAATAAGGCGATCTATTGGTATCTGGGGCTTTATTTTCTTGTCAATCTGGTGTTGCTAACTACTTTTCCCTATGTTCATTCTGACGAGTCGTGGCTCAGCGGGTTATCCCGACATATCGCAGTAACCGGTGATATCGGTGTCACTGAGCCTTTTTTTAACATTTATGAGCGCTATCCCCATGCCATCCGGCTACTGTTTCATCTGCTCCAGGCCGGGTTTATGCAGGTGTTCGGATATCAGATTTTTACCTTCCGACTAATTTCTCTGCTTTTTTCAGTGGGAACCCTTTACTTTTTTTATCAGCTCAGCCGGCTTTTTTGTCTTTCTGATGGTACAGCACTGCTAGCCACCCTCTTGTTATCTCTGGACATTCAGTATCTTTACGCCTCCCATCTGGCCCGGCAGGAAATTATTATTCTATTTATTCTGGTGTTGGCCTTGTATCTTCTGATTAACCGAATCGCTACCCATCACTTAACGGATGATCTGTGGCTGGGGTTAATTGTCGGTTTAGGGATTGGCGTCCATCCCAACAGTTTTATAGTCGCTTTAACCATCGGACTGTGCTATCTTTACTTTCTCTATCAGAAAAAAATTACTTTTAAGAATCTAACTCTAGTGGTTCTGGTAATAGCCCTGTCTGCCCTTTTTTTTATCGGCATCAGCCTGATTATGGATCCGGATTATTTGGTACACTATCTCCAGCAAGGTAAAAATTTTGGAGTTGGTGATGGATTACCGGGCAAGTTACAGGGTTTTCTGATTTTTTATCGGCACCTGTTTACCCAATTTAGCATCGAGTATTATATGCCCAATATCCGTTTTCAACTGATCGTCTTTGGGCTGGTGCTGTTACTTAGCCTGCTGCTCTTAGCAAAGCACCGATCTTGCCCGCGTTATCAAAAACTGAAGCTCCCCCTACTGATCGTTTTTGGGGTTAATCTGGGGATTTTTCTAATCGGCCGATACAATGTCACCAGCATTGTCTTTGTCTTTCCGCTCATGTACTTACTAACCGTGCTATTACTCGAAATGATTTCTGACCAATGCTATCCCGAACAAATGTTAAGCAAACCCAAGCTACCAGAAAATAAAAAAAAGCCATTACCCGGACTGTTAGTCCTGATAACCGCTGTGCTGACACTAACTGGGCTGCAACCCACAGCCAGTCCCTATTCTGTCTATCTCAACCAAATCCAGGCTGCCATTCCCGGACGTCCGAAAATTCTCGGCAATTTAAACGCCGAGTATGCCTTTGCCGATGGCCAACTAATTGACTATCGCAATCTGCAATACCTCGATGACCGGGGAATGACCTTTGCCGACTACATTGCCAAACAGCAGATTGAGTACATCATCTATTATGATGAACTGACCTTTATCACCAAAAATCATCCCGCCTATGATGTAATGTACGGCGATATCACCCCGATTTTTGCTGAAATGACCACCTTTCTCGCTGAGCACTGCGAAGAAATCACAGTATTTAGTAACAGCAGCTACGGCACCAATCTGGCTCCCCTGATTGATACGAAGCCCTGGCAGATCCATATTTTCAGGGTGAAAGCAGGGCCGTAATTTCGGCCACCCGGGTCTCACTGACATTGCGGGACTGATTTTTTATTACCGCTGCCACGGTACCGGCTCTTAGCACGACAATCCGATCGGCTAAATAAAGAGCTTCCCGGATATCGTGGGTCACAAAAACTGTGGTGGCCCGGGTTTTCTCTTTAATCTTCAGCAGGGTGTCCTGGAGATCCCGTTTGGTTTGGGCATCCAGACTGCCAAAGGGCTCATCCATTAACAATAATTGGGGGGATAACGCCAGGGCCCGGGCCAGAGCCGTCCGCTGCTTCATCCCGCCGGAAAGCTGATTGGGATAATAATCACCAAAATCGGACAGGTTTACCATCGCCAGATAATGGTTCACACGGGTTCGTATTTCCTGATTCGTTAGCCGATCCGGCGCTTTTTTCAGCGGAAATTCAATATTATGTCGGACTGTCTGCCAGCTAAACAACTGATCAAACTCCTGAAACACCATAATACATTTGCGACTGGGTTTTTCGACCAACAAACCATTTAGTAGAATCTCTCCTTGATCACCTTTGACAAATCCACCAATCAGGTTAAGCAACGTGCTTTTGCCGCAGCCGGAAGGGCCAATGACACAGATCAATTCTCCCGGCCAAATTTTTAGGCTGAGATTATAAAGGACCTGATAGTCCTCATAAGATTTGTTCAGTGAACGAATTTCAATGATTGGCTTCATGCTACACCCCATTTATTGATGGTATTTTTCTCAATTTTCCCAAAGACAAAATCTTCCACAAAAATTCCCACTGCAATGATTATCAGAAGCCCGGCATATACACCGGCCGTATCCATAAAAACCCGTTTATTAAAAATATACCAGCCGATCCCGCCGATACCCCCAGATGCCCCAAAAATCATTTCGGCCGAGATGGCCGCCCGCCAACCCCTGGCCCAACCAATTTTAAGACCAGCAAGCAAATAAGACAGCGACGCCGGAATAAAGATCCGGAGGATGCTCTGGAAGGTATTAAACTCATAGTTCTGACCGATTTTTTTATACACCTCGGGAATGGCCTTAAAGCCGGCAGTCATATTGAGAATCATCGGCCATAAAACCGAATGGACGATGATAAACAAAACGGCCATACTGCCAGTACCAATCCAGAGAATGATCAGTGGCAACAGGGCAATTCCCGGTAAGGGATGAAAAATGGAAACGCAGGTGTCGGTAAAACTGGCAAACACCGGACTCACCACTGACAGAAATGACATCAGAAAAGCCAAAACCACACCAATCCCAAGGCCGATTACGATCAAGCCCAGGGAAAAAAGCATCTGTAGCAGGATGTCACCATTGATGATCGAGTCAATCAATGAAGCAAAAATCAATTCCAGAGATGGAAACGCCAAAGGGCTCACTGGCGAGAGTTTTGCCGTTAATTCCCAGGCCAGCAGCATGATCGCAATCCAGATATATTTTGAATAAGGCTTTAAAAAAAGCGCTTTAATCTTCATAATCGGTATGCTCCCAAACGACCGACTCCGGGCTTTCGTAACTTTTTTTCAGATAGCCGGTTTTAAGCATAAAATCCGAAAAGGTCTGAAGACCTTTGACGGTGGTGCTGTATTTTGTATCAGCCGCACTCAGATATGCCAGCACTTCCGCTTCCGGCAGCTTATAGGCTTCACTGAGAATTACCGCTGCCTCCTGGGGATGGTCATTAATAAAGGTAATCGCCTCAGCGACCGATTGATTAAAAGCAGCATAAACTTGCGGGTTTTGATCGTGGAGTTTTTTAGTCGTCACGCCCACAATAAATGAAAACTCGTCACCAAAGGCTTCGTTACCGGAGAGGATCTGATGGAATCCTTCGGTGCTCAGTTCTTTTTCCAGATACGGGGTGGAGGTAAAATGAGCGGTCACATCACTACCTGAAAGTAAGGCATTCATCCCATCCGGATGCGACAGGGTTAGCAGATTATTGTCCAGCTTCTGGGGATTGCCAAAGTCCCGATCACAGGCCATAGCCAGCAGAATATGCTGAACGCTGCCCGGTTGTGGTAGTGCAATGCGGTCATTTTCGCCCAGCTCAGCCAGACCACTGACACTGGTTTTAGTTACCAGCCCGGTGGGCACCGATGAGAGGCCCGTAGCAATTTTCCAGTCCATGCCGTTATCCCAGCCAATCAGAAATGGCGGGATGGCCATAAACCCGGCGTCCAGGCGATCGGCTACCATCGCTTCCCGAATGGCCGCGGTATTACTCATTTGTTCCCATGAAATGTCAATCCCCGGGCAATTTTTTTCCAGTAGTCCCTGTGCTTTCATAATTTGGACTGGTGCATAGGCAATCCCATATTGTTCGGCGATGCGGATGGTTTTTTCCCCACCAGCCGTTTCTGTTTTGGCACAGCTAGTTGTCAGTAACAGCGCCATCATAGATAAGATAATTACAAACTTTTTCAATTGTTTCCCCCTTTTTTTATTAGTCAGTACACTAACACTTATTCCTGCCGCTTGCTATGATCACGCAAGATAGTCTTTAGGTTGAATCACCAGGTTCTGACCTTGCTCGTTAATAATTTTTAGATCACGAAAGGCTTGATTAATGGAGCTATGCAAAGACTGTTCCGAGGTTCCGGCAATCACCAGATAACCAGCTCTAGCGGTGGCGTTAGCAATGGTTTTTAGCGTCTGTCCGGTGCTAACATTGTAGCCCGCGGCAATCACGCCGGGAATCTTTCTCAGGGTCTCCAGACTGGTGAGACTGGTTATTTTTCCTGGTTTGGCAAAAAACAACTGCACCGACAAATGATCACTCCGACGCTCAATCACAGGCTCTGAGTTTATCAGCGGCTGATCATCATCAGCCGATAAATCATCGATCCCCAGGGAGAAATTTATGACGCGATCGAGAATATCAAAACCGGTCAAATAGGGAATAAAAATGTCTTCATGGGCACCACCAATCCGGCAAGCGACCTCATTGACGACAATCCCCTGCGCCCCCACCAGCAGTTGGATATAAAGAGGGCCAGCGTCAATTGCAAAGGCCCGGGTGATTTTTAAAACCAGATCGCGGATTTCTGCCGCCCGGTTTTGGTGCCGGCTTGGGTATTCATGGGCATAACAGATCCCGATGTTGCGATCGAAGGAAAAGCTCTCCCGATCGGTAATGGTAAGAATCTCCGGTACCCCCTTGTCTACCCAGGCGCTGACCGTGATTTCATCACTCTGATAGAAGGACTCCAGCAGCACTTTTTCTTCGCGGGAAAAAGAAAGCGTTACCGGCAAATTTTTTAAGACCTCTGCTGGAGAGTAAAGCTTAAAAACCCCGCGCTGACCCTGGCTGTCCAGGGGTTTGATCACCACTGGAAATGAGGTTTTGCCCAGATCTTCTGCCCGGGCTTCTTTCGTTAGAAAACGATAAGGCACCGTGGGAATCTGGTTGTCGGTCATAATCTTCTTCATCTTTTCTTTATTGGTAACTGCCCGGGCTGTCGGCACATCGAGGAAAGCGGGCAGCTTCAAGGCCTCGGC
This sequence comes from Acetobacterium sp. KB-1, assembly GCF_003260995.1. NCBI lineage: Bacteria > Bacillati > Bacillota > Clostridia > Eubacteriales > Eubacteriaceae > Acetobacterium > Acetobacterium sp. KB-1. The sequence goes on from NZ_CP030040.1 coordinate 778,062, forward strand.
CACCCGGGCAACGGTATAAACGGGCTGGTCGGTGCCCATCGTCATAACCCCATCAACCCGGTACTTTTTTGCAATCTCTAAGTTCTTTTTTACATCAAAGGTGCTGACTTCCTCATTGAAGGCCGCATAGATCCGACCCGGCGGATTTTTTAAATAGTCCACCAGCACCACTTCGTGTCCCAGTTCAGCGGCACGGCGGATGGCTCCCAACTGATTATTACCACCACCTAAAATTTGCAGTCGCATCGTTTTTCCGTCCTTTATTTTTAATTTTATCGATATCATTATTTTCTTCGCTGGTAGTCGCTGTTAAGGCAACCATAATAATAAAACAATCGCAATAACAACTGGCTTAGCTTTTTAATCGTATAATTTGATTTTCCATAGCGCCGTTGCTTAAAAGCCACCTTGACATTCCCGATATTTTTGGTAAACCGAAGGGTGATCGCCGTGATGTAAACAAAGGGTGTTTGATCTTTAATTATTTGTTCAACGGTTTCTCGATTGAGCACGCGAAAACTACCCACCCGGATTCTTTTGGGCTTTTTTAAAATCAGAGTAAAAAAAAGATCCACCAGATTGGATCCCAATTGCCGGTAAAACGGATATCCGGCCCGGTCCGGAATGCCGTAAACCACGTCAAAGCCTTTCTTTATTTCATCCAGCAACAACATAATGTCTTCCGGCTGCTGTTGCAGATCGTCATCGATGGTGATGACCTTACGTCCCCGGGATTGGGCCAGCCCGGTCTTAATGGCTGATTGCTGACCGGAATTCTGATCCAGGGCGATTAAAACAATCCGGGAATCGACCGCTTCCAGCACCCGGATCACTTCGCGGGAATCATCCTTAGAACAATCATCCACCAGAATGATCTCAAAAGTTGATTCTCTTGCTTCTAGAGTCGTCACCAACCGACGGATTAATTCTCTGATCGATTGGGCACTGTTATATACCGGAATGACAATGCTAACATCCTGATCTAATTTAACTGCTTTATCCAATTTGACTCCTTGCTGGCTGATAAATAACCCTACCTAAAGATATCCTAATATGTTATACTATGCAAAAAAGAGAAGGCGGTCGATCCATGATAACCATTGATTGTCTGGGAGAAATGTGTCCCATCCCAGTTCTGAAAGCACAAAAAGAATTTAAAAAACTCAACTCCGGCGAAACCATCAAAATCATTACCGATCACAGTTGCGCACTGGAATCCGTAACCAATAAGTTTAAAAAACATCAGGTTAGCTCAGATGAGATCATTGTCGGTGTCTGGGAAATCTTTATCACCAAATCCTAAGCCTCGTCTTTGTCTTGACTATGCGTTTAATCCTGTTAAAAACTAACACAGACTTTTTCTGGCGATATCCTTAAAATATTTGATAAAATCGATAATTACATGGTTGTTCTCTGTTTCGTCATAAATCAGATACATTTCATACTCGATGGTCATATCCGTAATCGCGATGGCCTTGATCTGCTTGCGGTATAACTCTTTTTTAATGGCAATATAGGGCAAAAAGCCAATTCCGAATTCGTTCATCACCGAAGCCTTCACCGATTCGATGGAATCGCTTTTGTAGAGTATATTCAGGGGCGTATCACTATTGCCGGTCTGCTGCATTTTTTTTAATATCACCCGGGTTAAATCCATGCTGTCATTGAGAATGATCAACGGATAATCAGGCAGATCCTTCAGACTGATGATGTCAGGAATCTCAAGATCGGCCGGGGCAACCAGTACCAGCTTATCGATACCGATTTTGTAATAAGAAAGCCGTTCATTCTTAGGCTTACCGTAAATAACCCCGAGATCACAGATATTATTGATGATATTTTCCTCGATTACCAACGCTTTATTGGAGCGGATTTCGTAATTGTTTTGGGGAAACCGTTTCTTGACCTTGTACATCACACAGGGCAATGAATAATTAGCAATGGTCCAGAAGGCTTCAATTTTAATGTCTTTTAAAACTTGATCGCTTTCTTCCAGTTTTGTGCGCATCATGTTTAGCGTTCGCACAATGTTACCTGCATACTGGTAGACAATCTTCCCTTTTTCTGTTAATTCCACCCCTTTGTTACTGCGAATCAGCAGAGTGCTGTCAAAGTCTTTTTCCAGCTTGGAAATCTGCTGGCTTAATGCCGATTGAGAGATATGGTTTTCGGTGGCCACCTTTGAAATGCTTTTAGCTTTTGCCACCTGATAAAAATTTTCAAGATATTCAATATGCAAGAATTATCACTTCCTCATTTTTAGTTCTTTGTTATCATTTTATCACAGTTTGCTTTTCTGAACATTAGCAATTTGTTCTTTCCGGGGTTTTCTCCTGGTTTTTTTAATTAAATCAAAAATCGGATCAGCAGTTTTCCGCCGATTAGCGCACCAATAAATAAAAAAAGACCGAATACCCAGCCGGATAAGGACATCGATCCAATCCCACTGAAAAATGCTCCGATATTGCAACCGGATGCGATACTTGAACCATAGCCCATCAACAGACCGCCTAGCGCTGCTGCCATTGCCTGTTTCCCCGATTTTATTTTCTTGAGTCTAAATTGTGACGCCAGTAAAGCTGATAATGAAGCCCCCAAAATAATTCCCAGATTTCGTAGCGTTACCAGATTCTCCTCGAACCACAAGGTCTCTGTTGTTCCCATTAACCCCAGAACCGTCCCTAAATGCTCGGGCGTTCCAAAGCCCAAAAACCCTTGCAAACGCATGGCCCAGTAAGAAAAGGCGCTGGTAATACCCAACGGTTCCTGGGTGACTATCAGGGTAATTATCTGAAGGATCGATAATAACACCGCCCCGGTCACATAGGACCAGGCTGGCTTAAACCACTTTCTGAATTTTTTCTGATCTTCTGCATTCATCGTTTTTCCCCATTTTTCAGCCTTTATCATACTCGAGCAATCCTCTGTATCGGACTTTCAGAAAATACATTTTTGTACAAACTACCACTATAGCTCCTGCTTTTCTTCCCATTTCATGGCTAATCCATACAGCAGACCAATCACCAGGAGCTGGATAATCAATGCACCCGCCCACCCGAACACATCCGGTAGAAACACCCCGTCTTCTATCCACATCAAATGAGTTTGCCACCATTCAAGATGATTATTACCCAACAAGGTGCCGAAAAAAAAGCCGAGCAGGGTGATTAGATGGATTTCAAACCCTTCGCCGATACGCATTAGCATCCCGGAGGCACAACCCCCGGCAATCACCATTCCGATGCCAAAAATAGTACCGCCGATAACAGTATGCATACCAATGGACGAAATATAGCTTTGTCCCGGAATCGTCTGGCCGGTGATATAATAAAAATATTTGATCGCGGTAAACCCGATACTTGTTACTGCCAGCGCCACCAGTACCCCCCGAGTCATGGCGGTGCTTCCTGTCAAAGCTGGGTCCCGAAGCCCCGCCACAAAACAAAAGCGGGAGCGTTGCAATGTATAACCAAAAGCAATGCCGCTAATCCAGAAAAAAGCAGTCACCATTGAATACTGAAATAAAAAAAGGCCCATTAAAAGCAGCATCAACAACAAAATAGAGCCCGCTGAAAACTGCTGGGAAAATTCATCTTTTTTATGATCTGTCGCTTTGACCAAACTATTGCTCCTTGTGTTTTAAAACCGATTTCAAACTAAACCTGACATGTTTTTTTGCTCGTTATAAATCAAGGCCGGATAAATGATAGCATTCTTAACCAAAATTTTACTTTATGCTTATCTTACACTTATTCCACTGTTTTTGCAACGGATTACCGTCACTCTGATTATTTTTAAGTTGTTTGAATAATTCATTTAAAATCGAGTGTCTAGATAAATCACAATTGCGCGTTACCGAATCGAAATTCGATTCTAAATAAAAGGGCATCAAAAAAGCCCCATTCGGGGCTAACTTTTTAACAGTAATTCTATTTAGATCACAGCAGGATTTACCGAATCGGAATTTTTTGCACTACAGTTTTTACCACTACATAGCAGTTTACGATTGATTTTAAACAACACATGAATGGTTTTTAATTGAACCAGTACCAGTGGCAGTATGATGGCAAAATAGGCAATACTGAATTTTGTGATCACATCCGTTTTAACCAGGGCCCATTCAATAAAGAACATCCCCATGACAAAGGTTGCAACACCCGGACAGATCAGCGCATAACTACCCACACTGTTCTGATCGCCGTTAATAAATGTTTTAAAATAACCCATTTTGTGTAGCGCTTGATAACCAATCAGTCCAAACAATACCTGAATCGAGACAAAAACGGATAAGAATACTAAAATCACCGCTGGATGGGGTTCTGTTCCCATCAGATTATGAGAAATACCCGAGATAACCCGGACACTGGTAATCCCCAACAAGGTCATAATCGGGATCAGCATCCAGAGGGTTGGTGCGCCTTCCAAGGCAATCCCGTCTTTTAAGATCGCTTGAATCCCTAGCGTCAGCATTACCACTAAAACCAGTAGTGCAAAGGTTGAAAACGAAATAGCACCGATGATCCCGATTACCGAAACAATTAGATTATGGCTCATAGCTGCCGATGCGGCAAAGCCAACACCAATCATGACAAAGGCAAAACTGCTCAAAAGCGGGCTTAAGTCATTGCGTTTCTCAAAACCGCCACCAATGATAAGTTGTTCGGATTACCCCGGGTGATACAAGAGCAGAGCACAATAGTATCCGCGCCGCGCTTCACCATTTCCGCCGCCCGGGTCACGGCTTTTTTCCCGGGACATCCACCACAGCTGACAAAGCCAACGATCTCAATATCGTCTTCAATTCCCTCAAAGGCCGCTTTTTTGTTCCGCATCACCTTAAAATCAGTAGTGCCGGGACACATATCTTCAGTTTGTTGACAGCGAATTAATCCAACTTTCGTAAATTCTCCCTTTTTAAAACGCAGGTAGTGAACAATGATAACCCTATTTATCACTAGCATACATTGATCAAGAAGCGGTGTCAATTGTTTATGCAACGAAATGAATGATCCCGGAGCAATCCCCTGTGAACCATCGGCTCTGACGCATTGAAGTTACTAAGCACCAGCCGTGCAGATATTGCGATTGAGCTGGTTGGAGTAAAATAGATGGACCGGTTCATTGTAGAGACGACTTAACAAATCTTCTGATAAATACTGATCCACCACTCCGATTTCAAAGGTTCCCGAGCGATTGAGCACCCCGACTCGTCCGCCAATAAAAAACACCTGATCCGGATTGTGAGTTGTCATAATAACACCATAACCCTGATCCGACAATTTTTTAACCAGTTTCATGGTTTTAATCTGATTCCCGAAATCCAGATGGGCGGTGGGTTCATCCAGTAAAATAAAGTCCGGCTCCTGGGCAATGGCTCTGGCAATAGTCACCAGCTGTCGTTCCCCACCGCTTAACTGCGTATAGGCTTTGTTCCGGAGATCGGTGATCCTGACCAATTCCATGGCTTCTTCAATCATCCGCTGATCCTGCAGACTCAGTTTTTTAAAGGCACTTAAATAGGGGGTTCTGCCCATGGCAACAAATTCTTCAACGGTAAAGGCATAGGTCGGCTGGTGAATCTGGGGCACATAGCCAATCCGCATAGCGAATTGGCGCAGCGACAGATCTTTAATATTGTCTTTTTCTAAAAAGATCCCTCCTTGTGTTGGCTCACTCAGATTGCCGATGCAGTTCAGCAAGGTCGATTTACCGGCACCGTTGGGACCCAAAATGGTAAATATTTCACCCTTTTTCAGACTGAAATTGACCTCTGTAAATATCTGATTGCCGTTAGGATAGGCAAACCCCAGTTCAACGATCCTTAAATTCATGACAGATTCATCCTCTCTTTTTTTAACAGATAAAAATAGAATGGTGCGCCAATCAAACCGGTTAAGATACTCAGCGGTAATTCGGCGCTGGTGATGGTTCTGGCAATGGTGTCAATCATCAGTAAAAAGATTCCTCCCAAAACGAAAGAAACCGGTAATAATTTCATGTTATTGGGACCGACCATCAATCGCCCCAGATGTGGCACCACCAGGCCTACCCAGCCGATTGTTCCACTAATGCAAACAGAACTGGCTGTCAATAAGGTGGCGCAGATAATGACAATCCGACGGGTGGTTTTCACATTGATCCCCAGGCTTCGGGCTTCCGTCTCACCGAGTGACAGCACATTGATTTTCCAACGCAGTACCATGATAATGATAATTGCCAGGATCATCGCCGGTGCCACCATCAGGATACTCTTAGGCAATACCTTGGCGATACTGCCCATCTGCCAATAGGTTATTTCAGCCAATTCCGTTTCCGGATCGGCAATATATTTAATAATCCCCATAATTGAACTCATCAGTCCCCCAACAATAATCCCTGACATCACCAACATCATATTGGAGCTGTTTTTAATCAGCTTCGGAGTCGTTGTTGTCAACGCCACCGCCAGAATGCCGCCAGCAAAGGCACCAATCTGAATACCAATGGTTCCGATCCCAATTAAAATTGCAATGGCGGCTCCAACGCAGGCGCCGGAAGATACCCCCAGCAAATCAGGCGATACCAGAGGGTTTTGAAAAACCCCCTGATACACCGCCCCTGACAAAGCCAATGAACCACCCACCAGAATCGCTGCCACCACCCGGGGGAAACGCAACGTCATAACAACGCTCTCCACATTCGCATCCCCGACTTGTGGTAGCGGTAAAATGTTGGCCGCCAGCACATGGATCACTTCCGGAATTGAAATGGGAAAGCGTCCCATGCATAATGAAACAATCACCAGGGCTCCCAAAATGATAACTAACAGCACCAGCAAAGCTGAAAAATTCAAGCGCTTTTCTTTAAGATTGATATCTTTTAACATTTACTACAACTTTCTGATTTTGCGGTTGCAGCCGACTTAACTGTTGGCATCGACTTTCAAAATCGTATCAATATTTTCATCGGTCAGATCGGCAGAAAAGAACGCTTTATAAAAGGCTTTCAGATCTTTACGGATATCATAATCTTTAAATAGTTCCGGCTGTTGAATACTGCCCATCCACTTAATCATCAGAGGTGTTTCAACACAAGGGGCATCATAACGATAAATTCCCATCGGGGTTTTGTAAACCCGATGGTTTTTAACCGCATCGATATTGCTCCAATCCTGACCTTCAATTTTATTCTGATACAGATCTTCCGGTACGATTTCGTCAAAATTTGACAGATAGATGATCTCCGGATTCCACTGAAGGATTTGCTCCATATTTACTTCTGACCATTGTTTATCCAGTCCGGCAGCGACATTCGCACCACCGGTTAACTCTAACAGATAATTATTGATGTTTTTTGCTCCTGCCACGCTAAGTTTGCTATTACGTAAATACATTACTTTCTTTTTTGAAACACTGTCAAGTTCAGCTTTCTTGTCAATAAAATAATTTTCTATCTCGGTGTGATAAGCCGTCAGTTTTTCAGCTTCATCTTCTTTTCCCAAAACCTGACCAACCAGCAGTAAATCCTTTTTTAAGTCTTCCAGATTTTCCGCATAATTCAGCATTACCGGGGTAATTCCCACCGCTTTTAATTGTTCGGCTTCAGCCGTCTGATCGTTCCAAATAAAGGCAATTTCTGGCTTTAAATTCATTAACGCTTCCACATTGATGGTAAAGTCTTTGGTAATTTCAGCCGTTGAAATAGTGGCAAAAGCCGGATCAAGGGTGGGCATAAAACTGGTTTTGTACGCAGCCATCGCGCTGGGATTAATCGATACAATCCGCTGACTGCCACCATCAATGGCCCACATTGCCGACGCCCAGGGAATCGGGGTAATGGCAACCTTGGTGATGGTTTCCGGTAATTGCACCTCATTACCACCCTGATCTACCACCGATGTCAGTTTTTCGGCGGTTTTACTTTCCGACTCCTTTGCCTGACTGCTGCAACCGGCAATGGCGATACACATAATCAGACCGATACAGATAACTAGTAACATTCTTTTTTTCATCTCTTCTACTCCTTGGTATTTTTTTATTTTTAATTTAAGCCGTTACTTCATTTGCAAAGAAACGCTTTAAATAAGCGTAGCCTGTTTGTCCCATATATTGATAATCCAGCTCGATAAACGCGTTACCGCTAAGGCTGGGATAGGGCATGGGAATAAATTTATATGATATCGTGTTGATTCTATTTTGATAAAGCGGATCCGCAATGACATGGGTAACGGTCATTTGCGATAATTCCTGATCCGTAATTTTATTTGCCCGGATGGTTATAATCCCAAAATCATTTGGGATCGCTGTCTCAAGCCGATCCAGAATTTCATTTTCGCCCAGCAGCAGCACCCGGAAAGCCGGGCATGGCTGCGGCTCTTTATTTAAGTAATACGATTCCGGGATCACTGTTTTTAATAACGTACCGACGGCTCTCAGCCACTGATTAAAGCCGTCAATGCCGATCGGCATTGCAAAATGATAGGGTATTTCAAACATCTCCGCCATCCATTTTGCCAAACACAGACCGTGTCTGGAAAAAACAAGATTCAGCTCAGCTTCTGCTGCCGTTTTAAAGGAACCCAGACTCTCATAGCCGAGAAAGTTCACCGCATAACCCAGCGACGTCAGGCAGGTTTCAATTTCATCAAAGTGTTGCCTTTTCCCAAACAAAAATGGATTATAGCCAATAATATTGAGCCGTTTTTTTCGGTTTTCAACTTTTTTTAACGTTGCTTTGGCGATTTTTAACAAGGCCTTTGCTACCCCTTCTTCGGCCGTCTGAAAACCGTTGGTATCTATTGCACAGGTCATTTCAAATAGATCACAGGTCTGTAAAAAATGATCATTCATCCCGGTCATAAAGGTAACCGGTGTGCCAATGGATAGAAATAATTTTATATCTTTGGTTTGATGATTCATTTGAAAGCGCTTTGTAATGGCTTCACCGATCTCATTTGTGCAGCCATTAACCGCCTGCAAGTCATTAAATCGGGAAAAAATAAACGGATTGTGATTCAGTTTATCAATGGAACTAGGACAGTTTGCACAGCCGGAGCCCGTCATTAAAAACTGACAAACGGCCTCATCATCGGGGAATAAAGAAAGTACCCCCGTATAATCTGCGGCCAGCGGCGGTAATTCACAAACCGCTGCATTTTTTGATAAAACCAGTGGCCGGGTCTTGACAAAGTCCGCAATTTTTGTTGCAATCTTATCCAAACGTTGGGATGGACTGGTTTTTCGTTTCTCCATGGGACCACGCTTGAAAATCTCGACAGGTATCTGATGGGGATTATCAAGTCCCTCGATCATCGTATCAAAATCGGTTTGGCTGAGCAAATCGGGACATGAAACATAAAGAATAATACCCTGATAGCAGGCTTTTCGTAACGCCGCTTCAACAACGCCTTTGATTTTTTCCAGATAATCCCCAAAGGTATAATCCAATGCACGAATGGGAACGAGTTTGAGCTTGGACAACTGCCCACATTCCAAAGCCCTAAAATATAAAATACGGATACAAGTTGGCGGTCCGACGGCCACGACTAAGGTTTCCGGTATCGCAAAAATTCGTTTCGCCATTTCCATATCACCTAAATTATAGATCGACGTTTCAATGGTGATGCTACTCATCTGCTGATTTCCTGGTTCTTTGCGGAAACAAAATCAAAGAGGGCTTCCATTGCGTCGTCATCAAGGGGACGAGAGTCACTGGCAGGAACTTCGCAAAACAGATCCTTCCCCAAGGTCTTAATTACCTGTGAAAGGGGGGCCTGGGGATCGGCCTCAATCATGGTATTTCTTTGATACTCGGCCAGCTTGATCGCCTGGTTTTGTTCAATAGAGGCTATCAGACGGCTTTCGGTCATTTTGATAAAATGATCAACCACATCTTTATCGGTTTGGGACGAGTAGCGATTATGAATAAAGCCGCCAAATAGTTTTTTCTTCGGGGTTTCGTAGTGCGCGATACCCTTTAAAATATTATTGGCAGCGTACAACGACATAAATTCTGATGAGGTCACAATATAAACCGCATCAACACATTGCTTGCGCATGGGGATGGAAAAACCACCACAGACCACATCACCCAGCACATCATAGACAATCAGATCCCAGTCCATCGCAAAGACTTCCAGCTTTTCCAGGGTCTCGATCACCGCCGAAATGCCCATCCCGGCACAACCGACCCCCGGTTCCGGGCCGCCAGCTTCAACGCAAGTAACGCCATAAACTCCTTTATATAAAATATCTGCTTTATTCAGCTGATCTCCTTTTTCCTTGAGTGTTTTCAAGACGGTGGGAATCCGTCGCTTCATCAGAATCCGGGTCGAATCCGATTTCGGGTCACAGCCGATATGGAGAACCTTTTTCCCAGCTTTTGAAAGCGCTGCCGATACATTGGCGGCAATCGTCGATTTACCAATCCCTCCCTTGCCATAAAATGCGATCCGTTTTAGTTTTATCTTCATTTTTCCTCCAATAAAAAAACTCTTCTGAATTATTAGACAGAAGAGTTTATTATAAAAATAAATCCCTCACCCAATAATCCGTTAGGCTTGGTTATCACAAAATATAGAAGCATCCTGGCTTAAGATCATCGCCTGCTGTAACAACTTCCCAGAAATTTCTTTCCAGTGTTGATCAATTTACAGCGGCTCACTTTTACAGTGGCGGTACCGCATCGGACTTTAACCGATTTTCATACTACACTTTGTTATTCAATTAAGTCGTATTATATCACAAGAAAGAGGAGCAAACAATTCAGCGGTTCTTCTAATTTCCAATTGCCAGCTATCAATATTTTTGATAGTATAGGGCTAAACAAACAAGGAGGAAACCAATGATTTCACTACAAAATATGAAATATATGATCGAAATTTCAAGGCATCAATCAATTTCGGCGGCGGCTAAGGCCCTCTATATTTCCCAATCCACTTTATCCACTGCAATCAAAGAAGTCGAACAGAGTCTCGGAATTCTCCTGTTCAAGCGAAACAGCCGTGGGATTGAATTAACTTATGAAGGACAAGATTATCTAAACCATGCCAGAGATATCGTTGAGCAAGCCGACTATCTGGAACGACGTTATCAGCATCAGAAATCGATCCCGATGCGCTTTTCTGTCTCCACCCAGCGACTGCCCTTTTCGACCATGTCTTTTATCAAAATCGTTGATGAAATCGGCTTGGATCGCTATGATATTGCCATTCGGGAATGTCCAACCCATGAGGTCATCCACGACGTGGCCACCCGTCGCAGCGAAATCGGGGTTATGTGCATTAATGATCATTACCTGAATACGATGCAAAAACTTTTAGATACCAGCAATCTCTCCTTTCATATTCTGGGAAAAATCAAATCCTATGTTTTTATAAGAAAACTACATCCCCTCGCTAAGAAAGAATTGCTAACCCTTGATGACTTAAAACCATACCCTTTTGTCACCTATGATCAGGGTGATGACAATCTGCTTCATTTTTCTGAAGAAATTTTATTTAATGAAATCCTGGATAAAAACATTCATGTCATTGACCGTTGCACAAAAATCGCCCTGGTTCGTGGCACTGATTGTTTTAGCATCGGTCCAGATCTGACTAACAGCGATGGCGATAAGATGCACTCAAAACTAAATGAGATTCAGACGATCGAGTTTTGCGAAAGTGATCAAATTTTACACGCGGGTTATATTATGCGCAGGGAACATACCTTAAGTGATATTGGAATACGCTATATTACGACTTTAAAAGCGAAAATCAATGGACTAGAATGCAATTCTTACTGATGCAAAATAACTAAAAAGATCAAAAGGACAGATACTTGATCCCTTTGATCTTTTTTTATACACTTTGAGTTCTTCAGGCTTTTCTAATTCTAAACACCACTTTTTCTCCACAGTCCGGGCATTGGAGCGGGGCATCGGTAATCACACCTTTGCGAGCCGCATAGACAAAGGGAAACACTGCACTGAGTGCCATCATGCAGAAATTTCCACTCTTGTCCTTATCCAGCTGGGGTCCGTCAAAAATGACTTCATCCCCCGCCGAATATATCGGGCAACCCGATTCCTCAACTACCAGTTTTATTTTCTGTTCAATTACTTCCATGTTGTCCTTCCTCTATAACGCCAGTCGATACAGCGCTTCAATCTGTTCCAGGGTTGTACTTCTGGGATTAACCAGAATATTACCACTTTTCATGGCATCTACAGCCATCGCAGGGATCTTATCGACCGTGACGCCCACCTCACTTAGGGTTTTGGGAATCCCCAGTGCACAAGTTAAGCTACGGATCTCATCGACCAAAGTCTGAGACGTAAAATCCTCCCATCCTTCACCGCATTTAATCGCGTCATAAATTTTTTGATAACGTCCGGTATCGGCTAGGGCGTTATATTCCAGCACCGTTGGCAGCAGTATCGCATTGGCAACCCCATGAGGGACATCAAAATAACCGCCCAGGGGATGGGCCATCGCATGGACATTACCCAGCCGCGCCCAGGCAAAGGCGATCCCGGCAAACATGCTACCATAAAGCATATTGGCTGCTGCTTCTGGATTGGTTCGATCTGCCACAAACAAACGGATATTATTACCGATCAATTCCAAGGCTTTTTCAGCCATTGCATCAGAAAAAGGTGAAGCGGCCTTCGATAGATAAGCCTCAATGGCATGAACCAGAGCATCAATTCCGCAGGCTGCCGCCGTTTTTTCCGGGGTTGTCATAACTAAGGTTGGGTCCAGTACTGCATAGGCCGGAATCAGTTCATAACTAAAGACCGTCAGCTTATAATTCCGGGAACGGTCCGTGATCACCGCAAAAGCTGTTACCTCAGAACCGGTGCCAGCAGTGGTGGGAATGGCAATTAGCGGCACAATCGCACCGGGGACCTTATCAGCCCCTTCATAGGTACCAATTGACCCACCGAACTTCGCCAATATCCCCACCGCCTTAGCTACATCCATGGGGGAACCGCCACCCAAAGCAATAATACAGTCTGCCCCACTGTCAACAAACGCCTTGGTGGCCTTATCGACGGTTTCTACTGAAGGATTGGCCTCCGTTTGGGTAAAACTGTCAAAAGTCAGCCCGGCCCGCTCTAAAATATCCGTAATCTTCTTAACCACCCCCATCTTATTCAGATGCGGTCCCGAAATCACCATCGCTTTTTTTAATCCCTGCTTATTTAAAAGCTCCGGTAATTTCTCAATACTATTCACCCCGCAGATTATTTCTTGCGGTATTTTAAAACTAAAACTATTCATCTCTTTTCCTTTCATAACTCCCGACAAGACTATTCAGTTACACTGCCAACGCGAGCGGCAAAGGCAGGCTTTTCATCGACATCGACATACTCTACATCAATATGAGCGCCAAACTCATCACCATATTTGAATTTACAGTAGCCATAGAAGATTACGCCCAATACGGCCCAGCCACCAGCCATGATCCATTCTTCTGTTACCAGTGCAGTGGAAGCAAAAGGCAACGGAATCACATATAACAGGGTCATCATACCCGATAAAGCAACTGCCACAATTCCCACGAAGGTGCCAAATCGAACCTTGTATGGTCGTTTCATATCCGGTTCTTTTTTTCTTAAAATCAGGAAGGACAAGGATACCATAGCATAGGCCAGGCAGACCCCGAAACTTCCGGCATCAACAATCCAGACCAGCATTTTTCGTCCAAAGAACGGAGCAATTACCGACAATACGCCAATTAGGCCGATTGCTAATACCGGAGTTTTATACTTAGGGTGAAGTTTAGCAAACACTTTTGGAATCATATTGGATTCAGCCATGGAATACATCGCCCGGCTGCCCCCGATTAAAAAGGAGTTCCAGCTGGTGATAATTCCGGCCATCCCACCAACAATCAGTACCTTGGTCATAATTTCACTGTTAAAAGCCAACCCCATCGCATCAGCCGTTACGAGGGTTGAATCGGCCATTGCGCTAGCAGGCATCACATAAGCCACAGCCAGAATGATCAGAGCATAAAAAGCGACTGCCATCAGAATCGAAAGAATCATAATCCCGCCAATTTTCTTAAATCCGGCATTTATTTCTTCAGCGGCCTGAGGGATTACATCAAAACCAACAAAGAGAAAAGGTGTCATAACTGCTACCGTAAGCACACTCCCCAGAGCGGTGGTGCCCAATTCAATACTACCACCAAACATGTTTCCGGCAATATTAGAAGGATCACCATTGATTACTGATCCAGCAATTAAAAGGAGTCCAGCACCGGCAATTAAAGCGGTAAAAACAGTTTGGAGTTTGGCTGCTGTTTTAGCACCGAGAATATTAATGGCGGTAATAATAATAGCGGTAATCACCCCTACGGCCACCCATGAAGCATAAATGTCAAATCCAGCCACAGTATACATATACCCTTGTAAAAAATCAGGACTCAAATATTGGATGACCGTCGGAAAGGCACAAGCTTCAAAAGCCACAACGCTGACGTACCCCAAAATAATAGCCCAGGTACAGATAAAGGAACCCGTGGGTCCCATGGCCTTATAGCTAAAGACATGTTCGCCGCCGCATTGAGGCATCGCAGCTGTAAGTTCTGCATAGGTCAGTCCTACAAAGACGACCATAATCCCCCCGATTAAAAAAGCCAGGGCCGCTCCCAGAGCGCCAGCGGTTTCTATCCAGATACCGGTATTCACTACCCAGCCCCAGCCAATCATGGCACCAAAGGCCAGCACAAAGATATCTTTGGTACTTAAAACCTTGTCAAATTTCGACTTGTTTGTTTTTCCACTCATTTTTCTTTTCGTATGATCCAATTCTGGATCATACACCCCTTTCAAATTTGATTTGTTAAGATAATTGCGTGGTTGTCAATAAAAAAATAGGATCTTCACAAGCTTTCTGGTGTCGGTCTCATTTAGACCGATACTAGAAAGCTGTAAAAACCCCATTGTTTAAAACTTTATTTAGTTAATTTGATTAAAATTAGTTGACCAATTCCTTGACCGTCGCTTCGATGATGCTGTAAGCCTTGTCACAGTCTTCTTTTGATACAATCAGCGGTGGAATCATGCGGATGATGTTTTTTCCAATGGCGGTAATTAGCAGTTTTTTCTCCAGCACGCCATGTTTGATAGCCACGCCCGAAACGCCGTCTTCAAATTCTACCCCGATTAAAAGACCTTGTCCTCGGACTTCTTTAACCTTTGGCAGTCCCTTTAATTGTTCCATAAAGTAGGACCCCATTTCCCGGGCATTGCCGGCCAGGTCACGATCGAGTAGTTCGGTGATCTGGGCCAGAGAAGCGGCGGTAGAAACCGGATGTCCACCATAGGTCGTCCCGTGAGAGCCCATGGTAAAGGCTTTGGCCACCTCAGCAGTCGCACAGATCGCACCGATTGGCATACCTCCGCCCATGGCTTTTGCCATTGAGACAATGTCAGGCTTAATTCCATAATTCATATATGACATAATCGCTCCGGTTCGGCACCAGCCTGTCTGAACCTCATCTAGTAATAAAAGCAAACCTTTTTCATCACAGAGGGCCCGAAGTCCTTCCATAAACTCCGTTGTTGCCGGATGGACTCCCCCTTCCCCCTGGACCGGTTCAATGAGAATGGCAATGGTATTGTCGTTGACAGCATCTTTAAATGACGCTAGATTATTAAATTCAGCATAGCTAAAACCGGGAGTCATATCCCCAAAGCCGATTTGACAAGCGTTGTCCGGCTGCCCGGTGGCACTCATAGCACCGAAGGTTCGACCATGAAAGGACATCTTGGCGGTAACGATGTTATAGCGCTCTGGGCCATAAGTTTCGACCCCATATTTCCGGGCCATTTTAATCATCGCTTCATTCGATTCAGCTCCGGAGTTCTGGAAAAAGATCTTATCCATACCAATGCTAGTACAGATTTTTTCGGCCAGCAGCACCTGGGGGATGGTATAAGGATAGTTGAAGGTGTGAATCACATCAGCCACCTGATCCTGAACCGCTGCAACTACTTTATCATTGCAGTTGCCAGCGCTGTTGACGGCGATACCGGCATAAAAATCCAGGTAGGCCTCGCCATTTTCATCATAAATATACATATCTTTTGCTGTTTCGGCGATAAAATCAAACCGTTCATAGGTTTCAATCATATAGGTGTTAACTTTTTGCTTTAATTCCTCTTTTGTAAGTCCGGTGTCTTTAAGTTTCATTCCAATTTTCCTTTCCCTTTTCCATTAACGCTACATAAGTACTTTATTTCTGACAAACATCTTCGTTTGTCGGATAAATAAAAAAAAACGCCGGAACATGAACCATCATGTTTCGAACGCCTTCGTTCTGTCAATTGACAAGTACAATATAACATGTGTGCATTATAATGTCAATACACACAGTGATTTTATTTAAATATTTTTTAAAATCGCTATTTAAAGGGTTATAAGGCATTAAAAGATAATAATTTGTGCAGTATATTGTACTTTTTTAGTATTGACCCGAAAGTTTTTTGTGATTAAACAGTGAGTTTATTCTACTGTTTAAAGACGAATACCGTAATAAATTTCAGCAGCTCACTTCCCTTATTCCAATAGGTATGTTTCATCGCTGTGCCAAAACAGATAGCATCTTCTTTTTTAATCTGATAAAAGGAATTATCAATTTCTAAGGTCAATTCACCCACGTGCACGACGATGTACTCGTTGGTTCCCTGCCCATGAGCGCCGCTGACATAACAGGCACCGGGTTCAATTTCAATTTCATAGATTTCAAACAATCGGTTCTTTTCATAGGGAAAATAGGTGTAAACTGCGTAGTGACCGGGCACCTCTTTGGAGGGAATCAGTTTTTGTCGGTTGACCTCATAGACACCGATCCCCGGAGTTCGGGTCAGATCTGAAAGATCCACCCGGAGTCCGCTGACGATCTTTCCCAGGGTCCCAATGGTAGGATTGGCTTCCCCCCGCTCAATTTGCCCCAACATACTTTTGCTAACCCCGGTCTGTTCGGCGACCTCATCCATGCTCATGCCTTTTTCGCGGCGTATTGTTTTTAAATTGATTGATATATTTTTATTTAAGTAATCCATCCTCTTCGCCTCATCTTTCTTTAAGGCTAAGTTTAACTTAACAGAAAGCTAAAATCAATGGATACCATAAATCTTTGTGTTGCGGTCATATGAATATAGATCAGCACTGACCCAGTACCGACAATTATTACATCATGTTGTACGCATCGGGGCAAACAGTTGATAAACTGTTCGATCCCGCAGCGAACAACAGATTAATAATTGATCGGTACAGCTGTATCGCACTAAAGTAAATTAATAAAGTTTCGTATAGATTCCTAGCACCTGTTCTCGGGCGAGGGGGACATAATTATTGGCCATCAGCCGGGTTTGTTTGGTCATTACTGCTTCGGTAAAAGTTTCCAGATCTACTTTGGTGACGCCGTAGTCCCGGAGTGCTTTTTTTAACAAAATATGATTAAGCAGCTTCTCAATTTCTTCGTAAACAAAGGCGGGTTCACAACCCAGAATTCCAGCCAGAAAAAGATTGAGTTCTTTGATGCTGCCGTTGGGATCAATGGCAGCATAGGTTTTAAAAACCTCGGTAAACATCGCGTAGTTCGCTTCGCCATGAGCGATATGGTAAACTGCCCCCAGGGGGTAACTCATGGCATGAACCGCAGCACAACCCGCGTTACCAAAGGCGATCCCGGCGAAGGTTGAAGCGATCATAAAGTCTTTCTGCAGGGATTTTCGGGCTTCTGGTCCCTGTTCTACAATAGTCTGATAGCCGGTGAGAATCATTTCCATGGCCTTTTTCGAATACAGCCGAGTAAAGGCGTTGGCCTTGGGGGAGGTGTAAGATTCGATGGCATGAATAAAGGCATCAATGGAACTAGTAGCAAAAACGCTCATCGGCAAATCATTAAGCAGTTCCGGCACTAACACGGCGTAGTCAGCATAGAGTTCATCCACCGCCAGACCAAATTTTGAAGAAATGGCGGTGAGTTCCAGAATAGAAATATTAGTGACCTCACTACCAGTGCCACAGGTGGTGGGAATTAAGATTAATTCCTTGTCTTTGATAATTTCCAGTTCTTTGTTAAACAGGTCCACCACCGGTACAGTATTTTTAAGCGCAAACAGCTTAGCAACATCGAGGATGGTACCGCCGCCGATACCAAATACCCGGGTATACTGATAGTCTTTTATATCTGCGTAAATCTTTTCCACCATTACATCGGTGGGTTCGCCACTTACATATTTTCGGTAATTGACACGATAAGCTTCATTACTGATGGTATCCTTAAAATAGTGTTCATCGGTTCGATCACTGATAAAAACCAGATCCCCTTTACCGATCTGAAAATGCGCCGCCACTTCGTGGCAGTGCTCAAATTCCAATATCTTCGGTGTAATTCCAAATTGTTTCATTATCTCTCCTTTCCGGCTGGTCGTTAGTTTAGCTGGCGACAAATGCGTCTTTTCACTACGGGTTTAATGCTGACTACCGTACCGACCAATTGTCAATCTGTTGTTCGCTGCGGAATCGGACAGGCTAGTGCCGTGTCCGCTCCGATGCGTACTACATGATTTAACAATTGTCGGTACTGGTTTTAGCATTTTACGACAGGTTAACTATAAATTGAGTTACAAAATACTCTATTTGTTACATAGCCAGTTGATAAAGTTTTACACACATTTTAAGATAGCTTTTTCAAAAATATCTAGGCCGGCCCGAAGTTGATCGTCAGTGATGACCAGCGGGGCCAGAAAACGAATTACATTACCGTAGACACCGGCACTTTCGATGATCAGGCCATTTTGGACTGCCTCATTGACAATCGCCGACACCAGTTCCGGGTAGGGTTCTTTGGTGGTCCGGTCTTTGACAAATTCAATCCCGACCATGGCACCCATGCCGCGGACATCGCCAATCACGTCATAGCTGTCTTTCCATTTATTAAAGCATTCAAAAATTGTGTTACTGATTTCGCAAGCCCGTTCATCCAGACGATCCCGTTTCATAACTTCGATGACTTTTAAGGCGGCGGCGCAGGCCACGGGATTACCACAATAGGTTCCCCCGATAGTGCCACCTTTTACGGATTCCATAATTTCTTTTCTGGCAGTGATGGCACTAAGTGGCAATCCAGCGGCGATTGATTTAGCCGTCGTAATAATATCCGGTTCCACGCCAACTTCTTGCCAGTACTGTGAAGCAAACATCTTTCCGGTGCGGCAGAATCCAGTTTGCACCTCATCAGCCATTAATAAGATTCCCTTTTCATCACAGATTTCTCGGACTGCTTTGATCCATTCCAGCGGTGCGGGAATAAATCCACCCTCACCTTGGAGGGGTTCCACCACAATAGCTGCCACATGTTCGGCAGGTGAAGATTCCTCAAACACCTTATAGATACTTTCGGTATAATAGTCGATGGCGTCCTCTTGCTTCATACCGGCCGGGTTTCGATACAGATAGGGAAACTGAGCCCGGTAAATACCATCAGGAAATGGTCCCAAACCATGGGCATACGCTTTTTTTGATGTCATCGTCATGGTCAGCATGGTGCGCCCGTGAAAAGCTCCGGAAAAAACAATAATATTG
Organism: Acetobacterium sp. KB-1; assembly: GCF_003260995.1. Lineage (NCBI taxonomy): Bacteria > Bacillati > Bacillota > Clostridia > Eubacteriales > Eubacteriaceae > Acetobacterium > Acetobacterium sp. KB-1. The sequence goes on from NZ_CP030040.1 coordinate 797,629, forward strand.
GGCCGTTTGGTAAAAGCTTTAGCGATTTTTACGGCGTTCTCATCCGCTTCAGCACCACTGTTAGCAAAAAAAGTCATCTTTTCGTCGCCCCGGACCGGTACAATGGCATTCATGGTTTCAGCCAGCTTGACATACCCTTCATGGGTAACGATATTAAACATCCCATGAAAATACTTTTCCGTTTGGGCTTTCACCGCTGCTACTACTTCAGGATGGGAATAACCGATATTTAGCACTCCCACACCGCCAACCCAGTCCACAAAGTGATTACCGTCAACGTCTTCGACCATGGCCCCTTCGCCCTTGTCGATAACTAACGGATAAACACATTTGATGGCACCGGGAATGGCGTCACCTCTTCTGGCAATGATGGCCGCCGCCTTGGGCCCCGGCACCTGTTTGGTAATTATTTCTGGTAATGCGTTTTTTAACATTTTAATCTCCTCATTTTTAAACTAATCCATCATCGCGAAAGTGCGATGAACTTTGGGTTCCGTTTTACAAACGCCGATCTAAGTTAACTAAATAACCTTATAGTCAAACCATCATTGCTTTGACTGCGGTTTCGAAAGTAAACAAAAAAAACAAGACCGGGAATCGACTTCCTTGTCTTGTTATGTCTCTCATTATAGCACAATCAATCTTCTCCGCAATGTCCATCTAGCCTAAATTATTTGTCATTATTTGTGCTGGACAGACAAAGATATATTTTGTATACTAAGTAAAACGAGAAAAATTCCAGTTTCTTTGCTTTATGTTTACACCGATATTAAAAATGAGGTATTTTATGTCGATTATGTTAGCCGATTTATTCCATTCCACCCAAAACACCTATCAGCTCCAGCTAATCGCTGGAGAAGCTGGCCTGAACAGGCCCATCCATTGGGTCCAATTTACTGAGGATATTGCCACCACCGATTTTTTAAGAGGTGGTGAGCTAATTATCACCACCGGTATGAGCGCCGACAGCAACACCTGGCTCTTTGATTTTATCACCCGACTAATCCATCAGAAAACCTGCGGCCTGATTCTCAATACCGGACGCTATCATTTTGCGGATGATATCTCCGAAGCGGTCATCACTTTGTGTACCCAGTGTCAGTTCCCACTGTTAACAATGCCCTGGAAAATCCACCTCGCTACCATTATGCAGGATTACTGCAACCGGATTTTTATGCAGTCCTACCAGGAAGACCGGACCACCATGGCGTTTTCCCGGCTGCTGCTGCACCCCGACGAACCGGAATCGAGCCTTGACACCTTAAATAGTTTGGGCTACGAAACCAATTCCTCCTACCTGGTAATCGTTGGTGAGTCTCCAGAAATTCCACCCCGACTGATTGAGCGGCTTAGACAAATTGGTACCCGATCCTATTTTTTTTCGCTCCGGGAAGCTTTTGTTCAAATTTTTCAAAATCCCGATGTTACCGCCCTGATGGAGGTGCTATCAAGCTTTGATGCTTCCCCTCAGTCTCGTCCCGAGGCACCGGTATGTTTTGGCAGTGGTACTCTGACTGACTCCCTGCTAACACTTAACACGAGCTATCAACAAAGTCTATTCGCCCTAGGAGTCGCCCAAAAGCAACATCTCCGACAAGTCAGTTTTAATGACCTGGGGTTGTTTAAAGTTTTTTTTGCACTTCCCGGCCAAGCCATCCTCGCCACCATGGCGGCCGAAAGCTTGAGTCTGCTAGAAGCTCAGGATGCCCGCAGCCAATCCAATCTGAGCGAAACCTTGCGGCTTTACCTGGAGCACGATGGTAGCATTCAGGCCGTGGCTGATGCGTCCTTCACCCATCGCAATACCATCAACTACCGAATGAAAAAAATCCGTCAGCTTTTAAAAACAGACCTCCTGACCATGGAAGAAAAGTTCAATCTACTACTTGCTTTTAAAATCAAAGATTATCTGGCACTGTAACACGATTTAAGGGTTACCGATCGTTTTTTTAATCTACTGTCTGCTTCGCTGTCAGTCAGTGTGAAGCAATGCCTGTTGATTCTTTTTTACCAACAAATTCTTTTTTTTTATTTAAAGGAGACGCCTATGAAATCAGCAATCTCAATCATCTCTAATCCGTCCCTGAATCCATCATTAAATCAGACCTTAACCGCATTTTTGACCCCGAAAGCCGTCGCCGAAGTCCGCCGCTTTCATCAATCGCTGCCCCTGTATCAACCGACTCCGTTGCTTTCCCTGCCTGAACTTGCCGATAAATTGGAGCTGCGCCATGTTTTTGTCAAGGATGAATCCCGCCGCTTTGGGCTTAACGCCTTCAAAGGCCTGGGGGCCGCCTATGCTATGGCCACCATCATTGCCCGACATATCAAAGCCGACGAAAGCGAGCTTAATTATCAGTTCCTGACGACCCCGGCAGTGCGTGATCAGATTAAAAATCTGGTTTTTATTACCGCCACCGATGGCAATCACGGCAAGGGCGTGGCGTGGGCCGCTTCTCTTTTTGGCTGTCGGGCCATTATACTGATGCCCCGAGGTACTCGTGATTGCCGGGCCGAAGCCATCCGGGCCATCAATCATACCAAGGTAGAAATCACCGACCTAAACTACGATGATGCCGTTCGCCTGGCTGCTCAGTTGGCTGAGAAAAATGGCTATTATCTGATTCAGGACACCGGTTTTGAAGGCTATGAAGCGATTCCTAACGCGATTACCCAAGGCTATACGACCATGGCTGGGGAGGCCTTGGAACAATTGTCTAACCTCGGCATTCCAAAACCCAGTCATATCTTTCTACAGGCCGGAGTAGGCTCTATGGCTGGCGGGGTACTGGGTTATCTGGCCCATTATTACCAACAGCATCCACCGATTACCACCATTGTGGAACCCGATACTGTCGCCTGCATTTACAAATCAGTTCAGCTGGGCAATGGCCACCCCTTGGCTGTTGGCGGTAACCCGGAAACAATTATGGCCGGATTAAACTGTGGGGAACCCAACCCCCTGACCTGGCCAATCCTGAGAGACTTTGCCGCCTTTTATGCCAGCTGCCCGGACTGGGTAACAGAACTGGGGATGCAGACTCTGGCTCACCCCTGCGGTTTGGACCCTGCTGTTGTTTCTGGTGAATCTGGTGCCGTGGGATTGGGACTACTGGTTTGCTTGTGTCAAGATAAAAATCTGGCAGCGTTAAAACAGCAGCTTCAGCTCGATCGTGATTCAAGTGTCCTGCTTTTTAGCACCGAAGGCAATACCGATCCGGACGGGTATGATGCCATTGTTAGTCGGCCCGTATCGATTTAGCCAGGTAGCGACACTTAGTAGCACGATCATCTGAACTAACTCGTCCGGGATACCCAAAGCGCATGATTAATCAATTTTTAGTAGTTTTGCATTGATTGCGACAATGACTGTACTTAATGACATTAGCGCAGCCCCTATCGCCGGATTAATAATAATACCTTGATTATAGAGGACACCTGCAGCTAAAGGTAACGCGATCATATTATAACCTGTAGCCCATATCAAATTTTGGATCATCTTTCGATAGGTCGCTTTTGAAAGCGTTAAAATCGTTATCACATCGAGTGGATTACTTCGTACCAGAATAACATCCGCCGTTTCAATGGCGACATCTGTTCCAGCTCCAATGGCGATCCCTAAATCTGCCTTTGCCAGCGACGGTGCATCATTCACACCGTCACCGGTCATTGCAACAATCTTGCCTTCTTTAATAAGTCCATCAATTTTGGATGCTTTTTCTTGGGGCAATACCTCCGCAATGACGGTATCGATGTTCAGTTGATTGCCTACGTAAGCCGCAACTCTTTGATTGTCCCCAGTTAATAGGATGGTTTCTACCTTCATCGACTTTAGTGTATCAACAGCTTCTCTGGCGGTATCTCTTACAATGTCGGATAGTGCCAGATAGCCCAGGAGGGTGTCGCCATCTAATACAAATATAACTGTTTTTCCCATTTGGGCAAGTTTTTCATAATGGTTTATATCAAAAGCTATCGCTTCCGATCGCATATAGCCTGGACTCACAACCCTAATGTCACGTCCATCCACTGTCGCTTTTAGTCCTTTACCCGTCAGATTCTGATAATCTTTTACTGCCTTAAGCTTAAGGTTTAGTTTTTTTCCTTCGTTAACAATGCCCTGTGCAATGGGGTGTTCTGAGTTTGATTCAACTGAATAGGCAAGTAAAAGAAGTTCCTCTTGGGATATTCCAATGGCCTTGATATCGGTAATCCCAAAGGTACCTTCGGTCAAGGTTCCGGTCTTGTCAAAAACGACAGTATTTACCTTTCGGGCGTTTTCAAATGCTGCCCGATCTCTAATTAAGAGACCTTTTTGAGCTCCGATACTGGTCGATACTGCTGTCACCAGAGGAACTGCCAAACCTAATGCATGGGGACAGGAAATTACGATGACGGTGACTGCCCGTGTGACTGCAAAATTCAGATCTTGTGCTATGAACATCCACGCTAAGAAAGTCAATATTCCGGCAGTCACAGCGATATAGAATAACCACTTGGCTGCTTTGTCTGCTAATCGATGGGTATTCGATTTTGAATCCTGAGCTTCGCGAACAAGTTTTAATACTTGTGATAGGAAGGTCTCTTCCCCAACGTGAGTCACCTTGAATTTTAGAATTCCCTCGCCATTGATGGAGCCACCAACGATCTGATCGCCCTTTTCCTTTTCAACAGGGGCGGATTCTCCGGTAATCATCGCTTCATTAACGGCAGATTTTCCATCGTAAACTAAACCATCAATCGGTATCTTTTCGCCTGGCTTTACCAGAATGGAATCCCCTGGCTTTAATTGTTTTACTGAAATATCCGTGGTTTCCCCGTTCTCCGTTATCCGGTGTGCTTCTTCTGGCATGAGCTTGACCAGTTCATCGAGTGCCTTTGATGCTCCCATCACGGATTTCATTTCAATCCAATGACCTAAAAGCATAATGACAATTAATGTAGCGAGCTCCCAAAAGAAGTCATCCCCGCTAATAAAAAATACGGTGAGTGTACTATAAATATAGGCGACCGTTATGGAGAGGGCAATCAGCGTCATCATTGCTGGCGTCTTTTTTTTAAGCTCATCCCTGGCACCTGTAAGAAAAGGCTTACCTCCATAAATAAAGAGTATCGTTGAAAGGCCAACCAGTAAATAAGAATCACCGAAGAATCGCCAGTTTACACCCAGAAACATCTGGATCATGGGTGATAACAATAATATCGGGACCGTAATAATCAAAGAAATAAAAAACCTTTTTCTGAAATCCGCCACCATCATTGCATGGTGATCATTGTGGTTATCATGTCCTCCATTTGCTGAAACATGCTGGTGCAAATGTTCTTTTTCCGCCCCGGGAACCCGTTCTTCGTCATGTATCTGATTCATTTCCTCATGACCCTGATGATGCACATGTTCATCTGTTTTTTGTAAAATCGCCTTGTGTTCCTGATGATGTTGATGGTCATTATGCTCCTGATGGGTTTTGTGTTTATCACGTATCACTTCTTCGTTTGATAAGTCCTTCTTTGAATTCTTACTTGTATCTTCTTTATCCATCCTGTTCACCACTTTCCTAGCTTTAACTATGTATTTATATTTTTATACCCGAACAAATATACTTAAATCACTTTTGGTGGGGCCAACCGAAAATGAACACCGTGATTGGCTTCGTATTGTATTTTAAAAATGTTAAGTTTTATGTGATATTTATCTCGATTTTGCATCAAAAAAGCCCCATAGAAAAACACTATGAAGACTTTTTTAATAATTGCATTTTATTCTAAAAAAATACTAATCAACAAGATCATACTGGAATCTTGACAGATGCTCATACGGAAGGATCAGTCTTCCGCGGTAGAGGCCACAGCCATCGTTGATCAGGGAATTATCCATTGCTGAAAACATATTCACGTCTAATTTTGATAATTCAAGTTGCTGTAGGAGAATCCCTCTTTCATAGGCATCATCAAAATAAATATTTTCCCCTTTGGGAATTGCATCGCGCCTGGCTCTTTCACTTTCTTGCCGTTTTTCGTAACCTAAATGATTAGCAGGACCAATCTCAGCAAAATCGTCCATTTCTTTTGTCCGAAGTTGTACTTCCACATAGCAACGGGCAATGTTATCATAAAATGTTATATGCAGTGAGCGATAGCCATTAGGCTCTGAATTAGCAATATAATCCCGATAATACGGGCTGATGTTCTCTTTTAACAAGGGCGATTTTTTCTGATCTTTTAATGACGACAGCTCTGCGGTAAATCCGCGTTCCTCCAGAAAACCAGGCAACTGGTTGGCTACATCATAGAGATATTTTATTTCTTCATCCGCACGAATCTCCCCTTCTTTCAGATGACATTTTGGAAGCGAAATCACAATCCTGTAAGCAATTAGATCCCGAAAACAATTTATTGCGTTCTTTAGCTTCGGAAGCGAAGGGTAATTGCCGTGTTTGATATAATATTCGTAAATGTATTCCACAATATATCCGTTAAATTTTGCTTCCGCGCGGATCAGGGATTTAATTCGGCCCTTAAAAGTAAATGGAAGAAAAGGATATTCATTTGCCATCAGTTTATAGAATTCCCGAATCCGCTGAGACTGCGAAGTCAGGAAATCGTTGTGCTGCAAAAGTTCCGCAATTTGAAGCAGAAAATTACAATGCAACAGATCAATCTGATTATTCGTTTCTTTCGCTGACTGTTTTAAATCCTCTGAATATCGCTGTAAAATCTTAAGAACGGTATCGCCTGAGTATAAGTAATCATTTAATTTTTTCACAGTTAGTGCTTCCTTTCCAAGTTATACTGATGGTTATGCAATTTCCCCATCAGAGCATCTTGTAATACTCCGGAAAATTTACGCCGCTTATTCTGGTTAAATGCTTAACACTGTACTAATTGCTATCAGTAAACTTAACAGGATTCCAATAAGATAATATTCTGCAAATGATGGATCTTTATCAATTCTATCATATCACATCAGTAATTTTGCTGCAAAGATTATTCCAACGGCGGCATATTGATTCAGTATCACCAGTATAACAACAAGTATCGTCTCTAATTTACCATTGTCCTAGGACGATCTTAGCATCAATAGTCACTCCTCTAATTTTGTCTTGGTTAATTCGAATTTACTGACCATGTTTTTAAGCATTTCCGACTGGCTGTAAAGTTCTTCACTGGCGGCGGCGCTTTCTTCGGCGGTGGCTGAGTTGGTCTGAACGACCTGCGATATCCGATCGATACCGATGTTGATCTGGTTGATGGAAGTGTTTTGCTCGTTGGAAGCGGTGTCAATTTTACTAACCAGTACGGCAACCCTAGTAACCCCGTCTAGAATTTCTGTGAGCGATTCAGCGGTGTTGTTGGCAATGACAGTTCCCTCGGAAACCTTGGTAATGGAACCTCCAATCAGTTCGGTGGTTTCTTTGGCAGCTTCGGCACTGCGTCCCGCCAGAGTTCGGACCTCTTCGGCCACCACTGCAAAGCCCTTGCCCTGCTGTCCTGCCCGGGCGGCTTCCACCGCTGCATTCAAGGCCAGGATATTGGTCTGGAAGGCGATATCATCGATGACCTTGATGATGTTCGAAATCTTAGCCGAGGCGGCATTGATTTCTTCCATTGACCTAAGCATCTGCTGCATCTGGGTGTTGCCGTTTTCGACATTTTGCCGGGCGATACGGGTCAGCTGATTGGCCTGGTCGGCATTTTGGGCGTTATCTCTGGTTTGAACGGCAACTTCGGTGATGGAAGCATTGAGTTCTTCCATGGAACTGGCCTGCTCGGTGGCGCCCTGAGCCAAGGCCTGACTGCCGAAGGATACCTGTTTGGATCCGGAAGCGACCTCATCGGCGGCATTATTGATATTGCCGATAATCTCATTAAATGACCGGATGGTATCATTCAGCGAGTTTTTGATGATCATATAACTGCCCTGATAATCGCCCTTCATGAATTGGGTCAGATTACCGGTGGCCATCTGTTCAAGTACGATGACAGCCTCATTGATAGGCTGTTCGATGGAATCCAGGGTCTGGTTGAAGCCCGCGACGATATCCCGATACCCGCCGGCGAATTTTGTCGCATCACTGCGGATTTCCAGTTTACCGTTAATCCCGGCCTGAGCCAGATTTCGGGATTCTGCAATCAGATTGTCAATGGTGGTCAGGGTGGCAATGATCGATGGGATCAGCTTATCGTTAGCGGAACGCTTGCCAATGGCAACAAAGTCGTTAAGCCGACTGGCATCGCCTTGGGAAATATCGACAAAGGCATCCGAAACATTGAGCAGATTGGCATGAACCCGGTTGATTTCCTCGGCAAACTCGGCCATATTGCCTTTATAGGCGCCGGTCATGGAAATAGTGTAATCATTGACAGCCATTTTATTCATCACCTGGCGACCCTCATTGATGGGTACCAACAGGGCGCTCAAGGTATTGTTAAAGCCCGCGATGATTTTACGGAAATCGCCGCTGTGGCGGGTAGCGTCTGCCTTTATTTCCAGTTGGCCGTCGGTAGCTGCCCGGGCCAGCATTTCGGCATCGGACACCAGGGCATTGATATTGTCGATACAGGAATTCAGGTTTTCTTTAATGGTATTAAAGTCGCCATGATAGGTGGCGATGATTTTTTCGGGTATATTCCCGCGACTGATTTTATTGACGTAGTCTGCCGATGTATTCAGGGGCTCGACCACGGTATTTAACATGTTATTGACGCCAACCACAATATCCCGGTACTTGCCCTGGAATTTGCCGGCATCGCCGCGGATCGATAAATGGCCATCGGCGGCTGATTGGGTAAGCATCTCCACCTCGGTTTCCAGATTTTTCAGATTTTCCACAACTTTGATTAAACTCCTGGATTGAACATCCTTATCTGATTTCACGTCCACCTGAACGTTGAGATTTCCCAAGGAGATCTGTTCAAGTGTCATTATATTTTCCTGGATGTTTTCTGATAATTTTTTGAAGGATAAACCAAGCATGCCCAGCTCATCCTGACGCTTGATGATGTCATTGGTAATTTCATTATCAAAATCTCCAATTTCCGCTTTACGAAAGAGCTCGGTAATTAAAACGATGGGATTGACCATGCTTTTAATCAATTTCATTAGGATAATGCTTAGGATAAGAAGGGTCAGCAAAAACAATCCAACGAGCTGATAAATCAGCATCATAATCGGTTTGTTCAGTTCGCTTTGGGGTTCCATGATGGCCAGTGTCCAACCGGTTGCGGGAATGGGTGCATAATAGATATTGTTTTTTCCGGCACTATCCGTAAAAACGCCGCTTCCGGTTTCACCGCTGATAATGCGTTCTCCTAGTGATGAAAGGCTTTCGTCGGTGTCGTCAAGAAGATTGACACGCATACTTTTGGAAGTATCCTGATCGGCAATGTAAAGGCCGGTTTGATCCACGAGGAAGGCCCGGCCGGTTTCACCGACTTTGATTTCACTGACAAGCTTCTGCAGACTGCTTAAATCAATATCGCCGGTGACTGTCCCCTGTAATTTTCTGCCACTGTCGTAAAATGCGGAAGTAGCGGTTACCATGGAAATTCCCAGGGTTTCATCTTTAAATGGCGCCGACCAGGCAATTTCACCATTGGCTGATTTGCCATTCACATACCATTCCTGATTAGGATAGTCATATTCTTCGGTGCTGAATAGTGCTGCATCAAAGGTAATGTTCGCACCATCCCGGTATGCATATGGGCCAAAATATTTTTGCTCGGTCCGATAGCAGTTGTATTCATACCAGACACCAGCACCATATGTATCATCGTTGAGGCCAATGTACTGGGTGATAAGATCACTATACGCCTCGGTTGTCATTTGATTTCCGGTTACACCAATGGTCTTTCCCAAACTGCGGACAACATCGCTGTGGTTACCCAGGGTTTGTTCAACTTGGTTAATTGTACTGTCGAGTTGCAGGTTCATGCGTTCTTCTATTTGTTTATTCTCAGTATAAATGCTGAGAGTAATAACCGTTATTCCGATTAATAGTAACGCCATTGCAACAAATGCTAATACTAATGATGTTACTTTATTTCCAATTGACTTTCTGTTAAACTTATTCATTTCAGTCTCCGTCTATAAATTATTGTTGTGAATTTGACGTTTGTTTGTAATGCATGAGTTGGTGTGGCTATTTAGGTTGCGGGCAGGTAATACCCGCCCCTACGGGATTACATTGACGTTTTCTTAAAATCATATGCTTGTTCCGGTTCGTAGGGGCGATTATTAATCGCCCGTTTATGTTTGTTTGTTGTGAAGATTCATTTTGGAAATCACCTGTCTGCCCGGTCTGCGGTGGCAAATAATGGTTTTTTGAGAGATTTATCCGCTAACCTGAATTCCTTTTTATTATTTAGCATTTTATATGCCTTCCCCACGGTCAGACCCTGAAATACTGTGGTAAATAGTACAATGGCATAGGTTGAAACTAAGAACAGGTTATAGATTTGTGATGATAAAACATTGTTTGTTCCCATAATCAGGGCTAAGCATAAACCGCCTTTTAACCCGCCCCATGTCAAAAAGGCAGCTAATTTCATTCTTTTCATACCATCGGGCAGATTCCTGGTAAAGAGCAATGCCGTGGATACTCCGGCCATTCTTGATACGGTATTAAAAAAAATGGCGCCTGATCCGATGATGATGATCATGGTGATCGGTAGTGTGTTAAAGTTTCTGATACTGATAAATAATAAACCAACTAAGAGAAACAGCATTCCGTTTAAGAGACTATCAATCACTGACCAAAATGAATAGAATAATTCCCGCACTTCATGGATTAACTCGCAACGGTTTTGTTTTTGAATTCTGGAAATGCCGGTTGCATAATACAACCCGCAGATCACTGCTGCAATGGGTCCGGAAAAGCCCAGATAATTACAGATAAGATACGCAATCATCACGGTTAATATGCTTGAGAAAATTTTAATGTAGGGGTCTTTTGAGCGTTTGAAAATTTCAAAGAAAAGAAATGATATGACGAATCCTATCAGGGCCGCACCCAGAACTTCGGCTGACAGCTCTATGATAAAACTTATAATTGAAATATCTCCAGAGGTGTGTTTAAGGATACTGATGAGGGTGGCAAAAATAGCCACTGCAACACCATCATTAAACAAGGCTTCTCCTTCAATGATCAATCCCAGCCGTTTGGACAGCCCGGCTTTTGCCAGAATGCTCATGGCTGAAATGGGATCGGTGGGTGCGACGATTGAACCCAGAATAAGGGCCTTAAGCAAACTGATGTTCACATGAATAATAAATCCCAATCCCCATAAGAGCAACCCGTAAATCATGGTTGAGACAATGGTTGAAGCAATGGCCATGCTACCGATTAAGTATTTATCTTTACTAAAATCACTGAATTTAATTCTTGATGCCCCGCTAAAGAGCATGAAACATAAAACCCCATGAAATAAAAAATCGTTGAAATTAAATTCGCGGTACAGATTATAAAATTCTTCGGGGATCTGTACGACATTCATGGTTCGACCGCAGATGACCATCACGGTAAATGCAAATCCAAAAACGACCAGACCAATTTCATAGGGAAGCTTTATTGTTTTTTCATTTATAAAACTAAACACAACCACTAAAAGAAGCAGTCCGCTAAAAAGGATCAATAATTCATCAAAATTAAACATATTTTCTCCATTTTGTACTTTTTAACAGAAAATTGCGAAACAAATTTCAGACTGCTATCTCCATAAACCGGAACTGCCTATGGATGTATGCCTTCATTCATTTGTCTCGCAATTGACTGTCAATACTTTTTTTGTTAACCGGTTTAAATGAAAAATCGATTTGGCATCATTATTCGCCTGCCCGGGTTTGTTTGTGGTGCAGGCATTGGTGTGGCCTTTTTACGTTACGGGCGGGTAATACCCGCCCCTACAGGAGTGAAATGACGGTTGCTTAAAATCAATACGCTTGTTTCGGTTCGTGGGTGGGGGCGATTATTAATTTGTTTTTATATCAACTTCCCGCACCACTTTTTTATCTGCATTTTCTTTCTTTGCATAAAGCCAGAAAGGAACAAAAAGGAAAAGTACGAGAACCCCAATTAAAGCCGGGGCGATACCATAATCCAATTTATTGATATAGAAAATCCCTGCCAGATATAAGGGAATATTCAACATACAAAAACCAAGTCCGACATATTTCCACCATTTTGGCGCAAGTATTTTTTGGTCTCCTTTGGCTTTAAAATAAGCAAAAAGGGTGATGCCATTGGCGATAACATAGCCCATCGCCGAGCCGGCGACAATCGCCGATGGGGTTCCAATAAAAATCAAAACAAAATTCAAAATAGCAATTGAAATCATGGCCTTGACAGGTACCCCGTATTTATTTGTTTCTGTCAATACTTTCGGCAAATTACCTTCCACCGCCATTGACTGCATCGCCTGGGCTGAACCAAGCAAGGCTGTCTGAATGATTAAAATCATCGATGCCATGAGCATAATGACAGTTACAAATACACCTGCGCTGCCAAACGACATCTTTGCCATTAAAAGCATTGGTGAATAAGGCTCTTCGATAATTCCCTGTATTCCCAGTGTCCCAACACAAGCAGTTTGGACCAGCACGAAGGTTACCAGACAGATCAGTCCACAGAAGAATAAGGCTTTCGGTAAATCTTTCTTGGGTTTTTCATAATCCGGAGCATAGACTGCTGCGGTTTCCCAGGCGCAGGCACTCCACTGAGCCATTGCCATTATTCCCAGCAATATCAGGATGTGTGAAATATTCCAGCTCCATGTTTCCGGAAATAAGCTCACAGCGGTAATGTTGCTTAACTGAAACTGTCCCGTTACAATGGGTACGATCGAAAGAACGACGAGTGGGATCAATGCAACCACTGCTAGAATATTCCCAATCATGGCACCTCCGGATAAACCTTTTCTGTTAATACCGATTAAGACTGTAAATATAACGGCTCCGGCCACCAGTGAAATCGCTTTTTCAGAAAAACCGCCCAGAGCCGGTATCATGCCATGTAAATATGTTCCGATCAGAAGTGAAAATATTGCTAAAACGGGATTCCAGGCCATCCAATAACCCCATGCGCTAAATCCGCCAATAAATTTGTTGATATCATAGTCTTCGGAATTTTTCCCTTTAAAAATTGCCTGAACATAACCCGGCAAGCCCCGGGCCTCGGGGTACATCAGCGCAAAGTCTCCATAGGCGAGGTTTTGAAGAAAACCCTGGGAGATTGAAAGCATCCAAACAATGATTGAAAATACGCCAACGTAACCTGCAAAATAGCCGATATTGGGAAGAATTAACATTGGCACACCTAATGCGATAACCAAACCTTGCTTCCAACTAATTTTATTTGTATTCATATTTTACCTTTCTGTAGCATTATTGATTGATATTTATTCATTTTAATCCTTTAATTTACGTATTTTTGAGTGTCGATCAGAAAAATGATTAAAAAGGTAGCAAAACACCAATCTAAAATTGTCGCTAACATAAAGCGGGACAATTTTTGATTAGCATTTTGCTATAATTATGTTGCTTTAAAGTTTATGATCAGGTGTTTAAATTAAAAATTCCGGTATGTATTTCTGTGCCCGGGTAGCGCCGTATTCAGTAATCGCATAAGTAACAACCAGGTTATTATCTTTGTCTTCTACCGCATTTTTAACTTCCACCAAACCAACACCTTTCATCGACATCAAATGATCGTCAATGGCCGTCTCGTTACATTGTTTTTCATTTCCATATATGGGTTTCAATTGTGTATGAAATTCTTGGGGAGTCATTCCCTCTTTATTCTTAATCAATAAATTGATCATATAAAATCTTACTGGCGCTTTCATAATTCAACTCCTGCTTTCTATTTTTAAATAATATAATTGTAGTATAGTTTGAGAATGTTTCTATCTACGTAATATCTCTTAACGAAATTAACTCTGATGGTTTCCCAACTACCAGTACACAACCAACTAATAAGATAACTAAACCAACAAAGAAATTAATCTGCAATGTCGCACCAAAAATAACAACACCTAAAACAGTAGCACTAATTGTCATGATTGGATTAATTGCCATCGACCGGGCCGCCCCAGCAGCATTTCCTGCCCGATAGTAAAAATAGTAACTGCCTCCCGCAAATATAGCTGCACCAATCATCCATACCGCTGATAATGATGTTATTGATTCAAAGAAGTACCCAAAAGAAACGAGTCCCAACCCTGAAACAATTGGAATAGCTAAAAATGACAGTAATCCTGAAATAACAAAACGGAACCCAATTGCAATTTCCGGATCAACAAAATCCATTCCTGCCGTTGCAACAACCATTTCTAATGCCCAACCAGTTGCACATACCAATGCAAATATTACACCTATATAAAAGTGGGGATAAGCTTCCCCTGATGGTGGAATCCAGCCTACGGTAATTGCGCCTGCAACAGCTAAACCAATTCCCACCCAGGCTCGTCCGCTTATGTGTTCTTTTAAAAACAATCGTGAAGCCAGTGCCCCAAAGGCGGGTAACATGGCCGTGAAAATAAGGGAATACACCGGTCCACACAAGGTAACCGCTGCCATATAGCTGCCAAGTGCCAATGGTCCGCCAAAGAATGCTGCCAGCATAATAAATCGTCCCGGCTTTGTTGAGGCAATTCTAAGATACTCGCGATGTTTGCCTGCCTGTGCATTTTTTAGAAAAACAAGAATTGCTGCTATACCATCTTGCATTGCCGCCATAATCATTGGTATTAACATCAAACTCATTAATGCTAACGTAGCAAATGGTTCCTCTCCCATTGCAAATGTTTGAAATGTGGGTCCCACACCATAGGTTAATCCTGCCGTTACTGCCCATGCAATACCGTATTTAGCATACTTAAGATTTTTTCTGTGCAACCGGCCTTTGACATTTTCATTCATTGAAATTCTCCTGTTTCTTTTTTATTATAATCATTTTGAGCTATTTTTTAAGGGTTTTGATCTGGTTAAATAAAGGTAATGGTTGTGTTGCTTTCTTTAAACACATCGTTTGCATAGGGCGTCACCAATGTCCCGATTTTTAAAACGATGTTTGGTTCTGCCGCAAGCTTTTTTGCCAGTTCATAGTTGATTAATTTTTTCACTGTACTGTATTTGACCGTGGTTAGTCCATTGACAATAGTCGGCTCTGCCCGGGTCTCTTTTTTCTCAGTTTTCGGCAATACTGCCTTTTCCTCGGAAATGAGCATGCTTTCCAGGGCCACACTGCTCATAATGCGAACGCCGCACAATTCCAATTGCTTTTCATGATCTCTGAATACATTGTAAAAGACCGGATTTGCAATTGCTTTGTACATCCGGTATTCAAGACCTTCTTCGAGGACATAAACATCTTTCCCGGTTAATAAAAACTGGCGTAATGCTCTAGTTTTATCATTAATGGCAACGCCATTGACCGAAGCGGACATTTCATCGACTGTTAGTTTACTTATAACCAAAAATTCATATCCCAGAAAATCATTTTTATCTTTAAGTGTATCTAACATTACTGCTTCATATCCGGGGATTGCCATTGCCATGTCATCGCATTGCAGAAGCTTTTTTCCCGGAATCGCTTCAATTTCTGTTTGATGCTGATTAATTTTTTCAATTATACGATTAAACACTTCGTTGGTTATCAGTTCAAGGTTCATTTACTCACTCCTTTCTAAGCTAATTGTAAAACATCTGAGGTCTGTTTATTGCTACTCTGCTTTTACAATTAAGCCTAATGTTCTTCTCCCCAGGTTACAGGCATTTGCTTCATCATAATCGATATGCATATAGGTGTCGAACTTATTGGAAACCCGGAGATTCACATTCTTAAAAATCATCGGACGATCGGTATTCACCTCAATGTTCACGCGATCACCATCTTTTACTGATAAATTTTTAGCATCTTCCGATGACATGTGAATATGTCTTTCCGCCACCAGTACCCCTTCGTTGAGATATACTGTTTTTCCGTTCGCACTGATTTCGATAGGCGCTGTTCCCATTAATTTGCCACTTTCATGAACCGGTGCATTAACACCCAGGACCTTAGCATCTGTTTTTGAAACTTCAATCTGAACTTTTTCTCTTTCCGGACCTAATACCACAACATTTTGGAGCTGGCCTTTCGGGCCGATAAGGATCACCCGTTCTTTGGCGACGAATTGACCGGGTTGTGACAACGTCTTGATATTGGTCAGCTGATAATCTTTGCCAAAGAGTTTATCGATTACGACCCTAGACAAATGCACATGGCGTCCTGAGGCTTCAATCTCAATATAGCCTGATTTTTTTAATCTGGTATAGATTCTTTCAAAAATAATATCAACGATTTTTTCTATTTGATCGCTCATCTCTCGCCTTTCAGTATTAATTATCTTAGGTAATTGTGAAAACTGACATCAAAGCAAATATAGTTCTATTCTTTTAAATTTCGCAATTACCTATTAATGATCTAAATGCTTAAAAATAATAATATACATAACCGAGGATAAACGGTTATATCCCTGGATCAGGTCGATTCTTCCCACCGTGCCATCTGCCAGCTTAAACCCTTCATAACAGGCGATTTCTGTCTTTCTGATCAACGCCCGAAGGGAATTGAGCAGAATTGGAATTTCTCCCAGCTTATATGTAATATTAAATAAGTGTTCACGACCAAAGTATTTTTTAGGATTATGTGACATATCGCGGATTTCCTGTTGATTAAACCCTAATATCTTACTGGTGTCAAGTGCTTCGTTTAAAACTTCTGATCTTGATAATTCACCGATATAGTCAAAGACTTCCTGCAAATCCGAAACCAGGTCAGTCAATTGGAGTTCATTGGCGCGAATCTGAACTTTCATGATTTCACCCATTAACACATCGACTTCGCCTCTGAGTTTAATCCGTTTATGATCCTTGCCGACAAGAAGATTCCCGTAAAGCTGAGTCATGTGCTCAGGCTTTTCGTCTAAAAAACCGCCACTTTCTAAGTTGAACTTGCCAATTTTCTTTGCTGCCATTACTCCGGCATTTTCCATTACGCTGGTAGTTAGGTTTTTTTCGATGTCATCATCGATTAACACCAGCTTTAATTTATGATCTGCTAGGACCGACTTTGCCGATGGGGTTAACATTGACTTAAGGGGAAGTCGCAATTCACTATCGGTGATCGATTCGCCGCTTTTAATTATTTTTTTTATGCCATCTTCAGTTATTAAATTCATTGGTTCACTTCCTTAATAAATTTAAGTGATATGAAACCCATATCACTTAAATCAACTGAATAATCGACCTAGTTATTGGAACCTTTTTCCTGTGGCAACATTTCATTAACATCCGCATGCGGACGAGGTATAACATGTACTGAAACTAAATCGCCAACTCTTTCGGCTGCGGCAGCACCGGCATCTGTTGCAGCTTTTACTGCACCAACATCGCCTCTGACCATGACGGTTACCAGTCCGCTGCCAATTTGTTCTTTTCCGATTAATGTAACGTTTGCTGCTTTTACCATTGCGTCTGCCGCTTCAATCGCTGCTACTAAACCACGTGTTTCAATCATTCCCAATGCATTTGTGTTTGCCATTTTATTTACCTCCAAGTAAAATTAAATATTTAATTGATTTCTAAGTTTTTCTAAAATTAAATCGGTAATACCTTCGAGTTTATTCTCAACTGCTCGATTCAGTTCCGTTTCGCTTACTGTTTTTTCGACTGAATTGCTTTTAGCGCATTCAATACTGTTTCGTATTTCAGCCAGTTCTTTGACCCCATAGGCGACGCGTCGCAAATTGAGTAAGTTCAACGGCGAGATGTTATCGGATGTCGCACTTCCGCCCACTGCACCGCATCCCAGGGTAAAGGCCGGCAGTAAATTGGTTGTCGCTCCCACGCCGCCTAATGCTCCGGCGGTATTGACCAATAATCGACTGACGGGTTTCCTTAACGCAAATTCTCTGATAATTTCTTCATTTTTCGAGTGGATGATCATGGTATGACCGGCACCCTCTTTCGTCAAAATCTCAATTGCTCTGTCACAGGCTTTTGGCCAGGTGTCTTCAATGTAAAAAGCTAAGATCGGGCAAAGCTTTTCTCTTGAAAATGGGATGTTGTGTCCAACCATGGTTTCCTGCCCAATCAGAACTTTTGTGTTTGCCGGAACTTTGATCCCAGCCATTTCAGCAATATATAAAGCTGTTTTACCGACAATTTTAGGATTCATTGTCATCTTGGGTGTCAGCATTATTTTTTCCAGAAGTTTTTTCTCCGCTGATGTCAGCATATAACAGCCCTGTTTTTTGAGTTCTCTCAGAACTTCCTGTTCAGATTCTTTTTCAATGATAATGGACTGCTCTGATGCACAGATAACGCCGTTATCGAAGGTTTTAGAATCGATGATCTGTTTGATGGCATGGGGAATGTCCGCACTTTTTTCGATAAATGCCGGGCCATTTCCAGGTCCGACACCAATTGCAGGATTTCCAGATGAATAAGCAGCTTTTACCATTGCCTCACCACCGGTTGCCAGAATCAAACTGGTGTCTATATTCTTTAATAACTCATTGGTCCCTTCCAGAGTTATAATCGTTGCGCACCCAATACAGTCTTTAGGCATGCCGGCAGCGATAGCCGCCTCTTTAATCACTCTCACTGTCTCGATGATACAATTTTTAGCCGTTGGATGGGGTGAGAAAACAATTGAATTCCCGGCTTTTATGGAAATCAGCGCCTTATAAATTACTGTCGATGTCGGATTCGTCGATGGAATTAATCCTGCCACGACGCCTACTGGCACAGCCACTTCATAGATTTTTTTGATTTCATCGCTGCTGACAATGCCAACTGTTTTCATGTCTTTGATACTGTCGTATACGACTTGTGAAGCAAAATAGTTTTTAATCACTTTATCTTCGGCCACACCAAATCCAGTCTCTTCATTTGCTAATTTCGCCAGTTTTTCGAGGTTTTGCATGGCCGCGTCTTTGATCGCTGCACAAATGAAATCAATTTCTGCCTGACTCATTTGGGCAAGTTTTGTCTGTGCCGTCTTTGCATTTTTCAGCAACTGGCGGGTTTCTTGAATTGATAACAAATCTTTGTCTACTAACTGCACAGTTTATTCCTCCTTTTCTTTTAATTCATTTAAAATATTTGCGATCAGATCAAATTTACGGGATCTTTTGATTTTTTCTCTGCTGATGCCTTTAATGTTTATATCACGGGCTAATTTTCTTAACCTGGAAACGGTCATCAGATTCAGGGATTCTTCCGAGTAATTATACTCTTTATCATTCGACACGGATGTTGACGATTTATCTTCAGTGATCGCGTCTTCACCAATTAACTTCTCTACTACACTACATTGCTCTTCCTGATTTTCCATTACAGTAATTTTCGTAGGTGCAGCGTTGTTGACAACTTCATGCCCGGATGAATTACTGTGGCAGAGCATTTTTTTGGTCTGATCGTCTAGTCTTGCAATGATGGTATGTTTTCTGCATTTCCCTGCCAGATTTGCCGCTTCTACCCCTGCGGCAACGCTGGCCGATACAGCTGCTACATCCCCTGTGATGATGATGGATACAATGCCGCCTGACATTTTATCAAACCTTACAAATTCAACATCAGCGGTTTTAAGACATGTATCCAAGGCATTCACAGCTCCCACAAAACCGACTGTATCAATTATACCGACGGAAGTCATTATTTTAACCTACTATCGGGTTATTGGCAATGTATTGAACCGCTTGGGCAAACGCGTCGCAGGCCGCTTTGCATGCCGATTGTGAACCGCTCATCAAGGCACCGGAAAAGTTTGATGTCGCTGTCGGCGGTAGAAATGTCTTGCAAATTTTTACATCCGCTGCTTTTAGTGCGGCATCAATACCGTACATTGCCTCAATTGGTGGGGCAATACAATAAGCCAACGGCATTCCGGCTGGTATCTCCGCAGTTTCCGATAAATAGCTGCCGGTACTTGATATACAGTGAGCTAAATAAATAGATTCACCTTTTTCATTGGCATTGACGAAATATGCTCCGTTTTCGATATAATGAGCACATGCATCCAGGCCGCTCTTTACCTCAGCCGGATTTTCGCCGGCCAATATACCAAATGCTTCCCCGGCAAAGGTTGTAAAAATTCCGACAAATGCCGAGAACATACATTCCCCATATACCACTTCTACATCAGCAGCTTTTGTGGCCTCATCAAGAGCGATAAATGTAACATCATCGATGGAACCTGTAATCAGGCCCAGGCTGCGTTGATGCGGTTTAAGATTAAGCGCCTTAGCTAAATCTTCACTGACATTTGGAATAATATTCTGGCACACAACATTAGCGCGTATAATTTCTCCTAACACTAATTAATCCTCCTATCCAATTTATACTAATTTTAAATCCACACCAGACATTTTATTCTTGAGCATGGTCTGACAAAGCTCAGCTATTTGAGCACCTGCTTCAACCGGTGCGGTTCCCAGTTCATGAATGTTGGAAATGACCGTTCTTCTGGCCTCTTCCATACCAACTGTTGGTTTATAGGTAATATATGCTCCCATAGACCCGGTTGAGTTTAATCCTGGTCTTTCGCCACAGAATACGGCAATTACGTCAGCATCTGTTATTTCGCCGATTTCATCGCCGATGGCAACCCGGCCATTGGTGACAAAGAACGGTGTTGAGTATGTGATTCCCAGTGAGTCCAGTCCCTGCTGTAGAGCGGGAAGAAAATCTGCGGCATTTTTTTCAATGGCCCGTGAGCTTAATCCATCGACAAAAACAATCTGCACATTGAGATTCTTAACGGTATTTTTTTTGACGGTTTCTACCGCTTCATCGGTCAGTTTTTTTCCGGTGTTAGGGTTTTTGATGTATTCTGCTTTATCCGCAGCAATTGTAGAAAGTTTGATGAATCCGAGGTCTTCGACCAGGGTTACGTCAACATCTGACCATACCGCATTCTGAGCTGCCGAGTGATCGGCTAAAAATCTCATATAGGCTTTGGTTAAAGATCTTGGACCGGCTCTCCAAATACCTAATCGACCGGACGTAAATTCTTTCATTTTCATATATCCATCGCGATCGTATGGATTGGGAATAAAGAATGTTTCCTGCATGGTTGCCACAGTCACATCTTCGACAAAACCATCATCAATGCTGCCTGCCGTGGCAGACTTAATTACCTGGTTCTTTACAGAACCGGTTCCTGCTTCGCTTAATTCTTCTTGAATAACATTTTTAATAATGTCGCGAATCGTATCTTTTAAAATAGCTTCATTTATCATTTATATCACCCCTTCTTTTTATTTTAAGAATATTGAAGCATCGCCGGCTTTTTCGGTAAACATACCGTATTGGTCGAGAATCTCCATTTTTTGCAGCCATTTTTCAAATTCAGGTACTCGTTTCATTCCCGATAATTCCAACAGTGTTTGCCAGTCGTGATTTCCCAATAATTGATAGTTAAGCATGATGTCGTCACCCATTGGTGCGGTTACAAAGGCTGGCATCCCAGCGTGAGCCAGTAATAATGCAAGGTTTTCGGAATCATTTTGACTGGCCGGCATATGGTTGGTGTAACAGACATCTACACCCATTGGGAATAGTGATAACGTTCCCATAAAATGCTCTTCCAGACCGGCTCGTAATTGTTGAACGGAGTCATAAATATATTCCGGTCCGATGAATCCGACTACCGACATAACATAAAAAGGATCATAGCGTTTGGCATAACCATAGGTGCGGGCTTCCAGGGTAAGCATATCAACTCCCAGATGGGCGTCGCAGGATAGTTCTGAACCTTCCCCGGTTTCGAAGTACATGATGTTTTTCCCACCGGAAATACATTCGCGTTTTCCCAGATCATAAGCATCATCAAGCATGGTGGTGGTTACACCAAATGATTCGTTGGCCTTTTGGGTTCCGGCAATGGATTGAAAAATCATATCTAACGGTGCGCCTTTACGAAGGGCGGCCATCTGCGTTGTAATATGAGCAAGTACACAGTTTTGGGTCGGTATTTCCCATTTCATTCGGAAATCATATAGTTTCTGAAGTAGGAAAGTTGTTGATTCCACGGTATCCTGAACCGGATTCAAGCCAAGCATCGCATCCCCTACACCATAGGCAAGCGCTTCATAGAGTTCTGCAAAAATGCCGTCAATATCATCGGTCTGATGATTCGGTAAGGCACGATTTGCGGCAATACCACGTTGTCCGATGGTGGTGACACAGGTAGCAACATTATCGATTTTTTTCGCGGCATAAATCAGATCCATATTTGACATGATTTTTGTAACGGCGGCAACCATTTCTGCTGTCAATCCGGTTGCAATTCTTTGAATAATCGGACCGGTTGAAGTGTACAACATCATAAAGTCCCGAAGATTTCCGACGGTCCAGTTTTTAATTTCTTTATACACGGCTTCATTAACCTGATCCTGAATGACTCGGGTAACATCATCAAGTTCATAGGGAACTGCCGGATTATTGCGAATATCAGATAACAACATATCTGCCAGCACTATTTTTGCTGCTGCTCTTTCTTCAGTTGAAGTTGCAGCTAAACCTGCCAGCTGATCCCCGGATTTCTGTTCACTTGCTTTCGCCTGGACTTCATTAACATTTTTGAATTGGTAGGTTCTTCCAAACAATACGGTTTTTAATTTCATACTTTCACTCCTTATTTTTTGGATTATCATACATATGACAATCAATACTTTGTTTAGCTTTTAGTTAACTAATCAAAGTGCCGGTTATTGTTTCCACTAACCGCTACTTTGATTAGTTCAACCTTTGACTAAACTGTCGCGACTAATTTGAATAATCGGATTAGTCACATCCGCCAATTTGCTCATCCTGCAAAAGAGGCCTTGATGTCTTTGGAAATTCCTGTGTCCCCTATTTAAAAATCAATGTTTTTACAACAACCGGTAATACCATCCCGCCGGCAATGGGATTGCCAATATCGATGTAATCTCCGTCGCTGACGGTCACAGCGTCAATGCAGATCACGTGATGATCATTATTCAACAGCCGCTTAATCGTCTGTCCCAGCACTTTTGCAATGTCTTTTTCGGAAACGACGATAATCGGATAATTATGCCTGATCAACGCCTCCAAACCGTTGATCAATTGTTCGGCACAGGCTACTATGTCCTTGAAAGAAGGTGAATTGATGCCTTCAAAAGCAATCGCAACCATCTGAAATTCATCTTCCAGTTTAAACCATTCAATGCGTTTTGCTACCTCATCTGCTATTTCACTGATACTGTTTTTATCCGTAAATGGTATTTTCACAATCGGAATGTTTTTAATGGGTAAGGCTGACTTATCGTATGTTACCGTACTGCCGCTGATATCGGTAGTATGTGACCCCGCTCCGACAACGGTAGCGCGAATGGTTTCTTCGGCATTCATCACCTTTAATTTGGTGAATAAATCCGAACGACGGATTTCTCGTCCCAAAATTATTCCCATATCCTGGTATTTAAAAACATCCTCTTTTTCATCGTAGTGGTAGACGATGTCTGCGACGCCGCCGGAAAATGTTAAATAGTTGATGGGGTTCTTGATTACCATATCTTCAATCGTGAGCATCATATCGTAGTAGTGATCCTGGGGCGTAATTCCGACAACGGTTTCAAGCTGATGAACCATTATTTTCGCTAATTTTGTCAAGCTGTTTTCGTTGGCAGTCTGACCCAATGCAATATCGAGTTTTTCGTTTTTAATGATTTTTTTTATTTTTTCATTGATGTAGATTATCTTTCCCTGCTTATCCATCTTGACTAAACGACCGCCAATATCCAGACACCCGGTGCTGACTCAGACACCCGGTGCTGACTCAGACACCCGGTGCTGACTGTCTCCCCGTGATCAAAAACAACCACATTCGAGGTTCCTCCGCCGATATCAATGTTTGCGACGACGTTGTTGTGTTCTTTGGAAATCTTGTCTGAACCTGCGCCTTTACCAGAAATGATGCTTTCTAAAACCGGTCCTGCCGTTGCTACCACAAAGTCTCCGGCATAACCGCTCAGTTTGTGTAACACTTCACTGGCATTCGCCCGTCTGGCGGTTTCTCCGGTAATAATAACCGCGCCGATATCGATATCCTTTTTCGCAATTCCGGCCCTGGCAAACTCGCTGTCGATGATTTTCATGACTTCATTCATATCAATGCGATCATTCGATGTCAAAGGCGTGAAATAAATTTCACTGCGGTACACGATCCGCTTGCCAATAATTTCTATCCGGGCGATATTGAAACTTGATGCCATGTTTTCCAGCAGAATTTTTGTAAAAACCAACTGTGTGGTTGAAGTACCGATATCTATTCCGACACTGAGAATTTCCTGTCTTTTAAAGTTTTCCATGTATTTCTCCCTCTTGATCCAGTATGATTTTCCATGTCGCTAACATTGAAAAAAAAGACGCAGCTTAAATTATAAACATCAATTAGTTGATATTTATCCCTTAAGCTGCGTCGCTTTTTTACATTACGTCTTTGCAATGCAATGTTTATTTTTTTGTCAAATTTTGCTATTCGATTTCTTAAACAGTCTGAGTAAAAAAAGTAGCTTAAAATTTGAATACCTGCTTTAGATATTCAAACTAACTAACTTTAAGCTACGTCGCCTAAAATAATTGCTTCATCGCAATTTATAATATTAATTTATAATTTGAAGGCAAATGAAGTTGTGGTACCTTCATCTCCGGTTTCAATAATTAATTTGCCCAGCAGTTTTTCATAAACATAAGCCTTAACGATGTTGAGACCCAGACCACTTCTTTTTTTCTCTCCAGATTTGTAACCGATTCCGTTATCCTTTACTTCAATCATCTTGATTTTTCCATCACTTGCAGTTGTCACTTCGATGTGACCGACACCCCCATTGGGAAATGCGTACTTCAGCGAGTTTTGAATCAGTTCGTTTACAATCAAAGCAATAACTGTCGATTTTTCACTGTCAACAAAAAAGTCAGCACCTTTAACCGATATTTCAATTTCTTTATTAGCTGTTGCGACGAATGATATCATGTTTTGTTTTATTTTGTCAAGCATTTCTTGAACCGAAACCAGATTATTTGACTTTTTTTCTAAAAGTTCGTGGGTGACCGCAATACTCATGATCCGGTTGATGCTGTCACTTAAGATGGTTTTTACCTCTGGATCCTTAGCATTTCGACTTTGCAACCGCAGTAAAGAAGCCACCGTTTGCAGATTGTTTTTAATGCGGTGATGAATTTCATGTGAACTCACCAAATAACTGTTCACTTCTTTTTCATATTTTCTCATTTCTGTAATATCATCAATAAACACAATCACATCAACCGTCTTTTTCATCCGGATAATGATGTGAATGCGATAAAATTTATCGCCGATTGCCACCTTTCCGTCATAACTTTTTTCAATAATGATACGGTTGTCATCATTATTGCTAAAGGTCCCTTCGATATTCGATAGAACATCGTCAAAATTCTTTGTTGTGTAGTTCAGGTTATCAAAATGTTGATTTTCAATGGATTTAAACCCCAGTTCCTGATACATCTTAACTGCCCGTTGATTAAAATATTTTAAATGACCGGTTTCGTCGAATATTAAAATACCCTCGCGCAATTGCAAGGCTTCATTTTCATTGCTTTTACCGAAAATCGAACTCCATAGCTCCTCGATTTTTTCGTTTTCCGGGGATCGCTGTAATGGCGCCCCTGGCACCACGGTCAATCTTAAATCCAGTATTTTCTCAAGTATTAATGTGGCCACGACATTATTATTGTGCATGATCGGCACAACTGTTTGTTTTGTCCATATCTTCTTTTTGTTACGGTCAAAACTCATACCAATGATATCTTTTGTGGTTACTCCCAGATCAAATGAACGAAATACTGCCGGTTCATTCTCACGGTAAATAATATCGCCTAAATACGAGTCAACATATATTGATTTCTTTTTTTTATATGATTCAGCAACCACTACCGCCAGATCTTTATCGTGTACCTTTATATCAATAAACGACTCCCCGTCAAATCCTTCGTTAAAATATGGTAGAATTTTAGCCACGTCAATTATCGCTTCGATTTCATCATTGTTTAACAGCGTAAACTCTTTACATTGTTTTATAATAAATTCGCGGTCGCATTTATACTTCATTTCTTTTCGCCTTTTTGTGCCTGTAACAGTATCGTTTCGCTGATAACCCGGAGTGAGTAGCCTTTTTCCATACTCAGTGATCTGAGTTTTTTATAGGCGCTGTCCTCATCGAGGCCTCCGGATTGCATTAAAAATCCTTTTGCCTTCTCAATCATTTTGCGATCTTCCAGTCTTTTGGTAATGTCATTTAATTTTTGCTCATTTTTTTCGGACTCAAGTGATTTTGCATAGGCGATTTTTATTGTCGGCAGCAAACTCTTCTCATCGATCGGTTTGACAACATAACCAAATACGCCGCTTTTTTTAGCGCCCTCAATAAATATATCGTCGGAATATGCGGTCAGAAAAACGACGCACTTACACAGTTTATCTCTGCGAATTATCTTGGCAGCACTGACGCCATCTAAATTAGGCATATTAATATCCATCAGCACCATATCCGGATGATAGCTTGTGCATAAATTGATGGCATCAAAACCATCCTTCCCTTCACCCAGAACTTCAAATCCGGCATCTTCAAGTATACACCGAATATCCATCCGGGTTACCGGTTCATCTTCGACAACGATAATTCTCATAACTAACCTCAACTCCACTCAAGAAATTTTCTTAACTCTGCGATCTTCTTATTTTTCAATGATGAAATTTTAAATATTTCATTAACCCCCGATAACCTTAGTGAATCTTCTGCATAACTGAAATCCTTTTCATCCAGCATCAGATCGATCTTGGTCACAATCCCAATGATTGGTTTAGTAAACATCCTTGCAAAACCCGGCGGAAACACATTGGACCGGCTTTTACAGTCCATTACCAGGGCCACCACATCTGCTTCCACAGATGTCACCTGCAACGCTGAATAGTAACCACGATTTTCCAGGTATTCTCCGGGTGTATCGATGACATTTTTATGAAATTCAATAGCCTGGGTTTTGTCATAATCGATATCGAAAGACCCCATTCGTTGATACAAAGTTGTCTTACCGCTTCCTGATGGCCCGATAAACATAACTTTTTTCATTGGCTCAACCTCAAGATCGTGTCACTGTTGGGATTGACATGCCCTGTAACAGAGACAATGTCTGAAGAACGCTTTCGACAGATGCTTCCACCGAACCGACATCGCCTTCAATCACCAGGGAACCATTAAAGCGATCGACATAGCCGATGGTAACATCACCTGATTTTACCGCAACATCCGCTGCGATGATGGCCGCCTCACTGGGTGTAATGGTCAGGATTCCAATCGAATTATGGTTCTCTTCCAGTCCTAATTTTTTATAGATGCTATTATCGGGATTTACAATAATATGCGCTAACGTAACCTGTTTTCCCGGAACGTATTCCTGGATCACTCTTTGGACATTCTCATTCATTCTTGAACTCTCCTATGTTAGTTAAAGCGCTGATTATTTTATAATGATATTAAATAACTATTTAATTGTCAACACTTTAACTATAATTTCTATTCATTTCTTAATTTTTATTTCTCTTTAGTTGGCTTCTTGTAGTAAAATCATCGCCACATCTTCATGCGGTCTTGCAATAACATGTACCGAGATCAGCATGCCGACTCTTGAGGCTGCGGCTGCCCCGGCATCCGTTGCAGCTTTCACCGCACCCACATCGCCTCTGACCATTACGGTGACCAAACCACTGCCGATTTGCTCTTTTCCGATTAATCTGACATTTGCCGCTTTAACCATGGCGTCAGCAGCCTCAATCGCGCCTACCAAACCTTTTGTTTCAATCATTCCCAATGCATCTGTTGTACTCATTTTTTCCTCCTGAATATTTTCTTATTTTTCAGAGTATTGACTCTTATTTCAATGAGAACCATTGACCCCGGATGCAACACATTTGTAACGACTGCACCTCTTCGTCATGATGTATCTGACCAGATACAATAACTTTCATTTGAAATCTTTGCTGATAACCTTAATTCGATTGCTTATCTTCGCACAGATCCTGCCAATTAGCGGGATATGCTGCAAAGAAAAATTTACAATGATCCGGTGAACTGAATGTAACAGCCGTTTCCTTTGGAATGAAGATAACATCGCCGGCATGGCCGGTGAACTTTTTCCCGTCATATGTTATCTCCAATGTTCCTTCTACGATGTAATCCAACTCGTCATAACCTAAATACCAGTCAAAAGCGGACTCTTCAATTCTCAAAAAACCGGTTGCCATGTTTGGACATTCTTCGATGGTCAGTATTTCTTTAAAGGTAACCTTATCATCTGGATTTCCGGTATTGAAATTTTCAAAAACCACACTGTTGCCCCGGATCAGTCTGATTCTGTCAGGCTCAGTGGCCTTTTTTAATTGTTGCTCATCTGTTGTCAGTGACGTCATTACTTCATTCACAATCTGTGCTATCAGTTCCTCAGAAATATTTAAATCCAAAACTCGATCCTTGATTATCTGTTCAATATTGTTATTCATTTTTATGTCCTTCTCTTTCTTTCATTTATAATAAAGTATTTTTGAAGTCCTTATGCGGCGATGGTATGACCGTATAATAGACGATATTCCCACTTTCTTTGATCACTGCAACCCCGGATTCTATGGAGGCATCGACCTCTGAAACATCTCCGGTCATGACCAAATAGGATTTACCGCCGATGCCGGAACCCAGCCTTAATTCAACCAGCTGCACGCCTGATGCTTTCACACAGGTGTCTGCTGCCACAATCAATGAGGCCATTGCCATACTTTCAATCACACCGATCGCGCCTATTTTCTCAACATTACTGGAACCGGTAATGGCCGGGAAAATTTGCTCATCGACGTTTGGAATCATCAAATCATCAATAATAAACTCGCCGCCTAAAAGCTTTGCTGCTTCTATTGAATTCTCCACTGAGCCGACGTCGCCATATATTAAGGTAATATATTTCCCCGGACAAGTTGCTGTTGAAAACATCAGCTGCACATTGGCAACTTTGAGCATATGATCTGCTACTTCAATGCCTTTTGCAATACTGTTAAGTTCGATAAACCCAATTGTATTTATCATATCCTATCCTCTCGTGCTTCAATTGTAATGGATTCATTGGAAACTTCTGTAATCATTCCTGAAATACTGGCATGAATACACGCACCCATTTTTCCGTTTTCTATTTCGCCAATAAGCATCCCTTCATCGACCATCATCTCTTTTTCCACCACTGGTTTAGCCAATGTTCCGATATGCTGTTTAAGGGGAATTACAACTTTTTTCACATTGTACGCAAAACTTTTTAATGGTGCACACCGATCATATTCTTTTAACCCAAGTCTTTCGATGAGTCGTTTAACCGGTATTTTCCGGTACTCTATCATTTCCGATATGGATTTTTGTTCTCCGCCTTTATCAATGCTTATCCCAGCCGCGATTAACTCCTTTTTAATCATAATATTGACTTTTCTCGGCGACAATCCGTTTGGACAGGCATATAATTCACAGGCTCCACACTCGGAACAGCCCAATGCTGTTTTCATGCCTAAAAAATCTGATAAACCATAGTTTGCAATGCGCATGACTAAATGGGGTTTGACATTATGACCAAGTAAATCCCGGGGACATAGGTCAGTACACTTTTGGCATTGTATGCAGGCAATCTTTGATTGTTTTAATACCTGCTCATTCCCTTTTGTTTTATTTTCAATCAATGAAGAATTCTGATCTAAGAGTATAATTGCCTTTGTGGTTTTCGTAATTGGCAATTCAAAATCGAAGATTATCTTTCCCATCATTGGACCGCCGTCAATACCAACTTTTCCAGTCAAGGTTTCTATTCCGCATAACGCCAAGGCTTCTTTATAACTCATACCAATTGGAAGGCAAAAGGTTGCGGGGGTTTTTACATCGCCGGTAATCGTTACATAAGTGGTTGTCACCGTTTTTCCCCTGGCAGCATTGTACACATTTAAAATCGTTTCCACATTACATACGATGCAGCCAACATTCAAAGGAATTCCACCTTTTGGTACCACTCTTTTCAAAACTTCATAGACGGTTATTTGTTCATCACCCGCCGGATAAAAATCTTCAAGCAGGAAAAGCTCAATATTTTCCGAATCCTTCAATTGTTCTTTTAAACAATCGATTACTTCTGTATGTTTCGCTTTAATTGCAACATAACCCTTTTTAGCCCCGGTTTCCTGGATAATACCGGTTAAACCTTCTAATATATCGTTGGTATGGTGAAGCAATAATTCCTGATCAACCCGTATCAAGGGTTCGCACTCTGCGGCATTAACGATTATATATTCGGCTTTTGCTGCCAATTTCACATATGTTGGAAAACCAGCACCTCCGGCCCCGACAACACCTGCTTCCATGATTCTGTTTGTAAATTCACTATTCATGTATATCCCCCTCATCTTCATTTTTTTCATCGATAATACCGATAATGATGCAGTCAACCGGTGCGTTTTCTAATCCTTCTGACCTTCTTGCCGCACTTCCATTCGTGAGTAATACCAGTTCGCCGATTCCGGCTCCGATTAAATCCGTAGCAACGATAATCTCACCATTTTCAGATTCTTTTTCGCGGTTCAATAGTTTCACTCTCAGGAGTTTTAATCCCCTTAACTCATCTTCTTTTCTTGTGCACCAGATACTGTCTATAACCCGTCCAATCTTCATTTACTGCGACACCCTCTCTTTAAACTCTTTAGCGATATTATTCAGGGCTTCCTTTACTGATGCAACATCACCCAGTACAGCAATCATGGTAAAATGCTGGGGACATATACCTTTTATCTCAACAACATCGACAGCTGCTGTTTTTTCAGCAATATCAGTTGCCACAAACATTTCCACGAGTTTTCCCTGTACTAATCCAACGGTATCAAATTTCTCACTCTCCAGGAAATCTTTTGAAAACAAACGACTTCTCATCATTTTAATCACCCCGTCAGAAGGCGATTTAATTATTTCAATATCCATATTTTTTACATCCTTTAGCCGGCACACAATTCATGGCAATACCAATTGGCGTTACAAAATGCGGGTTTTTCGGTTTGTATGTTTTAATGTTTAGATCCTTTTCGATGACCTTTTCAATATTTAAAAGACAGCTTGTTCCCCCTACCAGATATATTCCATCAATACTATATTCATTAATATGCTTTTTGATAATTGAAGCTATTTTCTGGGCCACCGGTCTTAGCAATCCGGAAATTTCTTCTTGTTTATCCGGATCCTGTTTTACAATTTCTGCTTCATCAAATGAAATTTTATAAGCTCCAGCAATCACTAATGTGCATTGCGTTCCTCCGGTTGCCTCATCAGCAACTGCTACAATTTTTCCTTCTTCTATAATAGCCAGGCCGGTTGTTCCGCCGCCGATATCCACAACAACACCATTCTTGATACCAAGAACGGCATTGGCTGCAGTCGGTTCATCAACAACATTGATCACATCAAACCCTGCTCCTTCGACAACATTTTTAATATACTTTGTATCGTTAATTGTTGTACCCGGAGGTATTGCCACCGCTGCATCTTTTAATTCACAGCCGATTTTATCTTCAATTTCTATTTTCAATTGTTTAACAATTTTTAATGCTCCCATATAATCAACAAGCAAACCATCTTTAACCACTTGCGCAAATCGATACGCACCAGCAATTGGGTTCTTATTCTCATCCAATACACAGATGACAATATAAGCGGTTCCGAGATCAACCCCTACCATCAATCGCTCTTTATTTTTAGGTGTGATTGAATGGCTAAGTATATTTATAAAATCGAATGTAATCTTGTCTGATTCTTTAAATAAATCCATTTCCTTTCGCCCTCATTTCTTATCCACAAGACTCATCCTAACTTTTTCAAAGTCTTGAAAAACTATTTATTGCACATTTTATGTTTCATTTTCGTATGTTTTGCAACCCTTTACAATAAAAAACAAAAAACTTCCATGTCATTACCCCTTTTACTGGATAATCACATGGAAGCTTCGTCGCTTTTATACAAATACTCCGTTGCATTTGTACTATTAAATTGTAAATTCATTATCTCAAATTTATTTAATAATGTCAACCTGCTTTATTTTTAATTAACTATTTTTCCATCTCACTTTAACCTGTGTGCAATTATTACTTCAATGGAAACCGCGTAAACTGCAGTTCAGCTGTGGTAAAACACGAGGTAATTCAGGCTGTTTTTAATTCTTCGTAGATTTCTTCGGCACGTTTATAATTATATGTTTCGCAATCAAAAATATCTTGTTTAAACTCAAGTGCCATAAAATAACCATCAGGTACATCAAATGATATTTTGATATCTTTGTTTTCCAATAAACTTCTCATTTCATTCTCCTCTTGAATTCATATTTTGTAACTTTTACAATAAAAAGCAAAAACTTCCATATCATTACCCTTTTACTGGCTAATCATATGGAAGCTCCGTCGCTTTTATACAAATACTTCGTTGCATTTGTACTATTAAATTATTGATTTATTATCTCAAATAAATTTAATAATGTCAACCTGCTTTATTTAATTTATTTTAAAATTATAAACCACCCTGGCTTTATTGGTTTCTGCTGCATTTTTTAGCTTTAGCAAATATTTTATCTAATTGCTCTTGTGCATGATTTTTTGTTTCCCATCCAAATGATACCCGATAAGGCGATTCCATCTAATGTCGTTTTAGCGATAGCGTCTTCAGCGCCGAAAGATAAGAATATTTTCCACTAGAAATTAACGATAAAACGAAAATACAATAAATCCTGGATTCCCGAAATTTATAACGATGGCGGATCAACCCCCAGGGCCTCATAAAGATCCTTTTGCTTTTCAGTGATTTCACTAAGTACTCGACCATGCAAGGATGCACTTTTCTATTTGCAAAAAGACTTTTTCTTTCAAATCGAACTGAAAAAGAGCGCGCACCTCAATTTCACAACTTTCTTTTTCATAGATCGGATAATTCAAATTATAAATGAACCGTTCTGTTTTCATTAGCATCACCTCATGGTTTATTTGATGTTTCCGATTCCGTATTTTGTCCCCACTTCCACCACTTTCGTCAAGTTAAGTGTGCTTGGCAGCGAAAAGAAATTCACCGCCCTAAACTACCACCCCCAGAATCTTAAGTTGGGCATTGATTTCTTTTTCCAACGCCGCAATTTCCTCATTGTCCTGGGCCAGCAAGCGATTGACTGCATCGAGATCACAGGGATCCATCCCCCAAACGGTTCTGGAGCAGGCGATCCTGTTGCGCCGGGAAGTTCAGCGGCGGTCTGGCCCGACTAGTCGACAAGTTTTGTACCCAATGCCTGATTTTCGGTGACCAGCAGGAAAAACGTTTGATTGATGATCACATGGTGAAACTGATCATTCAATCCGAGTTGTCCTAGAATGGCCGAGTGAAACATTGTTGAGTATTGCCGATGAGGTATCGCTTTAAAGGATTCCATCTAAAAAATAAACTGAGCAAGAGCAATCTGCTAAGTTCTTTCTCCGTTAAAACACTGTCGATTATTTTTGACACCATGTCCAACAATTTGGGGACAACATATGCCATCAGTTTCTGGACAGAATAGGTTAGTAGCAACAAACAGCCTCGCAAATCTGGATTACAGTAATCAAGAAAACAATGTTCGGTTGATGATAATCAAGTCAGTATAGCTTACAACTATACCAACAATGACGGTAAAACGGCCTTTGCTAAGTGTTCGTCTAATTCTTTTTTAGTGGAGGCAATCCGTACCAGTTCAAGGTGCCAATTAAATTAGAAATTATCGGCATCTAAAAAAGTGGTTTTCTGAAAGAATAAAGCAACTTTGACTTTTTTTTCAATAACTTCTACCATTTTTTCTTACTAGGTATATTAAATTTTAATATAATTCTGGTTTACGATAAGAAAAGTAATCGATCTTTTTATTGAAATCATTTTCTTGAGATACTGTATAAACTAAAAATGAATTGTTTTTCAAATTTTCTTTCACACAAATGCCATTACCATTAACAATTTGAATGCCCCCATAATAATTCGAACAAATCATACAAAAATTACATTCATAAGCTCTTGCTAACATATACTTTGACCAATTCTTTGCTCTTTTTTGTGAATCATAGGGTGTTTTAAAAGGAGCAATAATAATTTCCGCTCCTTGTTCCTTCTGCATGATACTCATATCCATAATATGTGTATCCAAGCAAATCTGAATTCCAAAGGTATACTCTTTGAATTTAAAAACATCAATTTTATTCCCTGCAGAAAATATTTTTCGTTCATTTTTTCCTAGATGAACCTTACAGTAAAGATAGTCTACTCCATTTGGAAGCGCTACCCTTTGTCCAATATAATATTGTTCTTCTTTTTTTATAATTAATCCATAACTAACGGCGGTATTATAGATTTTTGCTAATTCTTTTATCTCATTCGTATACCTTATCAGCTTTTCTTCTTTTTCTATCGTATTAATCATACTCATTTTGCTACATAAAAACAATTCACTAAAACACACTAAATCTAAGGTTGGATTTTTTTTTATTGCATTGGCTATAATCTCATAATTATAGCCAAGATCTTCTTCCGATGGAATAAGCGATGATACCCCTATTTTAAGATCTTTTTTCATTAAACAACTTACACCCCATAAATTTTGTTTTGTAATTCTTTTAATCCATCTAAATATCTTAAGGTTGCACTTGAAATAAGTTTTTCATCAATAATATATAATTCGCCCTCTATAACTGCTTTAATTTGAGAAAATCCTGGTCTTGCCTCAATTGTTTCAACTGATATCAACTTGTTCATTGTTCCTTCTTGTGCAATATAGACATCAATTTCATTACTCTTTGATAATAAATTTTCTTCGCCAAATTCAACAACTGTTGCACTACCATCACTTTCGATATCTTGCGCAATGTTATTTAACCCAATTATAGTTAAGGCTTTTCCAGCAAAGGAATCTTGCGTTACCGTTTTAAATTTATCACCAATACTTTCAAAATAAGCTGTTTTTCTAGGATCAATTCCTTCTCCTTTTTTTTGTATTTCATCAATTTGAGAATGGAAGTTCTCTAATAACGCTTCTCCTTCCGCATCTTTTCCAACAATCATTGCTAATCGCGTTATATAATTATCAAAATCATCGAACTTGCTACAATATAAATTAATAACAGGTATCCCTGCATCTTCAATCGCTTTTACATAATCTGGATAACGTTCAACAATCATTGTTCGTGCGATTACAACATCTGGATCAGCTGCAATTAACAATTCCGGATCATCTTTATAACTAAATTGCTCTTTTTCTAAAACTGCTTCAGGATAATTATCGCTGGTTCCTACCCCGATAATTTCACTATCTAGACCCATTGAAAAAAGATTTTCAGTATGTGCTGAATAAAGTGATACAACTTTTTTTGCTGGCTCACTCAAAGAAATTTCTACACCACTATCATCAATAAATCTTATTTCTGAATCCCCTGTTGTTTGAACCGCTTCTGTCGTTGAACACCCTGTCAACCCCATTAGTCCTGTTAATAACACACAAAATAATGCCACTATTGCTTTAAATCGTTTCATTTTCTTCTCCCCTTTTTTTACTATTCTAAGACCAAAGAATGATTAAAAAAATCACCTTTGACTTTAAAAACATCGTATAATGTTTGACTGGTTAATACCTCTTCACTTTTACCACAATCATAAATTCCATCATGGTTTAATATAATTAATTCATCACAATATTTTCGTGCTAAGGATAAATCATGAATAACCATGATCACTAATTTACCTTTCTCAACTTCCGAACGCAATTGTTTGAAAAATCTCACCTTATAAAAAATATCAGCATTTGATAATCCTTCATCCACTAAAATCGCATTACTTTCTTGGGCTAATACTTTGGTAAAAAACGCACGTTGTACTTCACCACCACTTAATTGTGTTAACGGTTTATCGCAATACTCACTTAAATCATTTTCTTTAATCCGTGTATTAATAATTATGTCATTATCTTCACGACTCATACTATCATGAGCATAGCGGCCCATTGACACCAATTCTTTTAGAGTATACGGAAACTTTACAATTGTACTTTGTCTCATATATGATAATTCTTTCGCCATTTCTTTTTGAGAATAATCACCTAGTTGTTTTCCCTTGAGTAGCACTTCCCCAGAATTCATTGGAATATCTCTTGAAATAACATTAAGTAACGTCGATTTCCCAACCCCGTTTGGTCCAATAATCCCATATAAAATATTAGGATGAAACTCAATACTGATATCATTTAGGATTTTCTTTTTACCATAACTCACATAAATATTTTTCATATTTATCATCCTGCTTACCTCTTTTTCATAATAAAAATATAAATAAAAAACGGCCCTCCAACCATGGTCGTTAATACCCCAACTGGTATTTCATGTTGCAAAACAGTTCGGGTTATAGTATCAGCTAATAATAAAAACAAGGCCCCTAAAAGGGCACTCATTGGCAATACTTTACGATTATCTGCGCCAACAAAAATACGACATAAATGTGGTACAACCAAACCAACAAATCCAATAATGCCACACAATGATACTGCAAATGCGGTTAATGTGACAGCTGTCAATAATAATAAACGATATACAAAATCATAAGCAATTCCAACGGATTTGGCCTCTTCTCTTCCTAATGTAAGAATATTTAATTCTTCCATATACCGGGATGCTATAAAATATCCAATCGCAGTAATAACCGCAACAACACATACTTTTTCAATAGGTTTTGATGCTAAATTTCCCATCAACCAATAGACCATTTCAACAACATCTTCATCTGCTAAACTCTTTAATAAGCTAATTCCTGCTGAAAAAATGCTTCCAATAATAATTCCAGCTAAGATTACATTAGCCGAATCCAAGGTGCCTTTTACTCGTGATAACCACATCACAATTGCAATTACAACATAACTAAAGACAATTGCCAAAATCTGAATTGGCAGTGCCACCCCAAAGGCAATATTAACGTAAATTGCCAAACATGCTCCAAAGGCGGCTCCTGATGAAATTCCTAAGGTATAGGAATCTGCTAAAGGATTTTGGAGTAAGCCTTGTAAAATTACACCACTTGACCCTAATGCGCTTCCCACAAATATCGCCGCCAACACTCTGGGAAAACGAATTTTATAAAAAATCGTTTTCCCAATCTCAGAATCTATTTCCGTTAGATTCACTTTACCAACATTTATTGCAAATAGCCCAAGTCCAATCAGTCCAATTATAAGAATCAAATTAATCCATTTACTTTTCATAAAATATTTCCTGCCATTATTCACATTCCTGCTTTTTTATTTATTATTAATGTCAAAAATAGCTTTATTTTTAAACGATTAACAACCTTTATAGATATTTATCAAAAAAACTCTTAGTTTCTACTAAAAACTAAGAGTTTATATGTTATACAATAAAATCATCTCCATTACTTGTAGAGTACTTGTGATACAATAATAGGCAGATATTCTGACTCAAGCATTCCCATTTTTTCACCTTCCCAGTTTCCCAGTGGTTTATTGAAAAAACTAAACTTTTACAGCGGCAAGACCGTGTAGGATTTTCACCTAACTTCCCCTTTTATTAATCGTTCAGAAACGATTATCCTATTACAATTATTTAATTACTCTTATAATAACATAATTGTAAAGTATTATCAACATATGTCAATAACATTATTTTTTAATTTTAACTTTCTTTCAAAAAATACAAAAGCCACCTCATCACAAGGCGGCCTTAATTGTATTAATATTTGAGTTTTTATTTGTCTAAGCACGCAAAAAATAATACAATTTAGCGTAATGCCATTTACGCTAAATTGTATTATTACGCTAAAAAGTATAAACTACTATATTTATAGCTTTCTAAATTTTTTAAATATTTCGTTCAGATGATTTTCTAATATAACGTCAACTAGAAAGTGACCCAAGGGTGTTACAATTTCATTGTAGCTGAACAAAGATTAGTATCAATAATATCCGAAAATAACCCTTCCTGAGAAAAACGATTCAAAACAGCAACCTGTCTTAGATCGTTTTTCTCAATTTTTTACAAAATTTGTTTCTGATTAAGAGCCATGCTTACCCCTCCTTCATTTGCTGACTTTCTGTCAAGGCCTGAATAAACTTGCGGATCGCCGGGCTCTTATCTTCTTTCCGGCAGGCTGCGATCACATCAAATCGGTACTGATCCCCTTTGAGAGGAATGCAGCGGATCCGGTCATTGGCATAGAACTTGAGCTTTCCGGGAATAATCGCCACTCCATCCCCGGCTTCGGCCATCAATAAGGATGAGCTGATACACTCATAACGGAGCATCTTATTCGGGGGTATTTTTTCGGCGTTGAAAACCTTATTCATATAGGTTGCATAGCCATTGAATTTGTCATTGGCCGGCAGCAGAATCCGCTGTGAAAAGAGTTCATCAATGGCCACACTTTTCTTTCTGGCCAGCGGATGGTTTTTGCTGACTGCCACCCGCAGCACATCGGGATATAATTTATAAGTATCGCACCAGGAACTGAGCAGCTCCTGGTCGAAATCGAGGGTGATAATAACATCGACCTCATTGGTCTTTAATTTTTGCGGTAGATCGCCATAATCGCAGGAAAGCAAAGTCAGTTTAACGTGGGGACAGGCCTGTTCAAATAATTGCGCCGATGGTCCCAGAATTTCCCTGGTGTGGGCATGGAGATAACCGATTCGTAATTCCATTTCAAGCCCGGCGACGGCCATTTTTACTTTTTTCATGCTCTCATCATACTGATTGACAATAATATTGGCCTCGGTCAATAAGATCCGGCCAATCACGGTCAGTTCCAAATGGTGGTGGCTTCTGGTAAATAAAGACGCTCCGACTTCTTCTTCCAGGGCGGCAATGTGCTTACTCAATACTGATTGGGTAATAAACATTTCCTCTGCCGTTTTGCTGAAATTAAGATTTCTGGAAAGCGCAATAAA
Source organism: Acetobacterium sp. KB-1 (assembly GCF_003260995.1). Lineage (NCBI taxonomy): Bacteria > Bacillati > Bacillota > Clostridia > Eubacteriales > Eubacteriaceae > Acetobacterium > Acetobacterium sp. KB-1. The sequence continues at coordinate 836,732 of NZ_CP030040.1, forward strand.
CTCTTTCAATAAATCAATTCGCATCGATTTTTCCTTTCCTTTTCCAGATTAAGCTGCTGATGAGCTTGTAGGTCCTCTCATCAGCAATCGCCGCGGTTAACGCGATCGCCTGAAACATCTGGAAACTTTCTCTCTTTATTCTACCTGATTAATAAATTTCCGGCAAGAAACCTTCATTTATATTTAATCTTATATTATTCGTCTTAAGCTAAAGAATACAAGAAGGACTATTCTATTTTGGAATAGATCATGGTCTTTTTTGAATTTCACACTAAATCCGCCGAATGATATAATTCGTTTACAATGATAAATATTTAACAAAATACTTGTAATTATTTATCCACATTACAATTAAGAGGAGAATTACTTATGAACCTGAAGTACCCCAATCTTTTTTCCCCCATCAAAATTGGAAACATCACCTACAAAAACCGGATTTTTTCGGCACCGATCTCGTTGCAGGAACTGTCCCCGGAACTTACCTTAACTCAGGAAAACATTGCCTTTTTTGAGCTGCGGGCCAAAGGCGGCGCTGCCAATGTTACCGTTGGTGTTGCCAATGTGCTGGACACCGGTCGTGGTCATACCAAGGAACTGGCGCTGGATAATCCTCTGATTATGCCATCCCTGACCCATTGTGCCCGAACCATCCGACGCCATGGTTCAATCCCCAGCATTGAACTGTGCCATGCCGGAATGTTTGCCGGTCTGCCCAATCTGGAAAATCCCCATCCCACCAATATCCCTTATGGACCGCTTTATGAAGTAGCCGCAGATGGTACTGTCGTACGCCCATGGGATGAAGGAATGATCATGGAATTAGTGGAAGCTTTTGCCAATGGTGCCCGCCTGGTTAAAACCGCTGGTTTTGAAATGCTAATGGTGCATGCCGCCCATGGCTGGTTGCTGAGCCAGTTCATTTCGCCGACAAACACCCGCTGCGATCAGTTCGGCGGCAGTTTTGAAAACCGCATGCGCTTCCCGGTAATGGTCTTAAAAGCGATCCGCGAAGCCGTCGGACCGGGCTTCCCGATTGAATTCCGAATGAATGCCGTGGAGCTTTTTGAAGAAGGCCATGGTTTGGATGAAGCCATCGAAATCGCTAAATACGTTCAGGAATATGTGGATATCATCCACGTCAGCGCTGGTAATCAAAAAATCGGCGAAACCTTTGTCCGTACCCATCCGGATATGTTCCTGCCACATGGTGTCAATGTCGAATATGCCGCTGCGATTAAAAAGCATGTCAACATCCCGGTAGCAGTAGTTGGTGCCATTACCGATCCGGACCTGTGCGAAGAAATTATCGCTTCCGGCAAGGCCGATATTGTAGAAATGGCCCGTGGCCTGATGGCTGATCCGTTCCTGCCGCAAAAAGCCATGGAAGGCCGTGATCAAGACATCCGTAAATGTATGCGCTGTCACGTCTGTTTTGACACCATCATTATGACCCGTGATACCGCCTGTGCCCTTAACCCGGTTATCGGAGAAGAAGAACTGTACTTCTCGCCACCAGCGGCCCCAGCGAAACTTAAAAAAGTCCTGGTTGCCGGCGGCGGTCCTGGCGGTATGCAGGCAGCCATTACTGCGGCCGAACGCGGTCACAACGTGATTCTCTGCGAAGCCACCGACAAATTGGGCGGCCAGATTCTTTGCGAGGCTCATGTTGATTTCAAGAAAAACTATTTTGAATTTGGCCAATGGTTAATCCATCAGCTGGAACAACTGGATAACGTCGAAATCCGCTTAAACACCCGAGTTGATGCCAAACTTGTTGACGAAATTAAACCAGATGCCTTAATTTGTGCCCTGGGTTCGGACCCACTGGTTCTGGACATTCCTGGAATTGATGACGAACGTGTCATCTATGCCGCAGAGCTGGCCAAAGAAAATCCGAATATCGGTCAGAAAGTGGTTGTCATCGGCGCTGGTCTGGTTGGCTGTGAATCCGCCATTCACTTCCTCCGCGAAAAGAAAGACGTCACCCTAATTGAATGCCGGGATGATTTTGCCGTCGATGCCAATGCTTTCCATAAAATGGCTTTAAATATAAATCTTCGCGATGGTGCGGATATCCGTCTTAACACTACGGTTAAAGCCATTACCAAAGCTGGTGTTGTTGCGGTCGATCAAGATGGCAATGAAGTGGTTTTCCCGGCGGACACGATCTTCTGTGCAGCTGGCATGAAATCCAAATCAGAAGATGTTGAAGCACTGCGTGGTTCCGTCATGGAATTCTGGCCCATCGGTGACTGTGTCAAACCGGGCAAAGTTCAAACCGCCATTCAGCATGGTTATTATGCGGCTCTTGACTTATAAAATCACCAATCCATAACCATTTAAACAGAAACCGAAGATGCCTAAAAAATTTAGGATCTTCGGTTTTTTTATCTTATTCAAATAATAGCTTTAACAGCACAGCCTCCAGACAATGGTTTTATCCTGGTTCTTCATTACTTTTTAATACAAAGCCATGAAGGGTTTCCAGAGCCTTCCACAGAAAGGTATCATTTAAAACAAAATGCGGATTGTGCAATGGATTGCTAACATCTCCGGGCATTGCAAAAATCATCAGAATCCCTGGCACTTCTTCTAAGTACTGATAAGCATTATCGCCGGCAAGATAAACTGTCGTTTCCAGCGAAAATGACGCTCCCCAGACCTGCTGCCCCACATTAATCGCGCGGCGAATCAGTTTCTGATCATTCACAATGGGCAGTACCGGTGTTTTATTGATATGTAATTCGATATCTGCGCCAACTTCTTTTTCTATTTCTTTAAGACGATGATACAGCTCTGCACCAATCTCATCGTATTCTGCTTTTGTCACTGTCCGGATATTTCCGTTCATGACGACTTCGCCAGCCATCGCGGATGATGAAGTCCCACCTTTGATGGTTCCCAAGCCGATCCGGAAAGGATTATTCAATTGATAGGTCTGATTCAGCATCTCAACCATCGTAATGACTTTACCGGCAACCATAATGGCATCAATACCGCGGGTATTATCCGCCCAGTGGGTGGATTTCCCCTTGATCCGAACATTTATTTTTCCCAGGGTAGCTGACGCCACCCCATCATTCACTTCCATCCCGGCATTTTCTTTATTCACAAAATGAAACATCACACATTCATCGACAGGATGACTTTTCAAAACACCCTGCTTCAGCATGAAACTGGTCCCTTTCCCGATTTCTTCTGCCGGTTCAAAAACAAATTTGACGTTGACTCTAGCTGGATGGTTATCGGCGGCAATAATTTCTGCCAGAACTAACGCCACTGCCATATTGGCATCATGACCACAAGCATGCATCACCCCATCGCGCATTGATTTGTGGGGAGAGTTAGTCAGTTCATGGATAGGTACGGCATCCATTTCCACGCGAATAATTATTGTCCGTCTTTTCTTTTGATACGGCAGCATAGCAGTACACCCCGTCGGATCCATCCGCTGGACTTCGTACCCCAGCTTTTCAAGTCGTTTAACGATGAATGCGGTGGTTTCAAATTCCTGAAATGCCAATTCTGGATGTCGGTGAAAATGCTGCTGGAGTTCTAGGATTTTATCCTGCAAAGCGCGGTAATCCAACTTAATCGCAAAGTGTCTTTTTCGTTGCCGAGCCATGGGCTCGATATTTCGTTGGATCATTTAGCTTCTGCGCAGCTGAAATTGATTCAGCATCTGCTTCAGCATTTCTGCCTGGCTGGCTAGTTCTTCGCTGGCTGCCGCACTTTCTTCTGAGGTGGCCGAATTATGCTGAACAACCTGGGCTACCTGGTCGATACCAGCGTTGATCTGCGCAATGCTGGTGGCCTGTTCGTTTGATGCTTCTGAAATGTTAACAACGATTGCGGTTGTTTTTTCAATGCCATCGACGATCTCTTTTAAAGCGGCTGCTGTTTCATCGGCAATTCGGGTCCCCATTTCAACCTTATTGATGGAACCTTCAATCAGCAGAGTTGTCTCTTTGGCCGCATCGGCACTCCGGGCTGCCAGCGATCGCACTTCTTCCGCAACGACAGCAAATCCACGCCCATGCTGGCCGGCTCGGGCGGCTTCAACCGCAGCATTAAGCGCCAGTATATTGGTCTGAAAAGCGATATCATCAATGACTTTAATAATTTTGGATATTTCTTCAGAGGATTCATTGATTTCAGCCATCGAAACCTGCATCGATGCCATTTGCTCATTTCCGCTGATGGCATTGCTCATGACATCGGTGGCCAAAGATCGTGCTTTGTTTGCATCCATGGCATTCCGTTTGGTCTGATCAGCTATTTCCGTAATGGATGCGGTTAATTCCTGCACTGAGCTCGCCTGTTCAGTAGAGCCCTGTGATAAAGCCTGACTACCATTGGAAACCTGTCCGGCACCAGTCGCAACCTGATCGGCTGCACAGGTAATATCAGCAAGCATCTGATTCAGTTTTGCGATAATTGTATTCAATGCATTTGATATATCGCTAAAGTCGCCATCAAAGTCAGACACCTTATCCATATCCAGTTTTCCATTTCCAATATTGATCGTAATCTCGGAAATATCCGTGATTAGTCTGTTTAATTGCCCTGTTGTGGCATTTACAGAATTTTTAAGATTTTTAAATTCACCTTCATATGAACCACAAACCTGTACCTGCAGATCACCTTGCTCAATAGCAGCCATCACCCCGGATACTTCCTGCAGCGGTTTGGCAATTTCTGCTAAAATGCTGTTCATACCACTGACTAAATCGGCCCAGGTCCCCTTGAATTGCGACACATCAGTCCTTTTTTCCAGATTTCCCTCGATCACAGCTTTTGTCATGGTTATGCCCGCTTCGACCATTCCGCCCACGGATTCCTGAACCTGTTGCAAATGATCCCGGATTTGTTCAAACTGCTGTCGGACCTCCTCAGTATAGTCGTCGGCTTCAGTGATTGTTAGGTCAAAATTCAGATCGCCTTCGGCCATCCGCAGCAAGTTCTGCTGAAGCCGCGCCACTTCGGCTTTTAAGTAGTTTATCACCTTTGTGTTAGGGGTTAAATCTGAAGTAATTTCGACAAAACCAATCTGCTCTCCCTGCCGATTGGTTATAAAAGAGGTGGTATTTTTATTATACAGCCCGGCAAATTCAAAATAGGTATCATTTGCTCCTTTTTCGGTCAACCGTCGATACCCACAATCTTCCGAATTGCAGATCGTCGCTCCGGCATTGCAGCAATCCGTCCCCACCGCTGATTCACGATCCTTAATCGCTCCGGCAGCGGCCAGATAACCTTCGTAGGATTTGTTCAGAAAGGTCCATTTCATCTGATTATCCATCGCCTGAACGGGGAATGGCATGGCATCGAGAATTGCGGTGAACCAGTCGATTTTTTCCTGAGCAAATGCCATGATCTGATTAACTGACCCCATCTGGGACTGATACGCACCCGTCACTAATGCTGTGGGCCCACTTTGCGAAAAAATCCCCCGCTCCGCCTGAACAGAAACCGCTTCTAATACGTCGGTAACAGCGAGGATGGCATTTTTTATAGTCATCAAGCTCTGCCCCAGACGATCTTTATCAGAAAATGGGCCAATCTCCCCTGATAGATCCCCAACCGCCAGCTTTTCTGCCTGTTCAGCCTGGTTTTGAAGCGCTTTGGCGATAGACGTGCAAGACTCCAGGATGCCGTCCAGTAGATCGTTAGGCTGGCTTTCCCGTTCAATTCCTAATTCCTCGATTGACAGTTGCGCAGTCAGTTCCTCAATGGCCGTCAGTTTTCGGGCAGTCTTTTTCACTGAGAGCAGGATCACCCCGACAATCCCGGCCAGACCAACTAGCAGGATCATCAGAAAACCATTTAAGCCAGGCTTGGCATCTGCCCAGAACTGCAGCGTGCCCATTGCGGCTGCATAAATCAGCAGGATCGGCACGCCGATTGTGAGCAGTGTTTTTCTTGAAAATTTATTTCGCCATTTCATTTTTTTCTCCTTGTGATTTTCATTTTTTAGCTTTCTTTATTTCGTTCTTTCATTCTTTTATTATGGCCACCTAATAAAACGGTCCTTCTGCCTTAAACAGGCAGAAGGATCGGTGTATGCTTCCTTCATGGCTTATGTCAAATTGATTGATCAGTCTTAATCCTTCTAACCTTGATTCAATAATTTTTCAGAAATCGCCTGAACACGCTGGACCGCCTGTGAATCTGCAGGCAGCTCGGTGAGCGGTTTACCCACCGCATCATAGGCCACAATATTTTCATCTAGATCGATGATTCCTAAAACCGGCACATTCATCGCCTCGATCGACTGTTTCAGTACCGTCTCATCGAATCCGTCAGGCACTCGATTGATGACCACCCATAGTTTGCGACAATTAATAACCCCATCCTCGGTCACCATTTTCCGGATATGGGCCACCGTCTCCCGGCCGCGCGACGAGGTATCTGTGAGAATGATCAAATCATCCACTTCACTGACAACCTGCCGATTGATCTGTTCAAGGCCTGCTTCCCCATCGATCAGAATCGTATCAAAAGTCTGCATTAACAATTCGATGGAACAGCGCAGCAAGGTATTAACAGAGCAATAGCAGCCCTGGGTTTCTGAACGACCCATGGCCAGAAATGCCAGCTGATCCGTTTCAACCAGGGTATCCAGCACCAGATAATCCAGCAAATTAGCCAGTTTCGTTTTATCGTCGGCATCGCCATGTTTTGCGGTGTCAATAATCGTTTCGCGGACCTGCCCCATGGTTCGTTCGGCCTTAATCCCGAGGGTATTTGGTAAACCAATGGCCGGATCGGCATCAATGACAATCAACTTTCCGGCTTTTTCATTGATCATCAGGGCCTGGGTCAGCATGGCGGTAAAGGCCGTTTTTCCCACTCCGCCTTTTCCGCAGACGGCAATAACGCGTTTAGTTTGGTTGCCAATTTCACAGTTTTTCATGATTTTTTCCTGCTTCTTTCTGATAGGCGCCACTGATTTTTTTAACTTCCTGACAGACATCCTTTTCCTCACAGGCGCCGCAGTGTCCGCCGGGTTTACACTGGGAAATATCAACGCCCCGTTCTTCCCAGATTTTTCGTTTCATTTCCTTGACCATCTGACTGACTGGTTCGCCCAGTTCTTTCAACCCGAGGACATCCTGTTTTTCGGAAGTCACAAACAAGATGCTGACGGCTTCGGCAGGGGGAAATTCCGCTTTGATCCGGCTGATCAATGCTTCCCCGATCCGCTGAAAACTCAAACCTTTTGCTGCAGCCTCATAACTGATTCGACACCAGATGTTTTCGAGGGTGCTTTTGATCATGAACCCTTCACACAGATCCGCCGGTATCGAATAATTCAGCAGCGCAAAGCGGTCTTCTTCAGTCAGTGCCCTGCCTGCAATCAGAATGACCAGTCCCAAAGGCATCTGCTTATTTTCGCTTTCCGCCACTTCACTGCCAATTACAATGATCTCCCCATCATTGATGCTGTCGTCACTTGCTGAACAGACCACAAACGACATGGAACCGGCTGCGGGGCTTCCCAGTTCAAGAAAGGTATCTGATCTGAGCACGATCGTTGACCCGGATTTTTTACTGCTGTCTGCTTCGAACGGCCGCACCGTTGCCTGATATCGCCTGACGTTTTTTTTCAATCCGTCCAATTTATTAACGTAGTTAAAAATGCTCTTGCTTATTTCGTTAAATTCAATTGCTTCATTAATTTCACTCATCTTAGCACTCGCCTGTTTTGACATGATTATTACAATACGCATCGCGACCCAACAGCGCGGCCCCTAAGGCCCCTGCGATTTGCGGGTTTTCAGATAAGGGGGCCAGTTTAAAGTTCAGTCGCTTTTCCAAACTGCGAATTAACGCCTGATTCTGGGCACACCCGCCGGTCAAGACCACTTCTGCTTTGATACCGGTTTTATTTGCCATGGAAAAAATACGTCGGGCGATTGAATCATGAATGCCCGCTGCAATATCGTGTATGTCAGCCCCTTTGTTGATCAGGGTGACCACTTCGGATTCGGCAAAAACGCTGCATTGTTTGGAAATAGCGACCGGATTATCAGATTCAAGGGCAAATTTAGACAGCTCTTCCAGCGAACAATCCAAGGCTCTCCCCATGGCCTCAAAAAATCGACCAGTGCCGGCGGCACATTTGTCGTTCATCATAAAATCAAAAATTTTTCCCTGATTATTCAGCGAAATCACCTTACAGTCCTGCCCGCCAATATCAATGACAGTTCTGACGTTAGCGTTCATCCAAAAGGCCCCATGGGCATGACAGGTAATCTCAGAGATGTTCGACTGGATAAATGACACCCCTTCCCGACCATAGCCGGTACCGACAATCGTTGACAGGGCCTCCCGCGAATCCAAACCGGCTTTTGCAATAGCCTTTTCCAGAACAGTCTGCGCCGTCTTTTCGGGATTGCCTTTTGAATTCATGACCGCCCAGGAAATAATTTTTTCATCGTCAACGATCACCGCTTTGCCAGTGGCCGAGCCTAAATCACATCCACAATAATACATATTTTTCTCTCCATTATTTAATGTCTATTTTTCACTTAAGCCGGTCACTCTGAAAAATTCGGATATTTGTTTCTTAACCTCTTCCATCGGAGTATAGCGTTCATCAAACAAGCTGGTTGTCAGACTTAACAACGGTACGTCTAAATCTTTGCACAGTTCTTTTAAAAACTTAGTCGTTGCCGATTGATCTTTATGGCCCATATGGCCCGGGAAAATGACGCAGTCAATGCTGTAATCTTTCACAATCCGGGTGATGTCTTCCAGAAATACTTCAACGGTTCCGCGGGCCTGTCGAATCATCGGGACTTCGGCGGTTGATCGTCGCGCCAGGCCCAGCAGCATGCTTTCCGGTGTTGATGTATCGATGGGGGTATAAGGTGCGTATCCCTGAAAGTCCATAACCACATTGGCCTTCCATTCTTCTGCAAGCCACTGCCCCAACTCTTCATTCCATTGCGGGGCTAGGTCGGCCCACAGAATTCGGATCTGCTCATCCGGAACTGCTCCGATCCCAGCTTTAACCTTTTGTTCCGCATCATAAACCATCATTTGCAGCAGTTCAGTTGCCTTTTGTTGGCCAGCCCGGACATGCTGGGTAATCGGCCAGGCAACGACCGATCCTTGAAATGATCCGCCCGGACAGGGAACGGCTCGTCTTAATTCATTATATTCAGCCCAGGTTTCATACTGACGATTGGTTTCTTCAATCACCGCTCTTAATTTGTCATAATCCATTTTAACGCCGGGGTGCACCGCCTCCAGAAAAGTGATCATTCCTTTGAGTTCATTGGCAAAATATTGATAATCCTCTTCACTGGTGCCATAGCCATAATCCAATGAAAAATCCGGAACGTTTGCCCAACCGTTATGTTTAAAGGATTCGTGCATAACCGGTTGGGCATCGCATGGTTCGAGCATCGCCAGCATTGCAGTTGGTTTTGGCACTAAATGATCCTGGACGGCATAGGTGCTGAGACGAATCAGCGAGCAGATATCATCCGGCAGCGAAATCTTATCCGATTCTTCTAGATCATAGAGTTCGGTCATGTACATATGTCCCAGAATATTAAAAACGGGATTAAAAAAATGAATGTCCATTGCCGCCAGAATCTCCGAGGCGTTGCCATACCAGGTGGACACCATTGGTGCTCCGGTTTCAATGCATTCCAAGGTTTTTTTATCACTTTCCATAACCAGATTGATCAGCCCAATTAAGACCGGGTTTTGCATTTCTGGTGGGGCACTTTGAATCATCCCTAAAACATGTTGCCATCGGCCGATACATTCCTGGGTACGCTGTACCCCGGGTACTGATTGATTTGTCATTTTATTTTCCCTCCAATGTTTCCTGAAATGCCTGAACCCGGGTTTTCAGCTGACCGATACCGGTAAGATTATATTCGATTTCCAATTTTAAATGTGGCAGGTTGTTTTCCTTGGCATAACGGGCAAAATCATCCTGTTCGTAAGCGAAGATATCGCATAGCAGCAATCGGGCACTGATGATCCCGTCAACCTCGCCGTCTTTGGCCAGTTCCTTAATCTGCTCATAGCGCTGTAAGCTGGTTCCATAAGTCCGGGGATCTGATGGCCGTTCATTGAGATAGTATTGACTGATTGCCGCCAGCGGATCGCCGGTTTCAGAAATATCCTTTAGACATGAACGGGTACCATACCAGAGCAGATCGGTGACGACCATTGCGCCCTGACTTTCCAGTACCTCAATGAAATTGGGATCATCAATTTCTCCGCCGATAATCATTAACCGCGCTTTTGGTTTTTCCGTCCCAGTCTGATTTCTTAGTTCATCCAGCAGCGCTGCCAACCGAATATTGTATTCTTTTTTAGGCATCGAGTAACCGGCAACCATCACCGCCAGAACATCGGCCCCGGATATCGGCGGTTTTTCTTTTTTGCGCAGTTCATACAGTTTGCGCTGCAATTTTCGGGTCTTATTGTGCAGCTGAACGGCTTCGGTTAACTTTTCATCGGTTATTGCAACATCATAGGTTGCTTCAATGCTTTCTTTGAGTTTTTCAAGCTCCTTTGTATAAAGCGCGGTCTGAAGATCCCCCAGTTTTTGCGGTACCACCAGAAAGTGAAAACACAATTCCGGATTTCGCTCTTTCCAGTTTTCAAACAAGCGCCGGAGATGGTCGCAGGCATTAAAGGAAACCACACCGTCAAGAAAATCAAATTGATTTTCCAGAACCATTTCATAATTATAGCGGACATAGCTGCAATTGATCTGACTGAAGTAGGCATCCGAAAGATCGGTACTGTCGGCTCCGGTTCCGCGAATTCGATACGGCATGATGCCAGCGGCTGTAAAAAGCTCTTCCGGAACATTGGCATAATAATAACCCACAACTTTTCCGCCATTTTTTTTCCATTCTTTAATCGCTTCATTGTTTAAGTTCTTAGCAACATCTCTAAAAAATTCCAATGAATTGGTTTGATTCGATGTACTCATTTAATTCCTCCTGCGTTTTTAAAGATACTCAGTCTTCAGATTTCTGTTCTTCTGTAAACGTTCTTATCTAAAATTATAAAGGGCCTGTTGATAAATATAAAACGAAACCTTGGAATACTATTATTCCAAAATGTCATTCCATTAGGCTGATCACGCGATTTTTACCATCATCATTCTTTCGTCCCGATAAATGATTAAAGACAATTATCAGTCATAAATATAAGCGGTTGCTATTTTTAAAGAAATAAAAAGACCCTCTATTAAAATTTGTAGGTAATAATAGCTAGGTCTTGTGAAGGGCAACCGGATCTTTAGCTGCTTAAGCTCATATAACAGGATATTAAGATATGCATTGTAACCGCATCATCGGATAAATCGACATTCATCATATCGATAATTTTAGTGATTCGATAATTAAAGGTATTCCGATGGATAATTAACTTTTCGGCCGCTTGAGCGATGTTTCTCCCGCACAAAAGATAAACATATAAATTCATTACATAATCCGTCCCGTTTTTTGTATCATACTGGCTGAGGGTAATCACATCAGGATGCAGCAATACTGATAAATCGATACTCTTTGAGCACAGATCGATCATGTGTTTCATAAAGTAATTTGTATAATGATAAATTTTCTCTTCGCCCTTAGTCAGAAAACCCAAAGATAAGGCTTTGACTGCCTGTTTGTAATAAAACAAAATGTTATAGTAATCACTAAATTGATTGCTGATCCCACAATAACAGTGTAATTTGTCAATTATTTCCCCCAGCAAAGTATGTACTTTTTCGTAGGTATTCACTTCTGTATCTATTTTTATTACCGCAACAATCTGATCTCTGTATTTAAAAACAATTGACTGCGGTAATGTTTGATTAATAAAATTTACACAAAATTCATAGTAAACCGTCTTTTTTTCATTCTTTGAAAAATCTCCCGAATAAAAATAATCAAAATTTATCAAATAGTATTGATCTTCGAGTTTCCAATTTCGCTTTGATAACTGATACTGTACCGTTTCACGGTCAATTTGCTTTCCCGAAATCAACCGGAAGGTTACATAATCGATACCTTGGGTAGAAATCATATAGTTATGATTGTTGCTGATCGCATCGGCAAATACCTTTGACAGGTGGTTTACAATACTTAATTGACCAAAAGTAAATGGTGCAATCAAATCTACAACACCCATATTGCCTACTCTTTTTTCATTGACAAAAATGTTTGCGATCATATGTTTATAGCGTTCTTCTTTGTAAAGCGAACTTTTTTGCTCGGTTATATAAGCGTCCTTGGCTTTCATTAAGGTATCAACATAGGTTCTGTCATAGGTGCTAAAATAATCGACACTTATTTGGCCAAACTGAACAACCTCAAGCCAAACGGTTTCATCGTAATTACTTGGTAGGTTGCCACTTTTGGCTAAACAAATCTGGGTATTATCAAACAAAGCAATCGGATTCGTTAATTTTTCATATCCGATATCAAGAATCGATTGCAGGTCGTGTTTATCGATTATCGATTTTTTAAGCCGTTCATCCCATAAGTTATAAGCATCAAATACACCCAATATTCTATTGAGCACGTCGGAAATTGGGCTTTCATTATTGATTAAAAGATAATCGACATCTTTAAAAACTGCTAATGACGCGGCATCAGCAGTTCCAATTAAAATGATGCCGGTAGCAGCCTCAAAATGGTCATACGTCTGAAACTGTTCAGTCAAACCGACATAAACATAGCCTGTTTCAAATAGATCGCTATTCGAATTTAAAAGTCTCGCACTGATAAGGTTCAATTTTTTATTTTCGCTTAGATGAAGCGTCGGTTTTAAATCTACTATTTGATCTGCTATAATTTGCATGTTTATTTTCACCGAATTTACCTCTAGTCATTTTCAAAATTCAGGATGATCCTTTTTAACCTGATCATTACGTTTTTTAATAGCATTCGTTTTGTAATCTTAACTTATTATATACCTTTATTCAACCCATTGAATCATGCGGGACTTTTTTTACCGGCTTCATTAATATTTTTCGTTTTCTGCCGCACGGTTTATTTTAACTTTGGTCGGCTTAAAATAACTATAAAAGAGGTAGTGATATTTTTCACTGCCTCTTGCCAAGCTGTTTCCTGAATTACTGAATTATTTTCTTATGCTTTATATCGGGGAATTTGTTCAACATCAAAAATACTGTTATTTTCCATTACAACATAAGGAGTTTGAACCACTTTTACGCGTACGTCTTTTTGTGGAAAACCAGGGCTGCCCCAAACAACTGTCAATTCGGTGCCTTCTTTGGCAAATTCTTTGTCAATAAAACCTAAAGAAATCATTCGTTGATAGTAAATACTATTGAGTCTTCCTGCTGATACCCCAACCATCTTATCTCCGGCCATAACCTTGTCATGGTGATAATAGTAATGGTCTTCTTCATCTTCAGTCATAAATGGATTATAATTGTAATCTGTTGGATACTCATCCATTGGTTCATATGCCTCGACATCACGGCCTTTGAACTGTGACGCGACGATATCGGCAATATCATCGGGATTCCATTCTAACGTAACTAATGTTGTTTTTTGATTTTCAGCTATTTTCTGAAGTGCTTCTTTACCAGGAAAATCATGGTTGAATTTTACTCGGGATCCCCAACCCACATCAAATGGTGTTCTGAAACGTACTTCAAGATCATCCCCAACACTTCCGAGAAGGGCTCTTTTATGGAAGGTTGTATGAGGGGGATTTTCTTCCAGATACTCTCTGATTCCTGGGGTTTCCTGCAATGGCAATGGATAATGGATGTAAATATTTGGGAATCCGCCTTCGGTATGGTTCATGCAATATGCCCGTGAACCAAGTTTTTTCGCTCCAAATGGTTTTGCTGCCTCCCAGATGCTGCTGTACACTTGCTCTAATTTATCCATATCTCCGTGCAGCTCATAAGCCAAGGTACCAGACATTCCCAAACGTAAGATACGTACATCAACATCTGCAATTTTTGCCATCCGATGTTTTACATATCCGATATCATGTAAATCACACTTGCCGGCATTTTCAAGTATTTCCAGTGATTTAGGGCCAGCAACTTGAATAAAGAATTCGGTACCAGTTAAGTCAGTACCCACAATATCCATATCTGTTATTGACACATAATAATCAATGACTGGGCTTAGCCAATAACACCGGAAGGTATCTTCGGCAATTTTCATGACAACGCCGTCAGTTAAAATCTGTCCTTTTTCATTACAAAGGATGCAGTGATTGATTCCACCCACTTTTGTCGTTGTAAAATCGTTTACACTAATTGATGTCATGAACTTAGCTGCGTCAGGTCCTTTAATATCATAAACCGGTGAAATACACAATTGTGTACTGACATATGCACTTGTTTTGCTGGCTACAACTTCTTTTCGATACCCTGTATACTCATATGGTGATAAAATACCAGCATGATTACTAAATAAAAATGCCCCTTTATTGATTACTTCTGAATTAAACATTTTTTCTCCTTTTTTGTTTTAGTTCGTTTAATTAGCCGACGAAAACGAGTGTAATTTAATTGTATTTTTTTGCATTTCGTCAACTATCTTTTGCATATTGTATCTGTTTCCAATAACAAATAATTCCAGCTGGGATTTATTTTCTTCTATCAGATTAATCTATGGTTTAAGTATAAGATATTCATCCCGGTACTACAATGTCAATATCAACGAAAATAACACCAATATTTGGTCAACTACTCTCATTCTAAAAATAGTGCCAGTCTGCCCTTTATGGGTATCATTATTAGAAAGTTTTGATCTTTGTTTGACTGCTTAGATCGTGTCCTAAATAAAAAATGCCGGGGCTGATTTTCTTCAAATCCTGCCCCGGTATTGCTTATTAAATTCAATATAATTGGCTGCTAGCCTTCAATCGGTATTGCTGATCCGATCTCTTTTTCACTTTTAACACCCAGCAGATAATTCAATGTTAAGGCAATTGCGGCGAAAACAATAATCAGTATGAAAGTCGAATTGTAAGAACCGCCAGATTTTTCCAGTAACGAGCTCGAAATCAACGGTCCGATCAATGCTGCTGGAATAATCGCAAAATTCGTTAGACTAAAATTAACCGGATAATTTTTAACGCCATAAAATGAATTGATAACCGCAGATGTCAATGCCGGTGAGCCACCATAACAGGTTCCAACTAATAGTATCCCAATAAATACAAAAATGACATTTTGCGTCAAGGCGCCCAGGCATAGACATAACCCTGCTATAACTAAAATAGAATTGTTTAATATCATTGCTTTATTTCGGCCAATCCGGTCAAATAATGTGCCGAATAGAACACGTCCGCCACCATTAAATACCGACACCATCAAGCCTAATTGTGCTGGTGCACCAAAGGCTATCGCAATCGTTGCGGCGCTATTGATAACTAACAACCCCGCCGAGCTCACCATGATGACCCATAGGAAAAAGCACCAGAATGCGCCAGTTTTAAGCATTTCAATTGAAGTATATTCGGTTTTTCTGGCGCCGCTCGCTTCGTGTTTTATCTTTTCGTCTTTGACTGGTTTCGTCACTTGTTTTTTTATAAAAAAAGAACCCAGCGCCATAACGATCGAAACGCCAATTGCCAGATAGAAAAAGGTCTGCAGTAAGCCAAATTGACCAATCATAATATTGATAAATGTGCCTAGAACCATGCCGCCAAGACCAAATCCCATCAATAATATCCCTGATGCCATTCCCGCTTTTTCCGGAAACCAGGAAATAACTGAACTAATAATGGCATTATAGCCCATGCCGACCCCGGTTCCGCAAAGGATCCCATAAAATACATACAGCATCAAAAGGCTTTGCGCCGGTTGTTCCGGGTTAATTTTTGAAACGCCCAGGAAGCCTGAAAACAATAATGCTGCAGCAATCAAAACGATGTGTTGATTTTTTAAGACCTTCGTCAACTTTCCACTAACAAAGCCCCCCAAGCAAAAACAAATCATCGAAATCGTAAAGCTTAACGTTAAATCCGTGGCTGTCCAGGTTACAAAAATTTTGTTGAGCGGTGCTTTGAAAATTGACCAGGCATACAATAATCCCAGGAACATCAGCATAATCGTTCCTGCTATTAGATAGAGCCATCTTTTTTTACTTTCGACATTCATAATTTTCTCCGTTTTCTTAAAACATTGTTTAACTGCAGAATCCCTGCCAAACAGGTATCCCTGTATAGTTCAGCGCTTCTTCTTCATTGTTCAGGACCCGCAGCACTCCGGAGGCTAATGCTTCCATTTCAAATTCACCGGCCATCACTTCTTCCGGAGCAATCCAATCAACGTATTCTTTTAAGGCAGTGACCAGATATTTACTTCTTGAAATACCGCCGGTTAAAATGATCGCATCAACTTTTCCTTTTAAAGCCACGGCACACGCTCCTACGCTTTTACCGATTTGATAAATCATTGCATCGAATATTAACCGTGCATGCTGATCGCCCGCAGCGATTCTTTTTTCCACTTCAAGCATATCTTGCGTTCCTAAATGATCAATCAGGCCGCCTTCTTTGTTAAATCTGTCATAAAGTTCTTTTTCGGTGTATTTTCCGCTAAAACACAGTTTCAATATTTTTATTGCCGGCAATGTCCCGGCACGGGTGGGAGTCATCGGTCCATCGCCGCCGATAATGTCGTTAGAATCAATCATTCTGCCATGTTGATGGGCCGTGATCGAAATCCCGCCGCCAAGATGACATACAATTAGATTGGTTTGCTCATATTTTTTGCCAACGTTCTGACAAAATCGCAATGCCACTTCTTTTTGATTCAGGGCATGAATTCGGCTTTCTCGATAGACATCTGAAAGACCGGTAACTCTGGCGATCTCATCAAATTCATCAACGTCCGGTGGATTGACGATGTAAGCAGAACCGCCAAATTCCTCTTTGAAAGCATTGCAAATCTGAGACGCTAATTGTGCGGGATGTTGACCGGCCATCCCCTTACTGGCATGTTCTAAAAGCTTCGGTCCGATTTCATAAGTACCGCCCTTTATGGGAACCAGACCACCGCCTCGGCCAACAAAAACATCGATACTTTCAATGGGTATATTTTCTTGCTTTAACATCTCTGTAACCATTTGTTTGCGATACGGCAACTGTTCTTGTATTTCTTTGTACTTTTTTAGGGTCACCACATCATGATTAATATTTTTACTGAAAATTATCTCATCATTTGAAAAGACTGCTATTTTTGTTGAAGTTGAGCCCGGATTAATTGCTAGAATTTTATATTTTTTCACTATCTCATCTCCTAAAAATTTTTAGCGACATAGGCCGCTAATGCCATTGAATAATATTTATCAGATGCTTCCGCAGACCGTGAAGTCAAAACAATCGGCACCTTAGCACCGACTACCAGACCGGCTGTCTGAGCATCTGCAAAACCGGTAAATGATTTTACCAGCATATTTCCTGAAACAATATCGGGAACAATCAGTAAATCTGCATCGCCCGCTACAGGACTTTGATATCCTTTGATTTTAGCTGCTTCCTTATTGGTGGCAAGATCAAAGGATATTGGTCCCTCGATAATGCAATTCTTGATTGCCCCGCTGACATTCAGCTTTTTCAAGTTGTCCGAATCGATCGTATCAGGCATTTTGGGATTCATTTTCTCAACAGCGCCCATAACTGCCACCTTTGGATTTGCCACGCCAAAGGCATGCAGGACATTCAGGGCGTTTAACAAAATCTCCTTCTTGCCATCAAAATCCGGATTGGTATTCATCCCAATATCGGATACTGCTAATAGTTTGTGGTACTTGTCATTACTGAACTGATAGAAACCGATTAATGATATCAGGCCGCCTTTTTTCAGATTACTTTCTTTATTCACAATGGCTTTCATCAGTTGGCCGGTTTCCAGCTTGCCCTTCATAATGACATCTGCTTTTTTATCATGTACGAGCTGAATTGCAATTTTCAGACAGGTCTCAACATCACCTGCCGGCACGATCTGATAGGCATCGGAAAGCTCGCCTAAATTCTGAAGGATTTCTGTTATTTTTATTTCATCACCAATGAGTATTGGAACGATCAGGTTATCTTTGGCAGCTTTCACCACACCTTCTAACGTGTGTTCATCCTGTGCGGCGACCACCGCTACCCTACTCTTTTTATCCATTTTTTGCACTTGAATAATCAAGTCAGCAAAATTTTTGATCTTCATAATTGTCTACTCCCTTTAAATAAAACGTACCTATTGAATCTGATGATTCAGACTATTAAATCTATTAGACAAGAAAACAAAGTCACTATTTTGTAAAACAGCATTTATTAGCCCGATCATCATTTATATTTATCCTTTTATCCGTTCGTCCTTATCATTTAGAGAATATAGTTTCCGCCATCAGCCATAGCAAAGCGTCTTCTTCTTGTAAACGTACCGGCATCACAGATACCTTCGCCTGTTGGGGTGGCGATTGTAGGGCCATTTGATCCGCTGCCGCCGACCCCAAATGCAGCCAAGGTCCCGCCATTTTGAACAAAGATCGTGGTGTCGATCATTTTGCCGAAGGCCGTAACATTATCGATATTTTTTGACCAGATGGTTGCCGAATGTTTGTTTTCATGCTCTGCCGCAACCGCCCACTCTTTTGCCTGCTCAAAACTTTCACATCGCACGACTGGCAAAATTGGCATCATTTGTTCGGTCTGAACAAACAGGTCATCATTTTGGGCCTCAAATACACAAATTTTCGGGTCGCCATCCACAGCAACACCAGCTTCCTTCAAAATTTTGCTGGCATGTTGACCAACCATTTTTTTATTTGCTGCATACTCACCATTTGGCAATTGACTGATCGCCACGGCCGTTACCATATCAGCTTCTGCTCGTGTTAACAGCTTGGCACCCTGTTTTAAAATTTCTGCCATAAACTTATCGTACACACTATCCAGCACGAACAGTTCTTTTTCCGCTACACACAAAAGACCGTTATCAAATGAAGCTGATCCGAAAATCCCTACGGCAGCCTTTGCGACATCTGCCGTTTCATCAATAATCGACGGTGGGTTACCGGCGCCTGCGGCAATTACTTTTTTTCCAGATTTCATCAGCGTTGCTACCATCGCCGGTCCTCCGGTACCGACCAGTACCTTAATTACTGGCGATGCCATGATATCATTGAGCGATTCCATCGATGGATCTTTTATCATCGTGATTAAATTACATGGTCCGCCTACTTCTGTGATCGCCTCATTAATCAGATTAACCGCATTAGCCGTGCATGCCTTTGCGGATGGGTGGGCATTAAACACAATTGAATTACCTGAAGCAACGATTGCAATTCCATTTCCGGCCACCGTCGCTACGGGATTCGTTACTGGAGTTACGCCGCCAATCACACCAAAAGGAGCTGGAAATTCTACCGTCAGCCCCTGATTTGTCGAATATATACGATTCGGCAAAGTTTCGGTCCCACCGGCAAGCATGATCGCCCCGGTATCTTTGATAATTTTATCTTCATACCGTCCATATCCGGTTTCATCAAGCTCATGCTGAGCCAATTCTTCGATGTGCATCATGAATACTTTTTTAATATTGGCTATATATGCCTCCCGATCATCGATTGTATGATTTTTCATCAGCTCGAGCTGTGCTATTCTAGCCGCTTCAATAGCTTCTTTTGCATTTTCGAAAACCCCTAATTGTTTGGTCATATTAATAAACTCCTTATTTACATTGATTTTTCGCTGTCTTTATTAAAACAGTTTGCTTATCTTAAGCTAAACGATACTTCACATTTGATCCTGCCACTGCCGATACACCGTATTCTTTCATCACTTCAACCAGTTCTAAAATATTGTTTTCCCAGACTTCACGCTCCGGCATCTTATAATCATTTCCCAGTGGGTATTCTAAACCAAGTGATTCATATTTCTCCGTTCCCATTTTATGGTAGGGAAGCAATTGAACCTGGATCACTTTATTTTGCAGTTCTTCTGCGATAAAACTTGCCGTTCTTCTAATGTTATCTTCATCGTTGTTAATTTCCGGGATAATCGGAATTCTGATGATTAGCGGTATTCCCGCATTAACGGTCTTTTGGATATTACTGAGAATTCGAGTATTCCCGCCACCGCAATACTTCATATGGCGATCTGAATTCATATGCTTGATATCTGTAATAATCAAATCCGTGTACGGAAAAAATTTCTCTAGTATTTTGAAATCACATTGCATACTTGTTTCGACCACCGTATTGACATGATTTTGCTTAGATACTTTCAACAACTCAAGGGAAAATTCCCATTGAACAGTGACTTCACCACCGTTTAAGGTAATTCCGCCGCCGGACTTTTGATAATAAGCCCGGTCGGCTAAAACCTGTTTCATGACTTCCTCAACGCTCATCAGCTCGCCCCATGTTTTAATTGCCTTTGAATAGCAGACATTTGCACAGACCTGACAGTCCCGGCAATTTTGGCGATCAATTTTTTGAATCCGATTTTCCATAAAAAGCAACGGAGATTCAGGTTGCAGTGGACAGACGTCAAGACAAAGACCGCATTTGTCTTTTCCGATGCATTTGATTGGATAAATACCTAGTTCCGGTTTGGGATTAATACTTTCAGGGTTGCTGCACCATTTACAATGCATCGGACAGCCCTTTAAAAATATTTCGGTCCTTATTCCTGGGCCGTCGTGGATTGTATATCTTTGAATGTTATACACCAGACCTGCTTTACTGTTCATAGCTTCCACTGACTCCAATTTCTTTTAAGAATCTCAGAACGATAATTCCGTTCTTCCGATGATATCATTTTGTAATTCTTTACTCAGTTCCACAAAATAGGCGCTGTAACCTGCGACTCTAACCAGTAAGTCAGTATAGTCGGCAGGATTTTTTTGGGCTGCCAGCAGCGTTTCTTTATCGGCCACAGTAAATTGGCTATGCATTCCTTTTTTCTGGATGAATGTTTCGATCAGGGATATTAAGTTATCTCTGCCAACCTCGCCATCCAACGCTGCGGGTGAAAACTTCCAGTTTAATAATGTACCGTTGCCCGCCTGGCTGTGATCAAGCTTGGTAACCGAATTTGCAATTGCGCTTGGCCCTTTAACATCATGGGGACTGCATAATGTATGGGTTGCTCCCATACAATCTGAAATCGGCTCATAGGCTTTTCGGCCTTCAATGGAAGCGTATTGCATTAGTCCGCATGCGACATTAACGGCGACCGAATAGGCCCCCGCCTGAAAATGACCGCCATGGGCCGTCGGTTTGCCGTTTACGTGTTTACAGTATGTCTCGAGTCCGATTTTGGTTAACATATCGGCATAATCGTCATCATTGCCATAATGATGGACCTGATCACTATTGACATAGGCATACAATTTTTCATGGCCAACCCAGTTATCTTTAGCTGCTGTTAATAATTCTTTTCCGGTTATTTTCTTTTCATCAAAAACTAATTGCTTAATTGTTGACAATGCATCTCCCACACTGCCGATCCCAACAGCTTGCGGTCCCGTGAAGTTATAAATTGCCCCGCCGGCCGTTACATCAGTGCCGGAGCTTATACAGCCTTCGATGAGATTGGATAAGAAAGGTAATGGTTTAATCTCTTGATGAATAACATCAGTCTTGTTCAGCATGGCAATCATATTGTTACACCAATATTCCATCTGGGTGTCATAGGCCTGGAGAACATCATCAAATTTTTCAAATTCTTCCAAACTCCCCGTATCAATCCCCAGAGATTTCCCCACTCCTGCACACCGTTCATAGCGAGGGCAGTCATTGGAGCATTCCATACAATGACCATGATTGATAGCCAGTTCAAGCACTTTATTGATATTAAAATACGCCGCATCATGCCAACCGTATTCTTTTCCTGTTGCATCTGGTTCTACGCAGCCAACTACCTGGTAGTTTCTTGCATCTTCAACACTTCTTCCATTGGCAATCATTGTCGGAATGGTCACATCGTCATTGAATATTTTAGGTTCACCCAGCCCCAGCCGTATCAAATTGGCGGTCTTAACTTTTAATTCATAAGGCGTATTGGCATGCAAACGAACTGCTGTCCATGGGGTTGGCACTCTGGTATGGGCGACGGCATCAAGGACCATAAAGGTCAGATCATTTGTCCCATCCATCCCGTCAGTCTTAATACCGCCAACCGTTAACGCGGGTCCGCCAATTCCGCCATTTGAAAAGATATCGATACTGATATGATCGCGGATTTTATTCATATCCCAGATCTTGATATGGAAATTTTCAATTAATTCCTGCATTTCTGCTCTAGTAGCAATCCCGTTTTTAATGTCGTTTTCATAGAACGGATACATGTATTGGTCGAATCTGCCATAAGAAATAGAGTGACCGTTTGATTCAATTTCTACCATCGTATTGGCAAAATGAACGGCTTGGATTGCTTCATAAAAAGTTCTTGGTGTTCCCTTGGCAATCTGTTCACAAATTCCGGCAATCTTTTCCAGTTCTGCTTTTCTATTGCTGTCTTGCTCTTTTTCAGACATTTCTTTTGCCAGGGCAGCATGGCGAAGAATAAAATCAGAAGCTGCTTCATTCATGATTAGATCAGCTTTTAAATTATTCATTTTCTTTATATCATCAGGATTTGTTTGATCACATTTTTTAATTTGTTCCTGAATTTCTGTTGCTATCCCGCCATAACCCATTTTAAATAATCGATCGTAATTTACGCCAAGGTGGCCCGCCCCACAGAAGATGTAACCATTGCATAAGAAAACACCTTTTTCCATATGGGATCCTTTGATTTCATCATCAGTCAAAATTGGGATTAATCGTTCTTCAACCGTATTGCCTTTCCAATAGTCTTCGATACTTTTTAATTGTTTATATGTCTCTTCCGAATGCGTAAAATAGTCATGAGTTCTATTTTCACTGTAGCCCAGCAGCCCCTGTTCCATTTCATCAATTAACCAATTTAATCCAAATTCCGGGAAAACTGACGCATTCTTTTTTGTACAGCCTAACGTACCAACCACCAATTCATTTTCGTAGATATAAATAGGAATTTTGCGCAGCACTTCTGCCATGGCTTCGGCAACTACAATAATATGCGGCTGACCGTGCAGTTTTTTATAAACTTCGGTCATGATCATTGCCCGATCTGGAATAACCTCACCATTTGTTGTCTTTTGAGTATCATCCAGGATCGCATTGATTCTTGGAAATGGTGAAGGATCGGTTACTTTACCCACTGCACCCACACCCCACACCTTGTCGAAGGGCTCAACAGCAGAAGCGATATTGCTTACTCTATTATTTTTCATATTCTTTTCCTCCTCTAAATTTGTTGGGTTACACGATTTGATCATGCAACCCAACCGCATTAATGATTGCTGATGCTATTAATCTTTTTTCACTAGATCGAAAAACGGATACGTATCATTTATCAATTTTAAAAAAGATATCAATTGAATATTTAAGAATTCTACTTCATTTCAATTTCAGGTATTTCTCGCCTGCTTTTTAGAAATCCCCAGATTAAAGCAATGATTCCCATTGCCCCGATGAGCGCTGCGCCAAAGATAAATGCCATCTGGTTATTATTTACGCCTTGTCCTAACATAGCGGCGATCGGATTAACAACATATGGTGACAAAAACATGGCCAGGTTCAGTGAACATGTTGCAATTGCGACTACCATCCCAACCGCCAGCGGTTCAACTGAGCTTGCCGCACCGATAAACAGAGCCGGCATACAAATTGAAAATGCAATTCCGCAAATAAGACTGCCCGCATAAATCATCGTCATACTGCCGGCAAATGCTACTAGTAAATATGAGCCCGACAATAACAGGAGACCAATCGCAAAAGTTAGACTTTTCGCGGTATTTGCAAGTTTCCCAAACAACATTCCCATAACAAAACCACCGAAAGCAAAGAATGCTAAGCCTAAACCGGCGGTTGCTGCCGTGCCAAGCTGATAGTCATTGATCAAAAAAGAAAGCGAATTTGAATAGATTTGACCGCCAATAAAAAAGATAAACATCAATCCTATCCAACCCCATGCTTGAGTTGTAATTTTTACTTTTTCGCTATTTTTAGAAACAACGCTTTTTTCTGGTTTTTTAAATGGTACCAGGGCAATTACCCCCATTAAGGAAATAATTCCAATAAAATGTACGTAGAACCCGATATTCCATGCAATTGAACCTAACCATCCTCCAATAAACACCATTGCACCACATCCAAGCATTTGAGCCGACGTCATGTTGCCTTGGACTTTTTCACGTTCAGCCCCTTCGAAATTCTCAGCAACTAAAGCTGAACACGTAACTTGGATAATCCCGATACCAATACCTAAGATACCCCTCATGATTAAAATCATGGTAAAATCTGTCATCAGCCCTGGAATAATACCACCAAAAAGAAATGCCAATATTCCAATAATTAAGAGTACTTTTTTTGCAACACTTTCCATTAGTTTTCCAGTTATTAATGTTACTGGTATGATTATCAAACAAGGAATCGAAATTAAACTCGTTATCATTGTTTGATTAAGATCCGGAAAGTTAGCACCAATTGTTGATAATGAACCAGCTACTCCGATAACCCCCATCATGAGTATTGCAGCACTATAAATCCCAATTTTTAATTTTTGCTTATTTTGCATTTTTCCCCTTTCCGCAGCGTTGTTTATGTTTAGTTTAAACATTGCCACACACAATCGTTAACGATTACACTAGTAACACCGTTAAGGATTGAAAAATTCATTCGTATTCGTCGCGCGCGAATCTTCATAGCGGTATTTTATCGTTTTCAGAACATCGCAATCAATGCTATCGTGCACAGACATAAAATTAACACTGTTCATTATGCACATTACAAAACCCTCAAAAAAATACTAAACCGCAGCTTAAATTTATAAGCTACGGTTTAGCCGTGTTAAAATTCATCCATATATCTCATGTAAAATATCAGTTCTTCTCTTATTTCAGGTCTTTTATAATCATCTCCAAGCAATTCCTCAATTCGGTTGATTCTATTTTTTAACGAATTTCTATGCATGTGTAGGTCTTTCGATGTGATTGTGTAACTGCTTTGATTTCGAATAAAAATCTTGAATGTTTCATAGTAGTTCGATTTGTGCTCCTGATCATAATCAATCAATTTTTGAATGAGCGGATGGAAAAGATTGTCCATTGATATTTTTTTTGCCAATAAATCCATACTGTAAATACTGACATATTCATGAAAATGATAAATATTTTTCTTATCTTTATCAACGAATTTTACAATAAAGTCAAATATTTCTTTTATATTTGGCAGTTCCTGAAAGGTTACAAAAACAGAGCTCAAAATCAAATAACAATGATTGCAATCCAAAAAATCTGATAGTTTTAATTGAATTTCATCGGTTAAATATCTTTCCTTTTCAAGTGGGATAATAATATAAATATTGGATTCCAAAAAAACACATTTTGAATTTTTTATGATTCTTTCAATATAATTCATAATTGTAATATAATAATCCGTTCTTATCATACCTTTTCGAAATGAAATAAGACCCATCTGGTATTTTGAGCTCAATTTGAACCCCAGCTTTAAGAGATGCTTATTGATGGCGTTTCGATCTGATAATTCTCCTGATATGGTATCCAGTAAAAATTGCTCATAGAAAAACCCCCGATCTGGCTTTTTATCATAAAAGGCATTAATATTTTCATTGATATGTTCAACAATATAATTAAATAGCTGAATCGTATGTTTTTCAAAGGGATTGTAAAAATCATTTTTCTTATGCATGCCGATCATCGCCACTGCATGTCTGCCATTTAGTAGTGCTGAGACTTTTAAATAATGACCGCTGATATTCGAAGGTATTTCAATTGTTGGCGGATCTAATTTAATAATATCTTTAATTTTAGGTTCGCTGATAGAAACTAAATCATAATGTTCATAACCATAACCTTCTTTCATTGCCTGCCAGATAAGATCATCAGGCGCATCCATTTTTGAACTGATCGCCAGAACGTTATGATTTAAATCCAACATACAAAGCGGCATCTCTAATATTTCGGTAGCTAAGTCGATGAGTTTTTGAAAATTGACATCCTTATAGACCAATTTATTGAATTTCTCACTTAAATTATTGTATTTTTTAAATGTGGAAATAGTAATATTGAGGATCATTTCAATTGAAATATTACTGACAACAAGGATGTTCAAGTACAAATAGTTTTCCATCTTGAAATCTCCAGGTATGCCGCAGCATAAGATATTCAAATTATTTGGTAAATATTGAGGATTAAGGAATTCTGCGGCTTTAAAAATATATAGATTGGAAGTATCCAAATCATCTGAGCCTGCAACATATAATTCGTAAGAATCAAGCTGCAACTCATCATTGCTTATATGACCAAATTTTATATAGGGTTCGATGCTGTTTTTTATAATACTCATACTTAGCTTCATGGATCTCGCTCCTCAAAATTATTTACCTATACAATTTTTTACATTTGAATAGCTGTTTTAGCTATGATAAACCGATGATTTCCCCATCTTCGCTAATATCCATACCGTTGGCTGCCGGCACTTTTGGCAGACCGGGCATGGTCATGATTGCACCAGTAATTGCTACCACAAAACCGGCGCCGGCGGATAGACGAATTTCTTTCACGTGGATGTCAAAGTTTCGGGGTGCCCCAAGCAGAGCGGCATCATCTGAGAAGGAATACTGGGTTTTTGCCATGCACACCGGCAGATGATCAAAGCCCAGAGCAACAATCTCATCCAGTTGTTGCTTGGCTTCTAAACTGAAGACCACGCCATCAGCCCGGTAAATTTCTTTGGCAATGGTTTCGATCTTTTCTTCGATGGGCAGTTCCAGTGCATAAAGCGGTGTGTAAGGTGTCGCATTCTGATCACAGAGTCTGACCACTTCTTCAGCCAGCTCGACCCCGCCTTTTCCACCTTGTGAAAAGACATCGGAGAGCACGACTTTAACATCTTCTTTTTCACAGGCCTGTTTGATGGCATCAAATTCAGCAACCGTATCGGTGGGAAACTTGTTGATGGCAACCACAACCGGCACGTTGAATTTTTTCAGGTTTTCCAGATGCTGAACAATGTTGGCACTGCCAAGTTCCACTGCTTTGACATTTTCGTTGGCCAATTCTGCTTTTTCAACGCCGCCATTCATTTTCAGCGCCCGTACGGTTGCCACAATCACTACCACACTGGGGCTGATGCCGGCATAACGGCATTTAATATCAAAGAACTTTTCGGCTCCCAGGTCGGCGCCAAATCCAGCTTCGGTTACCACGTAATCCGCCAGTTTCAAAGCAGTTTTAGTGGCCAGGACTGAGTTGCAACCATGGGCGATATTGGCAAAGGGACCGCCATGAATGAAGGCCGGGGTATTTTCCAGAGTTTGCACCAGATTGGGTTTGATGGCGTCTTTTAACAGCAATTCCATAGCCCCGGTAGCTTCCAGATCGTTGGCGGTCACTGCTTTACCGTCGGTGTTATAAGCGACGATCATCCGGCCCAGACGTTCTTTTAAATCAGTCAGGCTGGAGGCCAGACAGAGAATTGCCATGATTTCCGAGGCTACCGTAATATCATAACCGGTTTCCCGGGCAATCCCATTGGCGCGACTCCCTCTTGCAACAGTGATCCTTCTTAATGCCCGGTCATTCATGTCAACCACCCGACGCCAGACAATCCGGTCCATATCAATGTTTAAGGCATTTCCCTGATGGAGGTGATTATCCAGCAGGGCTGCCAGCAGGCTGTGGGCGGAAGTAATGGCATGGAAATCGCCGGTAAAATGCAGGTTGATATCATCCATTGGCACAACCTGTGAGTGGCTGCCAGCAGGCTGTGGGCGGAAGTAATGGCATGGAAATCGCCGGTAAAATGCAGGTTGATATCATCCATTGGCACAACCTGTGAGTGGCTGCCAGCAGGCTGTGGGCGGAAGTAATGGCATGGAAATCGCCGGTAAAATGCAGGTTGATATCATCCATTGGCACAACCTGTGAGTAACCGCCGCCGGCAGCACCGCCTTTGACCCCAAAGCAGGGTCCCAGGGACGGTTCTCTTAAGGTGGTGATGGTTTTCTTGCCAATGTAGTTGAGCGCCATGGACAGACCCACATTGGTGGTCGTTTTTCCTTCCCCAGCTGGTGTCGGGTTGATGGCCGTTACCAGCACCAGTTTACCGTCTGGTTTATCCTGATTGTCTTTTAATACCGATAGTGACACCTTGGCTTTGTGATTGCCGTAAAGCTCCAGTTGATCACCAGTTTACCGTCTGGTTTATCCTGATTGTCTTTTAATACCGATAGTGACACCTTGGCTTTGTGATTGCCGTAAAGCTCCAGTTGATCACCAGTTTACCGTCTGGTTTATCCTGATTGTCTTTTAATACCGATAGTGACACCTTGGCTTTGTGATTGCCGTAAAGCTCCAGTTGATCCTCTGGAATACCCAGTTTTGAAGCAACATCTGCAATCGGTTGCAGATTTGCTTCCTGTGCGATCTGTACGTCTGTTTTCATAAATTCTCCTATTTCTGTTTCACATAATTTAAAATGTTGATATGCTAATTCAATTTTTGATGTTCATTATAATATACTCATTTTTGTTTGTAATCGTTTTTTAATTAGAAATATCAACATACATTTCGTCAGTAATAACCAAAGTAGGCAATTTTCTTACCCAACAAAAAAGACCCGCTATTAAAAATTTTAGTTAATAATAGCTGGATCTTTTCCGTACTGGTTAAATATTTAATTGTTTTTTTTGTTAAACTGAAGGAATCTTAATCCATTGTGCCGACGGGTATTTGGCTGACATCCACTTTCTGGTTTCTGCCTTCGTCCATATAAGGATAACGGACAATTTTAGCACGAATTTTCTTCTGTTTTGTTCCCGGATCACCCCAGAGAACATAGACTTCGTTGCCAATAATGTTTTGAGCTTTTTCAATTGAACAAAGTGAAATCATTTTTTTGTAATACCATGCAATCATACGGCCGGTACTAATACCGATCTCGTTTCCATCTTGATCAAGCACCATATCAGCATGGTAACTCGGATGACCGAAAGAAAAATCATCAGGCATAGCAATATCCTGGAAAGGGTCTTCGGTAAACTGAGAACGGTGTATCTCGAGAATATCATCGATATTCCACTCAAGGGTGGTCATTTGTCGATAAGTACCTTCTTCTTCAATTTTCATTAGCGCTTCTTTTCCAATGAAATCATGATCGTAGTTGATGGTTTTACCCCAACCGAGTTCAATTGGGTTACGATATCGTTTTTGAAGATCTTTGCCCATACTTCCGCTAAGCGCATCATTCGAAATCAAATCGCCTGCTACCATGCCATTGGCTGATAAAAATGCAGCAAATGCTTCGTTTTCAAACCATGGGAACAGGAAGTCAATATAAGCTTGCGGGAAACCATTTTCCCAATGGGTCATATTATAAGCAGCGACTCCAAGTCGCTCAATGCCATATTTTTGGCCGGCCTTCATGATCATCTCAAACACAGGAATGGAATCTTCAATATTGCCATGGACCTCGTACGCCAATGAACCTGCCATCCCGACACGAATAATCGTTACTTCGGCGCCGGCTATTTTTGTTTTTTTCATTCCAAAGAATGGGATATCATGTAAATTAACGCCGCTTGCCGCATCAAGAATCTGTAACGAAGTTGGTCCGCCTAGTTGGAATAAAAATACTTTTTCTGTTAAATCTTCGCCCCAAACATCCATTCCGCTTGTATGAACACAGTACGCAACCCATGGTGCCAGCCAGTAGGTAATGAACTCTTCTTCACCAGTTCTCATCAGTACGCCATCCATCATTACTCTGCCTGCTTCGTCGCACATGATTCCATGCTTGCCTTTATTGATCGGGAATGTACCAAAGGAATTGCCAAAATATTTATTTAAAAACTTGAATGAATCAGGACCGCCAAATTTATATGTCGGCGACGGATTTAAACCAGTGTGAATATAACAGCTTTCATGCCATGCCACTTCTTCCGCTCTCCAACCACTGTACTCGCTTGGCTGCAAACCCGCTTGATAAGGATTTGCGGCATAGGTGCAATAGTGATGCAGATTTCTTGCTTGAGAAAGGTCCGGTGGAACGACCGGGCTGTGAAATAAACCAAAATTCGTTTCTTTTTCATAACTTAATGCCAGTTCTTTGTAACTCATAAAATTACCTCCCGTATTTGTAAATGTTTTCTAAGGTCATTATAGATCGTTTTCATTTTTATTGAAAACGAATAAATAGAATCCTCTCATTCCAAATATTCGTAAAGAAAAGATTATATATTGCTTTTTGTGTTTTATTCTTTTCATTTAGTTAATTTTTGATCATTAACGAGATTAGTTGCAAACTAAGCTGTGAAACTTAATTTATTATCGTAAAGACAACTTTATTTATTTATTATTTGATCAAATTATTTTAAATTAGTAAAATGCTGCAATACATATTTTACAGAAAAAAGCCTTCCAGATCAAAATAAATTAATCTGGAAGGCCCAATATACCCTGGAATATAAAATTGAGTTAAATGGTCTAAATCCTTTTATCAAAGATTCTTCAAAAATCCAACTTCAGTTAATATTTCATCATAAGCATTGAAGAGCCATTACTATGTGGATGCTTTAGATAAATTATTGTTTGAATGAATAATAAATTCGCTCCATTACATTTTATCGAACAAGTGCATACATACACGAATCAGCTAGTTCGGAGTTTTTATAAACACTTTTCTTAAATGTTCCTTCCAGTTGAAAGCCAGCTTTTTCTAAAGCACGGCGGGCACCACTGTTTTCGGAAAATGGTCTGGCATAGATTCGCATGAGATCGGATCCTGAAAAAACTTTTTTGCATAATTCGATAATTGCTTGTGTCGTGATCCCTTTTCCCCAGTAAGATTCTCCCAGCCAAAACCCTAATTCACCGCTTTTACAGCCAATATCATCTTGCCTCAGTAGGCTAATTGAACCTGCAACCTGATCATCAATGACAATCGCTTGACTTATTTGTTTTTGTCTGAATTGCGTCTTATTTTTTAGGATAAATAAATGAGCATCGTCCAGCGTATACGGGTACGGAAAGGTATTTCGCAAATGGCCGGCCACTTGGGGATTATTTGCGAGTGGCACAATTTTCGGTGCATCGGTCAGCTCCCATGCTCGTAATTGAAATTTCATCGGTTAACTCCCTGATTTTATAAATTTTTTAAGGATATGATTCAGCGACACGGTCATTGAACCATAATTTTATTTCTTTCTTAAACGATTCTTCTGAATCGCTGCAATGAATCAGATTATGACAATTTCGGCCTTCCTGATTGGCGTCCGCCATCGAGTCTTTTCCATAATCTCCGCGAATTGTTCCTGGAAATGCCTTGCTTGGATCGGTTGCGCCGGTTAAAAGCCGGGCGTTTGGAATCGCATCCGGCCCATCCTGGCTTAAAATGATCGGTATCATACCCTTGTTCAGCAAATCTGATACGATGATCGTTTTAAACGTTGGTCCGAGTTTTTCTATGACTTCTTGATAATGCTGCAAAATCAAGGTTTCACTGGCTTTTTTAAAACCAACTATTTCAATCCCAAAATTATGTTCTTTAAAACGGCTGATAATGGTTTCAACCAATTCAGCCGCCAGCGCATCGGGTTTCATGATGATAAATGCATAAGATTTCATTTTCTTAGCCTCTCTTTGATTTAAATTTTTGAATTTTTTATTTCTTAAAAAACCTTTTTATTAAAAAACAATGATCCGATCCGTACCAGTCATTGTGATAGGGGCAACAATCACTGGTACGCTGAATCATTGTTTTTTAATTTATTTGGAACGATTTATTAATGAAATGTATGAAATAAATCTGCGGTAGTATTGGTATTGTTCAGGTTTTAGCTTTTGTTTTTACTAACTCTTTTAAAATACTGGTTTAATCCATTAATGATTGAGATAAACTTTATGACAAACCGATGATTTCCCCATCTTCGGTAATATCCATCCCATTGGCGGCCGGCACTTTTGGCAGTCCGGGCATGGTCATGATTGCACCGGTAATCGCCACCACAAAACCTGCTCCGGCGGATAAGCGAATTTCTTTTACGTGGATATCAAAGTTCCGGGGTGCGCCCAGCAGGGCCGCATCATCCGAGAAGGAATACTGGGTTTTCGCCATACACACCGGCAGGTGATCAAAGCCCAGGGCAACAATCTCATCCAGTTGTTGCTTGGCTTCCAGACTGAAGACCACGCCATCAGCCCGATAGATTTCTTTGGCAATGGTTTCGATCTTTTCTTCGATCGGCAGTTCCAGTTCATAAAGCGGTTTGTAAGGAGCTACATTTTGATCACAGAGTCTGACCACTTCTTCAGCCAGCTCGACCCCGCCTTTTCCGCCCTGGGAAAAAACATCAGAGAGAATCACTTTTACCTCTTTTGCTTCACAGGATTTGATGACGGCATCAAATTCGGCAGCCGTATCGGTTGGGAATTTATTGAGCGCTACAACAACCGGCACTTCAAACTTCTTCAGGTTTTCCAGATGCTGAAGCAGGTTGGCACTGCCGGAAACCACCGCTTTGACATTTTCTTTGGACAATTCCGCTTTTTCGACGCCGCCATTCATTTTCAAAGCTCGAACGGTAGCCACAATCACCACGGCGCTGGGGCTGATACCAGCATAACGGCATTTGATGTCAAAGAACTTTTCGGCTCCCAGGTCGGCGCCGAAGCCGGCTTCGGTTACCACGTAATCCGCCAGTTTTAAAGCGGTTTTAGTCGCCAGGACCGAGTTACAGCCGTGGGCGATATTGGCAAAAGGTCCGCCATGAATAAAGGCCGGGGTATTTTCCAATGTTTGCACCAGATTAGGTTTGATGGCATCTTTTAACAGCAGGGCCATGGCGCCGGTGGCTTCCAGATCACTTGCGGTCACCGCTTTACCGTCGGTGTTGTAGGCTACGATCATCCGTCCCAGACGTTCTTTTAAATCGGTCAGACTGGAGGCCAGACAGAGAATCGCCATGATTTCTGAGGCCACGGTAATGTCATAGCCGGTTTCCCGTTCAACGCCGTTGGCGCGACTGCCTTGTCCGACGGTAATTTTTCGCAGGGCCCGATCATTCATATCCACTACCCGACGCCAGACAATCCGGTCCATATCAATGTTTAAGGCGTTTCCCTGATGGAGGTGATTATCCAGCAAGGCTGCCAGCAGGCTGTGGGCGGAAGTAATGGCATGGAAATCGCCGGTAAAATGCAGGTTGATATCATCCATTGGCACAACCTGTGAGTAACCGCCGCCGGCAGCACCGCCTTTGACCCCAAAGCAGGGTCCCAGGGACGGTTCTCTTAAGGTGGTGATGGTTTTCTTGCCAATGTAGTTGAGCGCCATGGACAGACCCACATTGGTGGTCGTTTTTCCTTCCCCAGCTGGTGTCGGGTTGATGGCCGTTACCAGCACCAGTTTACCGTCTGGTTTATCCTGATTGTCTTTTAATACCGATAGTGACACCTTGGCTTTGTGATTGCCGTAAAGCTCCAGTTGATCTCCTAAAATACCCAGTTTTTGGGCAACATTTGCAATCGGTTGCAATGTTGCTTCTTGTGCGATTTGTACGTCTGTTTTCATTTTCAATAATTCTCACTTTCAAAATAATTCCCATTTTTTATTAGATCTGATTGTAAAATACTCCCCCGTTCATCAGCCAGTTTTAGAGTTGACCAGCTAATGCCAGGGGAGCCTGTCACATTAAAATTTTATCAAAAGAGATTTTTCAAATTGAGGGAGGTTTTCAATCTGATTTTTTCTTTAAACTATTATTTAACAGTCGGATGCGGTATTTTTTCGACATCAAATGTTTCGTTTCGGTATTCTTCATTGTAATATGGGAACGCCGCAATTTTTGCACGAATTTCCATCTGTCTGCCATCTGCGTCTCCCCAGATTACAACGACATCTTTGCCTTCTACTACTTTATCTCTTTCCAGATACGCCAGTGAAATCATTCTGCGATGATAAAAATCCTGGGTTCTTCCGGTGGCGACCCCAATTACTTTTCCATCAAGCATGACTTTACTCATAACGAAAGGTCTTTCGCCGCCATCACCTGTCGATGTAATATCAGCAGCCGGTTCAACATCTTGTCCCATGAAGGAGGAAGCAACGACGGCCGCCACATCTTCGGCATTCCATTCTAAAGTCGTTATTTTTCGCGGTGGATTATCCTTAATTTTTAATAATGTTTCTTTCCCGATAAAATCGTGATCCCAGTTGATCAGATAATCCCAATCAAGATCAAACGGAGTTACAAACGCATTTTCCACATTGTCGCTGGCACTGCCCTCAAATGGATAGTTTGTTCTTAAGTAATTTGCATAGCTGCAATTTTTCATGTCATCTCTTAATTTATCGGATTTCATGTAATCAGCCATTTTTTCACCACTGGTCAGTGATGGATACCAGAACTGAATCCATTGGTTTGGATAACCACCCTGGGTGTGATTTCTGCAGTACTGGGCAAATCCCAACCGTTTGATTCCAAATTCTTCACCGGCTGCTAAGATCGCTGCAAATGCTTTGTCGGCATTTTCCAATGCTCCATGCATCTCATAAGCAAGACATCCTGACATGCCAAGTCTGACAATGGACATATCGGTTCCAGCAATTTTAACGTCCATTTTTCCGGCAAATTTCATTTCGTGTAAGTCGCTGCCGGTCGCTTTTTCCATAATTTCCAGCGATTTGGGTCCATCGATTTGATAAAAGTATTCATCATAAACCCATTTTCCTTTAACGTCCATCCCAAGGGTATCAACATAATATGAAACGGCTGGTGCCAGCCAGTATGTCCGTAGAGTCTGTTCATCGATGCGGGTTACCAAACCATCCGCCAGCAATTGCCCTTTTTCATTGCAAAGCAGTGCATGTCGTGAAGAGCTAACCTTCAATTTTGAAAAGTCTCGGTTGACACAAACATAGTTCATTAATTTATCAGCATCCGGTCCATACACATCATATACCGGTGAAATATTTAAGAAAGCTCCCAACCAGGCACTGCTGCGTGCTGCCAATAATTCTTCTTTTGGAGACGTTACCACTGATGGTAAAAATTTACTGTTACCAAAGTGCATAAAATGCAATGCACCATTATTTACAGAATGATCAATAGAAAACATATTAAAGTACTCCTTGTTATCGTTTTTAATTCTATACCGGCCAGTATAAGCTTAGCTCAATTATAGATCCTGAGACAGAAATTGTGAAATTCTAAATTTAGCAGTTATTTATACCAAAATTGCATAAGTGACCTTGCTATCACAACAATATTTTAGTAAGATGTAAGTAACGGAGGATACTACCGATGATAAATATTGATTATATGATTGAATACATCACCTTGGCTGAAAACTTGAATTTTTCGAAAACCGCAGAAATTTTACATGTTGCTCAGCCTGCTTTAAGTCGCCATATCGCTGCTATTGAAGAGGAAATGGGTGTCAAACTCTTTTCGCGAAGTACCCGCAGTGTCGCCATTACCCCAGCCGGGAAATCTGTCTATGATCAATTTAAAAAGATCATCCGCATCTATAATCAGACTTGCGAACAAGCTTTGATGTTGTCTGATGAAGCATTTGGAACATTAAAAATCAGCAGCCCTTACTATTGGACTGCTGATTATACGGAACCGATTGTTTTTGAATTTTCGAAATTATATCCGCAGCATCAAATTGAAATTATCTCCTGCCAGCCTAACGAGGGTATGAACCAGCTAAAACGCGGTGAAAGCGATCTTTTACTGACCTGCGATTTCGGCTTTGAGCCGGATAGCCATATCCGCAGATTTGTTTTCGCTACTGAACTAATGGGTGTCATTCTATTAACTGACAATCCTCTTGCGCAAAAAACATCGATTTCCATTGCCGATTTAAATGACTGCGTGTTAATCCTCTTGAATCCGGAAGATGCCTATAACAATATTTTAAATACCGAAATCCTGCGATTATTCGCCACTTATCAGATTGAACCGGCAAAGATTGTGTATTCCCAACAGGTTGATACCATCGGCATGGTTATCCAGAAATCTCAGGGCATTTCGATTGTCCCCTATGGCCTCAGACATATGGATCGGGATTATACCAAGATGATTCCATTAAACAAAGCTGAGCTTACCATGCAAACAAGTTTTTACTACAAAATAGGTAATAACAATCCTTTGATCCCGCAGTTTTTGCGGGTAGCAAAAGATGT
Source organism: Acetobacterium sp. KB-1 (assembly GCF_003260995.1). Lineage (NCBI taxonomy): Bacteria > Bacillati > Bacillota > Clostridia > Eubacteriales > Eubacteriaceae > Acetobacterium > Acetobacterium sp. KB-1. The sequence goes on from NZ_CP030040.1 coordinate 872,998, forward strand.
TTTTGCTCATTAATAAGATGCTCTTTCAAAATACCTCTAAACTGTTAAAGAAAAAATCAGCAAGCTGAAATGGATGCTATTGATAACATTTAGGCATTAATGTATCATTGAAAAAAACATAGAGATGCTTTATAATTTAAATAATATCCCTCAGCACTACATAAAACCATACATGAATTAAGCTATCTCATTATGATCTTTGTGTTGAAATTAAAATTGGAGGAAGCCCATGTCGCGAGTTGATTTTCTGGATTTCAGACTTTATCAGATCCAGCTTTTTCTGGTTGTCTGTGAATGCAAAAGTTTTACCACTGCTTCACAAATGCTAAATACCACCCAGTCCGCTGTCAGCAAATCAATTACTTCAATGGAAACAACACTTGGCTTTCCTCTATTTGAAAGAAAAAAAAATCGACTTGAACTGACCGAAGCCAGCCGAATTCTATACGCTGAGTGGAAGCATGCAATCCGCAACATTCAGTCATCAATTGATAAAGCTTATTCTGCTTACTATAAGCGACAATCCAGTTTAATCATTGGTGAGCCTGATTCCATGCGGACTGATAAAGATTATCTGCCTGCAATCAAAGATTTTCAAGTAATGCATCCCGAGTTAAATATTTCATTTGTTGAAAAGCCCATCGGAGAACTGATCTCGAATCTTTTGACCGATGAATTAGATGTTGCGATTACTGTTGATTATGAAATTCCCTCATTAAAAAATTTAGATGTTAATTGGAAGATCATTGCCGAAAGTCCGAAGCTTACGATTATTATGCATATCAACAATCCGCTGGCTGCGAAAGATAAGTTAGAGATAATTGATTTAAAGAATGAAGAATTTATCGTCATGTCTCCGCTGGGCCATCAAAATTACATCGATCTGTTAGTTAGACTATGTAATGCCCAAGGGTTCGAACCTAAAATCAATTCTTCTGCCCCAAACGCACGATCGATGATGAGTACATTAATCCGTTCTCAATCTGGAATCGTATTAGGTAATCGATTTCTTTATGATGGCAATAGCCCGGAATTGAAACACTTTGAACTGGATAATACCGAGAGCAGTTTGATTATTGTGTGGAAAAATCAAACAGAACGGCCAATTGTCAATGATTTTATTAAGGCGGTTGTAGAAAATGAGCAATACAAAGATGTTAATTGAATATCCCAATCTCCCCGGTAGAGAAATATCAAAATCTTTGATATTGGCAGCATTAATCACTGCCAGTAAGATGATTCCTCAGTATTCCGGTGCACTTCCCGCTCAATCATCACTAGAAAAGCGGCCTCACTACCGTGACAATCAGAATCCAACCTGTACATCCCAACGGCTACCGGTAGCAGCCATCATTTTTTCAAACCCTTCTCCCACATAAAAAAGTCACATCTACATCACCATTTTCATCGATACAGATGTGATCTAATGTTTGCCTAACCAGTTCCGGCCTGATTTCATCAATCTTGCCATACTCTGCTAACAAGCGTTTCATCTCCCCTGCCCAATAATCTTTCAAAGCATCCCCGCTTGGTTTGATTTCTTCCGGATGATCTACCAGGTGATTCCAGGCGTTTATGAATAGTGTTTCGGTAAATTCAACTTTTACTTTGATATCTGTACAATACATTTCTCTTGGCCCAGGAAGTTTTCTTCTATAACTTTTACTGGGATTTTTAGCCCATAGCGTTCTCGGAGGCGGAGTATACAACTTCCCCTCAATCAGCGTTCCCTTTTTACCTTGAAAGGTTTTGCAGCGCCAGTATTTCTTACCTTCATTATCAGTCAACTGCATAAAGGTGCTGCCGCAGGTTCCACAGATGATTCTGCCGGCAAAAGGAAAGCGATCACTTTGATTGTGATATCGACCATTTGTGATGTGATGATCTTTACAGTATTGTTCTTGCCGCATAAATTCAAGCTGGACCAGGTCCCAGATTGGTTTTTCAATAATCGCTGGATGGGTATCTTCAACATATGGCTTCGGTAATTCGCCCTGATTCTTGGCTCGTTTCTTGGTCAAACAGCAGGTATTGTAGGTTTTTTGAAACTGCGTGTCCCCTTTATATTTCTCATTGATCAATACTTTTTTAATATGGCTTGGACACCAGCCTTTTCCACCATAAGCCATTGGTACTTTTTCATCTGTCAGTCGTTTTGCGATTTGATACCCACCATAGCCGTCCAGAAATTCCTGATAAATGCGCCGGACAATGACCGCCTGCTCTTGATTTATTACCAGATTGCCTTCATCATCTTTATCGTAACCCAGAAACTTTCCACTGGGAATACTTTTGATGTTGCCCCGCTCATACTGCTTATGAATCCCCCATTTCACATTGTCCGATTGTGTCTGGCTTTCATTTTGAGCAACCGCTAAAATCAGGGTGAGTAGCACCTCCCCCTCGCTTTTGTTGGTATGGATGTTTTCTTTTTCTAAATATACATCAATCCCCAGTTCACTAAGTTCCCGAATGCAGTTAAGGCAATCCAGGGTATTTCGTCCAAACCGGGAAACCGATTTTGTGATGATCATCTCGAACTTGTGCTCCCTGGCATCGGCCATCATTTGGTTGAAGGCTTCTCTTTTTTTAAGGCTGGTACCCGATATTCCTTCATCCGCATAAATCCCTGAAAAAATATAATCCTCATTTTCCTGCAGCAATCGATTATAGTAATCAACCTGGGCTGCATAACTGGATGCCTGCTCATTGCTTCCGCTGGAAACCCGACAATAGGCGGCGACTTGAAGCTTCTTTTTAGTCTCATCTGCACAAGCCTCAACTTCTTCATTGCTCTTTGTTGACGGGTCTAAGCGAAAAATCTTTCTTAGTTTTTGTGTGATGGTTTTTTCCATAACACTGCTCCTCTACAATTATCTGTATTTCAGTACTTAATAAATTTTGGTCTTCCATCAATTCTTTTAGAATCTTTTCCTTTATCCGAACGCCCTTACAAACCGATTTTCCTTGTTGCAAATAGGTTTTACAAATCCAAAAGATTTGTTTCTCATAACCCGTGACGCGAATCAGGGTCTGGTGACAGTATGGGCAAATGAACCTACCTGTAAATGGGTAGGTCTTTTTTGAACGAGTTTTTCTTAATTCCTGAGCTTTTAACCAGTCTACCTGATCGATAATAGGCGGGAAACAATCACGCACATAATATTTATTTTTTTGTCCTTTATTCCTTTTCAGGTTTCCTTTCTCATCAACAAACGATTTTTGAAGAAGGCAATCCCCCATATACTTTTCATTCGAAATCACCCGAAGGATTCTTTCCGAGGTCCAAACCCTTTTAAATTCAATCGGTACTTTTTCTTCATTAAAATCTTTTGCAATCTGATAACCAGAGATTCCCGACAGATAGCGCTTAAAAATTAATCTGACAATATCAGCTTCGTTGGGCTTTATCACAGGATTCCGATTCTTATCGGTCGTGTAGCCAAAGACACGGTCCGGACTGTGTAACGTCTTTCCTGCCTGGTAGTTCTTTTGAATGGACCATTTGATGTTCTGGCTTACTGATTTTCGTTCTGCTTCAGCAAGAGACCCAAGAACTGTTAACATTAACTCCCCTTCAGCATTAAGGGTATTAATATGGTTTTCTTCAAAAATCACACCAACGTTTAACTGTTTTAATTCCCGGATTGTTTCAAGTAAAAACATGGTATTTCTGGCAAATCGAGAAATGCTTTTTGTAATGATTAAATCAATTCCCTGATTTCTTACCGCCTCCATCATGGCATTAAAAGCAGGGCGATCATTCTTAACACCGGATACCCCAGCATCTGAATAGATGCCACAAAACTCATAATCCGGATGTGACGTGATTAGACGCTTAAAATACTGTTCCTGGTTCTCCAGTGAATTTAGTTGCAGATCGTGACCAGTTGATACCCGAATATAGGCACAGACCCGTTTGAGTTGATGATGTGAAATCCCCTTTCTTTTAGTGATCGTTTTGATTTCTCGATTTTCAGCCATCTCATATTCCTTTCATTGGCCATTTTATCTCCGCTCCATCTTTAAACCGAAAGTTGACTTCATCCTTGGAGAGAACAACCATCTCTAAAATAGTCCGACGCCAGAGGGTTTCATCAAACTCTGTGAGTAGCTGGTCGCGTTTTTCAAGAATACCCAGAAAGTCATGAATCTGATTCTTCTGGGCCTCCCGTTTTCTGATTTCTTCGGTTAAGGCCATATGGCGATTGCGAAGTTTATCATAGCTCTCAGCATAGGTGTTGTACCGGCGCTGGTATTCCTCCTGGTCCATCGCTACCCGGGTGTTTTCACTGACAAAGGCATCAACCATCATTTCAATGGAGCTGCATTCCTCATCGACTTTCTTCAGTTCTTCCTCTAAATTCTGACAATCTGTTAGCTTCTCAATCATAAGGCGGTAATTCTCAAAAATCTCTGCTTTATTTTTAATAAGGTGATTCATGACTTCCACGAATATTTTTTTAATGGTTTCATCATATAAGTGCGGTGTGCTGCATTTGTCTTTTTCCTTAAACTTGTTATTACACTGCCAGACAGTATGCTGATATTTGCTGCCCGCATGCCAGACTTTGCTACCATAGGCACTACCACAATCGCCGCAAATAATCCGGCTGGAGAAACAACTTTGACAAGCTGTATATCCGCCTTTTGATTTTCTTCTCGCAAACTCTTCCTGCACCAGGCCAAAGGTTTCTGGTGGAATGATGGCTGGGTGACTGTTTTCAACATAATATTGAGGAACTTCCCCTTCATTTGTTTTTGTTTTTTTAGTCAAGAAGTCCGTCGTGTAGCGTTTTTGCAGTATTGCATCGCCCTTGTATTTTTCGTTTTTAAGAATGCTGATCACCGTTGACACCGGCCATTTTTGTCTTTTCGTTGGGCTTAAAATGTTTAATGACATCAACTGTTTGGCAATGGATGATGGCGTGTGACCTTCCAGAAAGAGCTTATAAATAAGTCGAATTGTCATTGCTTCATCTTCAACTATCTGCGGCAATCCATTCTCCCCTTTTACATATCCTAAGAAGCTCTTGTAAGGTAGGGAAATATTTCCGTCAGAAAAACTTTTTCGTTTCCCCCACGTCACATTTTCTGAAATTGAGCGACTTTCGTCTTGTCTAAGGACGCAAAAAATAATACAATTTAGCGTAAATGGCATTACGCTAAATTGTATTATTACGCTAAAAAGTATGATTAGTCAGCTCCTATCTGAAAACTTTTGTAATTAATTAAAACCTTCATCAATGAAATCAGTACATCGGTCTTTTATAATATGAGGTATTTATACGCTGAACTATTTCTCATTTTCAGAGACAATTAATTGCTCAAAAATGTAATTCTTAATTAGCATATTATAGTGGGAAAATATAACAACTGTAGAAGGATTTGAGTTTAATGATTATGTGAATAAAAATCGAGTATAGGGACTCCTTTTGAAATTAAATAATTTCCTATACCGCTTTCAATGTCTGATCTATATAATCCTTCTCGAATATTTATCAACGGAAAAACCAAAACAATACTTTCATCCCATTATAGACCTAAACTTTGATTTATAAGTCCTGCGCTTGTTTCTTTTTTTACTTTTTCTGTAAAATATATTTCGCCTCCCGTTCCTATTACACAATATATCCATTTTTTGCGAATTTTATCTAGACAATGTCTTGCTTATTACCCGGATTAATTTTTGCATAATCTATTCTTCTCGCTTCTTGTTTTTTAGGTTCAACTTTGGGTTTAATTATTGTTTGCATTCCTATAGAAGATAGAAAATAATTTACGTGTTCGTTATAAACAGTACCCAAAGGAATGATCCCTTGACTCTAAAAATGTCTCATGTTGCTTCTCTAGAAGAGGAGCTGGGACTAGAGCTATTACTGAGAACCACACATTTTGTAGAATTAACGACAGCAGAACAATTTTCGGTTAAATCTTTTGAGCAGATTGTTAGTTATTATAATACACTTAAACACAAATTGACGATTTAAAAAGTGGTTTATATGAAACTTTAAGGATTTCCGCTTCGTATCTGGTGATAGATAAATACTTACCTAAAATCACTTCATCATTTAAGAAGAATCATCCAAACATCAAGATAGAATATTATCCCAAACTGCCAGGAGAGGCCATTTCTGAAGTGGTCCATATGAAAAGTGATATTTGTCTTACGTTTTCTATAGATAAAAATTGCAGTGATTTACCCAAAGGGATCAAATACAAATTACTTTGCAAAGAAAAAATATATTTGAGGATGTTAAAAAAACACCCCCTAGCTGAAAAACCGTATCTAACATATAAAGACCTGAATAAATCAAAATTAATTGTTCTCGGGGTAAGGGCGGCATTTCGTTCGATGACTTATTCGAGAAGAAGAGCTCACCCCGTTCCTCTTCTCCTGCAAAAAAATCCGATGCAATCATAAAACCTAACATAGGAATCAACAGATAAGCGGAAACACTAAGCACTGTATATGGAAGATTACCCATTGTAAAAAAAATCCCACTTCCAGGAATGTTGTAAATGATTAGATAGACTATTGGCAACAGTATGATCATTCCCAGAATTAACTGATATTTTTTTCGGAAAATAATTTTTTTGATTTCAATTTCTATACAACGAAAAATCATCCCATAGCGCAATTTTTTCTACCTCAATCGTTCGTTTTTGCATTATTTTTGCGATATTTACCAATGCAATTATGATACCATTCAATTGATCATTAGAATTTTTGATCTGTTCATTTAATATGAGCTTTACATCTCTAGATGCAATGTAATTTGTAATATTTTCAATTCTGGTTACTCTAATAGAAATTCTTTTAGCAATGATCATGATAATTGCTAAAACAATAATCAGGCCGATAACAAAAACCAATATTATACTATTTTGAATCGTGGTGAACTGGGCTGAACTTAAATTGATTTTTTTTAATAAATTGATACCTGTTTCTGCCATTAAAAGAAATACTACTACAACTGGTACCCCAATTAATAGTAGAATTTTTATAAAAACACTCTGCTTGTTTTTCATTTTTTCTTCCTTTTCACTATACATTTGCATGACTTTAACTCAAACAAAAATAGTCAATCCCAAGTTTGAAGCTTAAGATTGACTATTTTTAAACTCTATCTAACTTGCATTAATTCAGTACAGCATAAGTTCATAATCCACCAAATAAAAAAGGTTATTTATCATTACTTTGTCAGCGTACCGATTTGACCTGCTCGAAATGCTTTACTGTACTTTCTACAATGCTTATCCTGTCCTAAAAGAGCATAAGTTGCGTATATTGTTCCCATCATATCCCGGTTCAGCGGATCCATTACTGCAGAATCCATGCCTGCTTGAATAGCAAATGCCATACATGTTTTATTGAGCAATGACCGCACAGGTAGACCGAAAGAAATATTGCTAATGGCGCCTGTGACGTGAATCGTTGGATATAGTTCTTTAATCTCTCGGATTTCCTGCGCAAAATTCAGCAGGGAGTTATTTTCTGTTGATAAGGCCATTACACATGGATCAATATGGATTCGATCCGGAGTAACGCCGTATTTTGCAGCTTTTTCAACCATGATTTTTGTGATATCAACTTTTGTCTGAACGTCACATGGTATCCCATTATTGTCACAGGTTAAACCGACTACTTCCCAAGAATTGCCTTCCATAAGTGGAAGCAAAATTTCACATTTGTCGCCTTCTTCAGAAATAGAATTAAGCATACCCGGTTTGTTAGCATATTTAAATACCGATTCAATGACGCGAGGATTAGGGCTGTCGATACATAGGGGAGTATCGGTAGCGTCCTGAACCACTTCGATAAGCCATTTTAAGGTCTCAATTTCATATTCTGGCGCTGTACTGGCACATATGTCAATGAAATGAGCACCTGCTTCAGTTTGTTTAATCGCCCGATCAGCTATAAATGTAGCATCTCTTTTTTCAATCGCTTCCTTTACAACCGGTATTGTTCCATTTATTTTTTCTCCAATAATAATCATATTCGCTTGGTCTCCTTTAATATTCGATGGTACTCAGATTTAATAATGCAAAACGCTTGTCTTATTTATAACCATTCCTGGCAAATTTTGACACCTTCCGCAGCATTTGTTGTGAAACGATCTGCGCCAACGAAAGCGCACGCTTCTTTTGTCACCGGATTTCCACCAATAATAATTTTGGCATCTACTCCCGCTTCTTTAAGAGCATCCACTGTGTCTTTCATGGAATCGATAGCCAAAGTCAAAACACCACTCATTCCAATAATCTGTGGTTTAATTTCTTTTGCTTTTTGAACGAAAACTTCAACTTCAACATCAATCCCGATATCAATAACTTCAAAACCCGCTGCTTCTGCCATGCTTCTGAAGATATTTTTTCCAATATCATGTAAATCTCCGTGTACAGTTCCCAATAAAATGGTTCCAATCACAGTAGAAGCACCACCGCCAAGAGCTGGTTTTAAAACATTAATGGCTTCAGTCAATAATTCACCGGCAAAAATCAAATCACCAACAAAATAATCTCCATTTTCAAAAAGTTCCCCAACAATTGACATCCCTCCCTGACATGCTGCAACCGCTTCGAGTGCTTCTGCTTCACTCGGATTAGTCTTTGCAAATTCTTTTAATTGGTCCATTACCTGGTCTTCTTCCAAATCTCCCAAAGACTGTGTTAATAGTTTTAAATCTAACATTTTTATATCCTTTCTTAAATAAAATCAGTTTTATGACATTCACTGGTTTTAACCTAACTCGTTCATAAGTCATTGCGTCGATCTACTTAATCGCCTATACTCTTTCTTACTGAGTTAACTGATTAAAAACATGGTAAATCCAAAGAACATTTCTTCAATACCTTGAAATGTTTCACCTGTAAATGGAAAAGCACTTTCTGGAATCTCATATTTCTGCATTGCTTCAATAAACGAATCATAATATTCTGAATTGAATTCATTATTCATTTCAATATCCTCCTAATATTTCCCATATTCCTGGGCAAAATTTAAAACAGCTTTTAAATTATTGACATTGACATCCTTGAGACGAAGTATTCCTTTGTCAAAGCCGAACATATAATTCCCCCCCGGTGCCAGAATGTCCATTATTTCTTTCGCTTTGTCAATGCACACCTGTTCGGTTTCAGTTTTAAGGATGCTCATTGGGTAAAGACCACTGATGATATGTCGTTTCCCGACCTTTTCTTTAATTACCTTCGGATCACCATATTCAAAAAACATCAGACATCCTTTAGGTAACTCATTCAGATAATCCAGATAGCGTGTCCAATCTTGTTCCATAAAAATATTGACACCCACACCAGCTTCATCTAAAGCCTCCACATAAGCTTTGAATGTTGGCCAGTAAAATCGTTGAAAATCTTTTTCTCGCATGTAAGGGCCCATGTGCAGCGGATTGAAGGTACGGTTATATCGATTTGAGTTAGGCAAAATACTAGCTTTAACCGCCATTGGCAGAATCGCCTCACAAGCTGCCATCACTTTTTCAGGTCGTCTTCTAATATCCTTGCTACACTCACTGAACGAACGCAAATGGTCTGACAACATGTCATAAGGAACTGCGCATGATGTACTTGCCGTAGTATAGGTAGACTTACCATGCTTATTTGAAATCTCAGCACAGGCACTCCCCATTTGACTCATCGTCGCATAGAAAGTGAAAAAAGCTTTTGTGACTGCTTTATGACTGACAAACCCACCTTTTTCGATTTCTGAATACAATCTAGGCATAACTTTTTCCCAAATGGTTTTATAAGGATCAGCAATAAATTCATCATATTCATCTTCTCTAAGGGTTTCAATCTCTGGATGCTGAATAAAACCATCTGAACCAGGCACAAAATTTCTTGCACCGAGTATTTTGTAAAGATGCGGAATTCTTATCATTGCGCCAAAACAAACATCTGAATTAAAATCCTCTGTTGCTTTGTTAAACGCTTCAATATTTTTTTCCATGCTATATTGTTCACTTAAAAGACCAAATCCGGCATATTCCAAGCAAAAAGCATTGTCTGCATTAACGAACACTGGAACCCTTTCCGGCATTTTTCCATCATATAAATTCTCAAACAACTGATTCTTTTTTTGGGTTTCTTGACTTAATTCCATTTTATTTCCTTTCAATTTCAACTTATTCATGAATAAGTTATTCGTGAATAAATTGTAAACCGTTTCTATCGCTTTGTCAAGCGTTATTTTATTCGCGAATAATATCGCTTAAGTTATACTTAAAAAACAGTCAAACCCAAGTATACTTTTGAGTTTGACTGTTTTTTCGTCATTTGTTTTGTTGCTTAATAGCTCGACTTTCCCAGCTCAATTTGTCCTAAAACATCAATAAAAAAGAACTGCGCGTAATTTAACTGTTAGCGTTGATTTTACACCAGGATCGACTTTACAAAGACTGATGTATTGGATAAAAATAATGGTTGTATGCTGATCATCATGGTATAGGTTTACCCCGCATCCACTGAATCAGTTTCATGGTCCATTAACCAATATAGCTGATTCGACATCGATTGTTAGATCGCTCCATGCCGGGTATACTAAAAAACCGAACTTTTCCGAAACCAGCGGTTATCTAAATCAGACTCCACTTTGGTTTTTATCTATTATCACATTACCAACCCAGGCTAATAAGGCAGTTCCAAGCAGTCCGATCGCTGCCATTAAAAATTTGATGGTTATATCTCCCCCGCAGGCATTCGCCACGGCGTTTGAAAGAATTGGCGAGACAAAAATCCCAACACTTGCCGATGCGGTAACAATGGCAATAGCCAATGAACTGATGGAAGAATGGACGGCATTGGCTGCTAGAAAGGTCCCCGCCGGGTTAATGGTTGCCATACAGAAACCGCAGCACATGGCACCGATAAACAGTGCTGGCAGCGAGCCAATTACGAAAATGAGCAGCATCCCCAAACCACCCACCAATAATGATACCGGAATAATCAGTTTTTTGAGAATACTTTGCATTCGACCAAACAAAATACCGGTGAGCATCCCAGCTGCCGACATTGTGGTATTGATGATTCCGGCGGTTGAGGCATCACCAAAGCCATTACTAAAAATATACAAAGCAATATTAGTCTGGAAAACAAACAGGAAAGCCCCAAATAAAAACATAATCACTGCGGTAAAATAAACCCTGACATTGAGTTTAGCGCTTTTTTCCGTTTGTTTTTCTTCATCATGTACCTTTGGGTGATCCATTGGCAGGTTTTTCATAACGATCACAATTGCCGGGATGAAAACAAGATAAACCAGATAAGACATCTGCCACTGGATACCGGCCAGCATCCCAGAGGTAAAGAGCAGCACCATGCTTCCCCCATTAACAAAGGCCGACTGCAACCCCATCATGGCTCCGCTTTCCTCAGCTACAAAATACTCAGCAATCAGTGCCATCGACATAGTCGCATTCATCCCTTGGGCAACCCCCAGCAATAAACTGCAGCCGAGCAACACATAGATGCTGGTTGAACCGAAAAGCAGGGCAACCATGCCTCCGATCAATCCACAAACCAGCCCAAAAATAACCAGATTTTTTTTAGGCAACCGTAGTGATAACGGGCCGGATGCAAAGGCAAAAACAAGTCCCATCAAGGCCGGTATGGTCAAAACCATTGAAATCAGCGACGGATCCACACCTACAAAATAGGCCTGAATATCGGCCAGAATCGCTGAAGCGGTCATTGATATCATCAATAATGACGATATTGACAGAATCGCAACTTTAATTTTTCTCTTTTTCAAAATTTTCTCCTACAAAAATTAAGTGAGGATGTCAGTTTTTTCCAAGACACCCTCCTTAATTTCTCATTCTTTAATTTTTCGACATTATTAGCTGATCAGAAACATTGTAAACCCGAAGAACATTTCTTCCACGCCTTGTAGCCCTTCCCCGGCAAACGGGAAAGCCCCTTCAGGAATTTCATATTTTTCCATTGCTTCTAAAAAAGAATCATAATATTCCGAATCAAATTCCATATTCATTTTCTTTCCTCCTAATATTTACCATATTCCTGTACAAAGTTTAAAACTGCTTTTAAATTATTGACATTGACATCTTTCAAGCGAAGTAAACTTTTATCCAAACTAAACATGTAATTTCCGTCAGGAGCTAAAACATCAATTAATTCTTTTGCTTTATCAATGCATCTCTGCTCACTCTCTGTTTTAAGTATCCCAAGCGGATAAAGGCCACTGATAATATGCTTTTTGCCGACTTTTTCTTTTATAATTTTAGGATCACCATATTCAAATAAAAAGAAGCACCCTTTAGGTAATTCATTAAGATAATCCAGATACCGCATCCAATCTTGCTCAACGAAAATATTGACGCCTACCCCGGCAGCATCCAGGGCCTCAACAAACGCTTTAAAAGTTGGCCAGTAAAAACGCAAAAAATCTTTTTCACGCATATAAGGTCCCATGTGTAACGGGATAAACGTGCGATTGTAGCGGTTTGAGTTTGGAATAATGCCAGCCTTGATTGAAAGTGGCAACAATGCTTCACATGCCGCTTCTACTTTTTCAGGAATTCTTCTGATATCTTTACTTATCCCGGTGAAAGAGCGAAGTTGATCAGCTAAAGAATCATATGGGACTGCGCAAGCAGTGGAAGCCATGGTATAGATTGTTTTTCCGTATTTATTAGCAATTTCAGCAGAAGCAGTCCCCATTTGACCCATGGTAGCGTAAAATGCAAAAAACGCTTTTGTTGTAGCTTTCTGTGCCGCAAAGCCGCCTTTTCCCAGTTCAGTGTAAAGCCTTGGTAAGACCTTATCCCATAACGTTTTGTATGGGTCCTTAATAAATTCATCATACTCATCTTCATTTAAAGCATTAATTTCTGGATGCTGAATAAATCCATCAGTACCAGGTACAAAATTTTTGGCTCCCAATATTTTATACAAATGTGGTATTCTTATCAGCGATCCAAAACAGAGATCTGAATTGAAATTACGCGTGGTAATATCAATAGCCTCAATATTTTTTTCAATGCTGTATTGCTCTTTTAATAAATCAAAACCTGCATACTCCAGACAAAATGCATTATCTCCTGAAACAAAGACTGGTACTCTTTCAGGCATTTTCCCATCAAATAAATTTTCGAAAAGTTCATTCTTTTTTAAAGTTTCTTGATTTAATTCCATCTCTTTTCCTTTCATTTTAAATTTATTCGCGAATAAGTTATTCATGAATAAATTGTAAGCCTTTTCAATTTTTCTGTCAAGTTATTTTTTCGTAAATATCATTATTTTTTATATTTTGAAATTTTACGCTTCATCCTATCTGTCGAACATTATATTAATCATGGCATTTTATTCATGAATAACAGATAATTGTTGATAAATATGATAAAGTATGTTTAAATATTTCATACGAGGAGTGAATTCAATGTATAATGTAAGTACTAAACAAAAAATTTATGAAACAGCTAAACTACTGTTTATTGAAGAAGGTTATGCCGTTGGTAGCAGAAAAATCGCCAATGAAGCTGGTGTCAATCAGGGTCTGATCACCTATTATTTTCAAAACAAAAAAAATATTGCAATGATGGTTTTAAAAGAAAGTTTTGAAATAATCGCAACACATATAAAATACTTTGTAGATCCTAAGAAAGATATTTTACTCTTTTTGCTGATATTTTCAAAAGTTGTCTCAACCCCTTCTATCAATTCAAGCGGCTATATTCGCTTCGTTATTGAGATCTCAAAAGAAAATTTAATTGAAGAATCGGTTCGATTTGGTAATAATCAAACCGAGTATTACCGAAGACTTGTGAAAGAAATTATGCCACCAAATGGCAAATGTTTGGATATGAATATATCAATTTTCCTTGGCATTGTTTTTGGCATCCAACGAAATTTAATATTACGATTGGTCGAAGATGTTGATTTTTCCCAAGAAGAGCTATTTGATATATTCTTTGGCGCTTTTCTCTGGGCTCTAAACCTGGATTATACTGATGGAGAGATACTTCAGTTGAGACAAAAAGTAGATGAAATTACTGCAGTTCTTTATAAAAATTACCCCGATCTTAAAAAACCCGAAATTTATCTGTTTCAAGAGAAGAAACTTAAAAACCTTTAAAATAAACATCTTTTAAAAATTCTGGTATTTTTATTAGAAAAAAGCACCTTCTTTGCAATTTAATGAATGAAGATGCTTTTTCTAAATTGAAAAACTGTATCTTAATTGTTAAAAATAAATTCGTTCATTCTTTTGATACTTTCCTTACAGCCTTCCAAAGTTTCATTTATAATATTCAATGTGGGTTTCTTTTGATTAATTAATGCTGTAACTTGACCTACCATTACGGCACCGTTCTCTTCAATATCCCCCTCAATATCGGCTGCCCGCAAAGAACTTATTGCAATCTCTTTCAATTTTTCAGCAGCTACCTGATAAGAATACTCAGCCTCCAGTTTTAACATCCTATCTGACAATTTATTTTTCAACTGACGACAAGGTTCTCCAGTACATGTTCCTGTAATAACTGTATCCATATCTTGTGATTCAATAATCGCCTTCTTCGCATTTTCGTGAATATCAGTCTCTTTTGCCATCATGAACACAGTACCCATTTCATTGCCTCTGCTCCAAACGCAATTGCTGCCGCCATTTCTCTGCTGTGACAGCGTCTTTAATTGTAGAAGCTTTTACGATCACTTTACTTCCGGCTTCATGCCACAATACAATGTACTTGGCGGATAGCTCATATGCCAAATCTACAAGGGTATCTGCATATACAACAGGTGGTTTTTCCTCTTTAATCACTTTTGTAACACTCTCCAGCATATCTGGAATCATAATAACATTGATCCCAAATGGCTTATCTGTTAATCTTCGGATATCTTGGATCTGAGAAATGATAAATTCTATTGGCGCAAAACCTACTCCCAGTATTCCAAGTCCTCCTGCATTAGATACTACTGCTACTAACGGTGTTGTTTAGATCCAGGCCATTGATCCCTGAATGATTAGTTTTTCTACATGGAATATCTGACAAAATCGATTGGTATTCATTGTACTTCCTCCCAATTATGTTATAATTTATTATTAAACAACTACTGATTTTTTTCAAATCATTGCATTTCATTGTTTTTTGCAAGTACTTTTTGCAGAAAGTTGCAAGTTAAAAATACAGAATGTTGCATTATGGAAAATCCATAGTTTTGCAAGCTAAAATGCGAAGCAATTTCATGAGCAATCTAAACATTGCAGGCAATTATTATTTTTTCAATTGATTGTCCGATATTGAGCGATATAATTCATTGATGCTGGATTCCCGCATCCGGTTACTGGGTCCCGGAAACATGAGCAGGTGGCAGTGATGAAGGAGCCGATCCAGCATGGCAGCCGTCATCTGTTCATCATAGAGCACATTGACCCATCGGGAAAATTCAAGGTTGGTATTAAGAATGATAGACCGACGTTCATAACAATCGGATATGATTTCGAACAGGAGCTGTGCTCCCGTTCGGTCCAGTGGGACATAACCATATTCATCCAGAATAATCACTTCGGCTTTATTCAGTTTTTTCAGAAAAGCGGTCAGGGTACCGGCTACTTTGGCTTCCGACAGTTTATTCACCAGGGCGGCCGTTCGAAAGAATTTAACCGGGATTCCCTGTCGACAGGCGGCAACGCCGAGTGCGGTTGATAGCATAGTTTTGCCGGTTCCGGTGCCACCATAGAGAATCAGATTCTTCTTTTCGTGGATAAAGGCCAGGGATTTCAGGCCTTCTGGAGTCAGATCCGAAGGCAGGGTGATTTCATCAAAGCGATATCCTTCAAAGGTGTGAATCCCATAGAAACCGGCGCTGGTAACCAACTTTTGGGTGCGGGTGAGTTCCCGGTAATGGAGTTCATCACTAAGCAACTGATGCAGATATTCCTGGTGACTGCTGCCTTCGGTGGTTTGCGCCAACTCGGCCAGATTGCGACTCAGACGCAGTTTCCGGCAGCATTCAAAGATTTCTTTGTCGAGCATATCCGTCAGCCCCCTTTCCCTGAAGCAAGATATCATAGGCCGTCAGATTGGGCTGCATCGGGATCATTTTGGGAATGCCCGGAGCAAGGGTCATTGCAGGCAGCTCAGGTACATCCGAATACAACCGCCGGTAAAGACTCTCCAGACTATCGGCATCTCGCGCCTGATGAGCAATTGCATGGTTAACGGTATTTACGGCACTGTCAAAACCGGTGCGACTGGTCAACTCGGAAAGAACCTTGAGGATCTGTCCAACTTCGCTGCCTGAACAGGTGGCCAGATAGGTTTGCATGGTTTCCGGCATCAGCTCATAGATCCCAGTATATTTCAGGGCTCGGGGTCGCAGGGATAATTGTTTCAGATAGGGCAGCCAGTCCATCTGCTCTTGTTTGGTATCTCCGTAAAGACGCCGGTGGCGAACAATTTCACGAAAGTTTTCATCTTGAATAATCACCAGCGCTGAAGTTAAAACCAGATGAACCGGGCACTGGGCGTACTTTGGAGCCACCGAATAAGCATGCTGTCGTTTGTTCAGATAAATCCTGGCCCAGTTGTCGGCTTTGAGGGTTTGATGACCGGTGAGGTCAAACGCAATTCCGGGCAGTTTGTGGCAGGCCGTCAGATCAGCCTGAAACCGCTCCTCGATGGTTTCATCGTAGCGATAATGGTTCCGCCGGGCATCTTTCTCACACTCTGTCAGCAACTGCCGGTTATAATCCGACAGCGACAGAAAGCGGGGAACCGGTACCATGAAGTTGCGACGCTGATAGCCGACCTTGTTTTCGACGTTTCCTTTTTCATGGCCGGCCCCGGGATTCATGAAGACGGCTTTAAAATGGTAATGCTCCCGGAACCGTTCGAATTTGTCAGTCAGTTTTCGCCCGCCACCACGGATAATCTCGGTAACAATGACTTTCGTGTTATCAAACCAGAGTTCCCTTGGCACACAGCCAATGTGGCGGAATATGGCATCCAGCCCTTCCAGCAGGCATTCCATATTTTCCCCGTAGAACAGCTGCAGATAGCCTTTATTGCTGTATGGAAAAGAGACCTCCAGGTATTTTCCAGTCAGTTTTTGGCCATTTTCATAAAACTCAGCTGTACCAAAATCAACCTGCGCTTCTCCGGGTTGATGTACCAGTGGCAGATAGGCCTGTTTATTCTGCTTGAATATTTCCCGGTGTTTCACTGCGTAATAGCTGGCGACCGTCCGATAGGAGCAGTCAAAACCGGGAATTTCGGCCAGCAGGCGATGAAATACCCGTTTAGCTGTATGGCGCTGTTTGCGTGGGGCTGATTTGTCCTCAATCAGCCAGGAATCGATCATCTCCTTGTAGGGATCCAGTTTGGGACAGAATTGTTTCTCCAACGCCGGCTTTGGCGGCGGGCTGTTAAAATCAGTCTGATCAATGTATTTGCGTACCGTTCGCCAATCCAGGTGCAACGCTTCCGCAATCTGGGAAATATTTTCCCCTTTCTCATAAAAACGATTTCTGATATCATGTATCTGATCCATTGTGAGCATTCTCCATTTCCTCCTTGTTCTTTGGTCAGATACAAGGATAATTGACTTGAGTTTTGCCCGCAATGGATTTTTGCAATATTGTGCATTTTCCAACTTGCAATACTATGGATTTTTGCTTTGCAACTTTCTACATTTTTATTTTACAATGGATTTTTGCAATATTGTGCATTTTCCAACTTGCAATACTATGGATTTTTGCTTTGCAACTTTCTACATTTTTATTTTACAATGGATTTTTGCAATATTGTGCATTTTCCAACTTGCAATACTATGGATTTTTGCTTTGCAACTTTCTACATTTTTATTTTACAATAAACACATTTCATTTTGATGGATATTCAACAACTTTATTCAAAATGTTGGATATCTCATTAAAAAGCATCCATAGCAGGGAGAATTTTAGTATGAAAAAACAAACTGACTTGCGCGTATTAAAAAATAAACAATTAATCAAAAGTGCTTTTTTAGAATTGCTAAGTACTAAACGATTCGAAGATATTACAGTAAGTCAAATATGCCAAAAAGCACTAATCAATCGATCAACGTTTTATTTTCATTATGAGAATAAGGTTGAACTTCTTGAAGTCATATATATCGATTAAACTTCTGAACGCAAATAAATTAATTCCTCGCAGTAATCATTTGGAATTAAATCTGGTCGCATCGACATTATTTGTCCTAATTTTATATAAGTAGGACCTAATTCCTCTAATATAATGCGAAGCTTTTGCGGTGCCATATCATGCAAAAAATCGTTTCTTTTTAAAATCTTTGCAATCTGCAAAACTCGATAGCTTTGCTTCTCATTTTCAGATTCCATTGTTATCTCCATCCCAAGACAATCAATTTATAGCAATTCTGTTAGACTTATCTCAATCTGACTCTTTCTTCCCCTATCAGTTTGGACTTTTATCTTCACACCCCTCGCCTTCTAACGGTGTCTCAAATATTTGTTCTACGTTCTGTTCTTTTAATGCATCAAGTTCATCTCTTAATAATTGAATTTCTTCAGGGCTCATCTGATCAATGTATCCTGAAATTGTTTCCGCAGATTTTTTTGTCTTTATTACCGAAGCTGCATCGTTTACCTTTTCTCTTAACTCTCTTTTCAGCTCTTCATTTAATACTTTTCCCTGCTCTATGGTTATTTCCCCCTTTTCTACCAATTGATCAACTAATTCTTTTGATTTTTCAGCGGTTATGGCAAGCGCACCAACACCTCCTAAAAAAATGTTTTTGAAAGCATTACTTAAATCTGACTTCATCTTGATTCTCCTTTCTTTATTCCAAAATGCTTCTGCATCATTGGTACATCTTAATTCATTGAGATCTTTGAAATTTTTATATAAACCCCCATTTTATCGTCATTTTTAAAATTTTTACATCTCCAATTTACATATAATTTCTTGAAATTTGTGCAATAGGTGCAATAGATAGTAAACAGTTCCCCTTAGTTCACTACAAATTTAAATAGTTCGCAACCTTTTCAAAATATTTATTATCCCAAATGCTTGAGTTCTTTAAAACAGCCTTTTTCAAGTCGACCAAACTCATGACTGATTTTGTTGTATCGATGAAAAAATATAAGAGAACAATAATTGTTGCCAATATCTTCATCTTTAGTGGTATAGCTAGAGCTAATATTAAAATTGATGGATGAATTACCTCAATCGTCAGAAACGCTAACACTCCCCAGAGCAATGAATATTGCAAGCAAATATAACCATGAAAATTTAACAACTTATCGCCATAATCCCACCATTTACGGTTCATTAATTTCTCCAGCATTGCTCCTACAATCATTTCCAGTAACGTCGTCAGAACAATTGCCATGATGATACTGATAATCAAAAATGTTAGATTATTTTCAAAAAACCCCCTTAACCATGCAGAACAAAGGATAATCAGCACTGCCCCAAATCCATAAATCGGACAAAATGGACCAATCAAAAAACCTCTATTTACAAATTCTCTCTCAATAACGCCAGCAAAAGCGGTTTCCATCAGCCATCCCATAAAAGAATACACTACAAAGTATAATATTAAATCAATAAACTCCATTTATTTTCACCTTGCTTATTTATTTTGATTCCAGTCGCAATAACATAAGTATGACGATTATTAAGCAAATCATTACTGAATTCATCTTTGCTTTGCCCTTCTCTCTATTAAGTTTTAGAGTTCGATAATGTCAAATTTAACCCGCCCGCAATTTGACTATGGGTCTTATTTTTATCTATATTGAAACCTTCCAGAGTTTTTCTGCTTTAGCTGCCCACTTTTCTGAAGCGGTTTTACATTTACCACATAAGTGATGAACATTTTCCGGGTGCAGCATTTCAGTTGATTTCGCACCTGAAACAAGCAGCATTTTTTCAAGTTTTTCGGGATTATCCAATAACGGACACGGTCTCAAATGGTTAGTATTAAACGGTTGGTTTTCTTTGTACTGCATAAATAAAGGATTTTTAAATGCCTCAATTAAAGAATGCTCGTGGATATTGGAATCTGAATAATGAATAAATGCACAGGGTTCAATATCTCCGTTTGCATTGATGTGTAAATAATTTCTTCCGCCTGCTATACATCCATTTACATATTCACCATCGTTCCAGAAATCTAATGTGAAAATGGGCTTACTATCCCTAAATTTGCGTATTTGATGATACATAAATTCACGTTGTTCAGCTGTTGCCATTAACTCTGGCGCTGCATCTACACCAACCGGCATATAGGTAAAAAACCATGCGAATTTTGCCCCCTTGTCAATCATATCGTCAAAATAAATTTCACTGCCAATAATTTCTGTATTCTTATTGGTATAACAACATGAAATACCAAACGGCAGTTTTTTTCGTTTCAGCAGTTCCATTGCTTCCGTTACAGCAGCATAGGTGCCCTTACCACGACGAAAATCTGTTTCTTCTTCAAATCCCTCGACACTAATTGCAGGAACAAAATTCTTTACTCTTAGAAGTTCCTCAGCAAAGGATTCATCAATTAAGGTTGCATTGGTAAAGGCCAAAAATACACAATCATTGTGTTTTTTACAAAGTTTTAGCAGATCATCTTTGCGAACCAAAGGTTCACCGCCGGAATATAAGTACATATATGTCCCTAAAGCTTTACCCTGTTCAATTATATTATCGAGTGTTTCATAACTCATATTCATTTTATTGCCATAGTCTGCAGCCCAGCAACCTGTACATTTAAGGTTACATGCCGAAGTAGGATCCATTAAAATTGCCCAAGGCACGTTGCAATTATTTTCTATCCGAGATTTTTCCTGCCTTTGACCTGCAATAATTGAAGCATTAACAATAAAATTCTCAAATAATTTTTTACGTACACCGTCATCGATATCGTTCCAAAGACTTTTTGTCAGCTGATACCAATTGCTATTTTTATCTGACAACACCTCGCGCGTTTTTTTTATCTGATTATCCAACATGCCATTTTTATCATATTTTTCAGCCCAGTTTATAATCTTGGGAATATTCCTATCAGGATCAGAATCAAGATAGGTAATTACCTTTTTTAATCCATATACTTTCGCATTTTCAACAACTGTCTTTTTATTCATCGTTTATCACTCCATTTCAAAATATTTTAATTTTCTTGTTGATGTACTTTATAATTCGTACGTCCGTATTAATTCGATTGTAAAAAAAATTTACCTGCTAAACAAAATGATTTTTTTGTATACAATCTATTTTTTGATGCTTCAGTTCTCAGCAAATTTGATTGGCTATTTTGGGGGAACCATTTCAGTTTTCACCTCGTCCCCCTCGTTTCACTACTTTAAGCTGAAAGATCTGGAAAAGAATATCACCACTCGTTCACGCTATCAAACGCTAAAATAATAATTCAATTGCATTTAAAGCTTCTGGAAGTTCTTTTTCCTGAGGATCTAAAATAACCTGTATTGCCGTTCCAAACATAGCTCCCAGTAGCATTCTTGCAATAGATTTCGGTGAATATTTGCGCAGATTGCTTTTTAATGGTATGTCATTTAGAATATATTTTTCAATCAGATTTACCAAATTATCAAAAAGATTTTGAAGCAACTGGCTAAATTGAGCTGACCACAGTGACATACTCGTAAAATCAAAAAACATTTTAAACAATTTGGGATTTTCCTCTAACATTCCCTGGAAATATGCAATCAGTTCAGATAATTTTTCTTTTGGTGTCGATCCTTTTTTTAAATGCTCTTCTACTTCAAGCAGGTATTCCTGAATCATCATTTTTATTACTTCTGTCAGCAACCCATCTTTATTTTTATAATGATAGGTCAGTTGGCTCAGCGCAACCCCTGCCTCATCTGCAATATCACGCATTGAAACGGATGCATAGCCTTTTGACGAAATACACTCAAATGCAGTTTGTAAGATTCGCTCTGATTGATTTGTTCTTTTCATTTCATTCCTCATAACGTTGCTCCCATCCATACTTCGTACAAGCGTCCGACAAATACTATTATATTATTTTGTCAACCTTTGTCAAGTCATTCTTTGCATTTGAGGAGAATCTTTATTTATTTAATACTTTATTGTTATCTGTTGACAATAAATTCTTTTACGCCTATAATTTAACGTAATTCGGACGTCTGTATTATTTTTTTTCACATCCAAAATATTGGAGCTGCGAGAACAAAGAACATTAAACAATTATTAAATCGATTCCATTGTACATTTACATTTAGAAAAGCAGAGTCATCGCAATGATTATTCAGCTTTAACTGATTGGAGTACTTCAAGCGACTAAATTAAATTATATTTAATGACAAGACTATTCCTCATGATTGTTAATTTTGTTTTTTTTGCCAAATTATTAGTACAGTCGTCCGTTTTTATCTATTCTTTAAAAATCAAACAAACTAATGAATTATGGAGAAAATTGTTTATGAAACCGATCATTATTACTGATTCTAACTGCGACCTTAGCCAAGAATATCTTGAATATAATAATATTATTTCCATACCCTTTCGTTTTCAACTTAACGATAAAGACTATGAAGATATTTTTGGTCAGTCCATAACCCATCAAAATTTTTACCATTCCCTTCGTTTAGGGGATCGGGCTACATCAACTCAAATCAATCCCTATCGTTTTGAAAAAGTCTTTTCAAAATATGTCGCCCTCGGATATGCCATTATTTATATTGGTTTCTCATCTGGTTTAAGTGATACTTATAATAGTGCGCTTCTTGCTAAAAAAGCCATCCTAGAGAGGCATAAATCCGCAGATATTACTGTTATCGATACAAAAGGAGCCACTTCTGGTCAAGGTTTACTTGTCCATACTGCTTGCAATATGCTAAAACAAGGCTGGACCAAACAAGACATTGTTCATTGGATCGAAAAAAACAAATTAAACGTGAATATCTGGTTTACAGTTGATAGTTTGGATCATTTAAAAAGAGGTGGTAGAATATCCCCAACGAGTGCTGCTCTGGGATCGCTCATCGACGTAAAGCCGATCTTAATGGTGAATAAAAATGGCAAATTAGTTGCCGTGAAAAAAGTTAGACGGAGAAAAAAAGCCATCAAAACATTGGCCGCCGAAATCAAAGAACGCATTATTGAACCCCACAACCAGGTCGTCTTTATCAACCATGGTGACTGTGCAGAAGATGCCTACCTTTTGAAATCAATCATAAACGAGCAAAATAATGTTAAAGATGTAATCGTGAATTTCATTGGACCGGTAATCGGAGCTCATTCAGGACCTGGTACTCTAAGTGCAGCTTTTATCGGGCAACCTCGCGATGCATAATTCATTGCATTATTTATGATATGAAACATTAATAAAAAGCCAATTTTTTGGTATTTCGAGGTATCAAAATTAATTCATTATAAATATAAAACCCGATCAGAACTTGAACCGCTCCCTGTCAAGTAGACAGAATAAAAAATAAAAATGATGCCGCCAATCATATGGATTTATGGTTGGCGGTCTTTTTATGCAGCAGATCCGAGATAACGCCTGTATTCGATTCGATTGCGTTGCGCTCGCCATTATCGGCACGTTCCACCTGTTTAACTTCAGCCGATACCACTTTCGGTTTGCGACCCAGCCTCGGGCCACTGATGCGGATGCCTCAAAGCTCCAGCCAGGCAAGGTTCTCACGGTTACGAAAGATTGAATCTGCCAGCACCTCCTCCAGATAGCAGCCAAAGCGCATCAGGTATTGTAGAAGCGCTTCCTACAATAAAGTCCCTTCATTAAAACTTTCAAAGTCAAGCTTCTCAATGAAGGTGTAGCCACCCACAGCGCTTGTCATTACCTTGCACCCGAACTCAAGGCTTTTTCTCTGACAATTGGCCGGATGTGGGACTGTGAGATGCTCACAATCCGGTTTGGGAAAGAATGCGTTTTCGTCTCATACATGGTGTTCTGTTGTTCATAAAGCTTTCAGATGGTATCAAGTTCGCTGTGCTGGCATTTTGTCCGAAGTTCCGCTCTGGCAGTGTCTTTCAGATAAGTCTCGACGTATTCCAGATCCCGCTTAACATACCGAAGCTATTTTCGAATTGCTTTGCGGACTGTTTTACTGCGCTTTCTGCGCTGCTTTTCGATGGACAGATAGTCTTTTCGGGCGCGATTGTGACAGGTTCGGGGTTTGGCAACAAGAGCGATTTCGGGCTTATGCTTCAGGAAAATGATTCAATTGTTGGGTGATTTTTATTTACCTAATGGCTGTTTCCATTTTCGCGAAAAATTATTGACACTACCACTGTCTCCATCAGATCCCTAAAGGATCCATTACTGTTAATCCATCCTAGCCTCAATAGTGAAATCTATTCCAGTATCTTTAATGAGTGATTGACCAGATAATCAGAAATGTCACTAATAGTACTAGTTTCATGAATCGTTGGAATAATTCTTTTGGTGCTCTTATTTTTCACAAAATAAAGTTACCCTCGCACAGATACTGCGAAACTGTACCTTGAATGCAATTGAATATCCAGGATCATGTCACTGATCATTATATTGACTTTTTCTTAACAATTCACTTGACTCTGTAATCGTTACATACTTGATAATAATATCAAACCAAAAGAAATGGAGATATTGATATGTACGAAAACTTATTCAGTCCAAAGAAAATTGGCAATTGCGAGATTAAAAATCGTCTGGTTGTACCCGCTATGGTTACCCAAACCTGTGGTTATGATGGCATCATCAGTGACCGGTATATTAAATACCATGAAGAAAAAGCCAAAGGTGGCTGGGGATTAATTATTACTGAAGACTATGGTGTTACCCCAGAAGCAAGAGGCTATGATCAGATTCCTGGTTTTTGGGATGATAGCCAAATTGCCAGAAACGTCGAATTAACCGATGCGGTTCACCAGTACGGAACAAAAATTTTTTGCCAGATCTATTACGCCGGCAAACAAAAAATGCCCAATGTTCCAGGCCCTGTTTTAGCACCATCCGCGATTAAAGATCCTTTAGCCATGTCAGACCCGAAGGAAGCAAGTATTGAGGAAATCAATGAAATTGTTGAGGCCTTTGGTAGCGCAGCATTGAGAGCCAAGAAAGCTGGTTTTGACGGGGTGGAAATTCATGCTGCTCATGGTTATTTTATTGCCCAGTTTTTATCACACTTTGTCAATAAAAGAACAGATGAATATGGTGGATGTTTTGAAAATCGGGTGCGACTTTTAGACGAGATTTATTACAGTATCCGAAAAGCTGTCGGCCCAGAATTTCCGGTAATTGTCCGAATATCCGTCAATGAATATGTCATCGGTGGTCGAACGGAAGCAGAATCACTTGTTTTGGCAAGACATCTTGACAAATTGGGTGTAGATGCCATCAATGTATCAAATGGCGCTTATGCAGCAGATCCAAACCATCATGTCATTTCTTCAATGTTTGCAGATTTCGCCTTCAACCGAGATACCTGCGAAGAAATAAAGAACCTGGTCTCCTGTCCTGTTATGCTGGTCAATAAAATCAATGACCCAATGATGGCCGATACCTTAATTAAAATGGAAAAAACTGATTTTATTGATATGGGGAGAGGTTCCATTGCCGATCCACACTTACCTGAAAAAGCTCAGAACGGAAAAACAAAAGAAATAAATTACTGTATCGGTTGTTTACAGGGCTGTGAGTATGGTATTTTATCCCCACTAGGATTTACTTGTCTGGTTAATCCGCATGTTTCACAGGAATACAAGAATGATCTAAACCCTGTTTCAAAACCCAAAAATGTGATGATCATTGGCGCTGGTCCCGCCGGTTTAATGGCCGCCAGAACCGCAGCTCAGAAAGGACATACAGTTACAGTCTATGATAAGGACACACATTTTGGTGGCGCTTTCAGATCAGCCGCTTATCCAATGGGTAAGGGAATTTTATCAACCGTCATTTCCGCATACCGGGAAGAATGTATTAATTTAGGCGTTGCTTTTAAAATGGGCATCGAAGTTGACCAGGCACTTATTACTGACGTAAAAGCTGATACAATAATTGTTGCTACCGGCTCTGTTCCTTTAGCACCGCCAATTCCTGGCATTGATGGCCTAAACGTATACACTGCAGAAGACGTTTTATATGGCAATATCCAATTACCGGCAGGTCCAGTGATTGTTTGCGGCGGCGGTGAGGTCGGCGGTGAAACGGCTGAATTTATTGCTCAAACCAATCACGATGTCACAATACTGGAAATGCAAGCGCAGATTTTAAGTGACATGGTTGAGCCGAACATGTATCCGCTCTTACAAAGAATCACACAGCAGCAAATTAAGATTCTTACAAAGGCAACAGTCTCAGCAATTGCCAATGATAGTGTATCTTACAAAAATAGTAATGGTGACGAAATTACTTTACCAGCAGCATCTGTTATCTCAGCTTTTGGCTATAAAGCCTACAACCCACTGGGAGATATTGCTAAATCACTCTGTCATGAAGTGTATGTCGTGGGCAGTGCTATCAAAGCAGGCAACGCCCTGACTGCAACAAGAGAAGGTTACGAAGCTGCTTTAAAGCTTTAGGAAATGAGGCAGGGGGCTGTCGGGAAATGACGATTTTAGCCCCTGATTAAAAAATTTAACGAAACCCGCATGATAAAATGGGATAGGCTTATCCGGAATCAGGGGCTGTCGGGAAATGACGATTTTAGCCCCTGATTAAAAAATTTAACGAAACCCGCATGATAAAATGGGATAGGCTTATCCGGAATCAGGGGCTGTCGGGAAATGACGATTTTAGCCCCTGATTAAAAAATTTAACGAAACCCGCATGATAAAATGGGATAGGCTTATCCGGAATCATGCGGGTTATTGTTTTTTGCAGAATTGTTTTTATTTTGAGGCAGCACAAAAAGAAAGTCTGACTTTTTGAGTTAAACTTTTTTCTAGGCGGCGTTCTGTTTCTTTTTACCAACGAATTTCTCAATCTCCCGATGGATAAAACGATGATATTTATTAAGATTACGTCCAAAAACGTACAGCTGAAATTCCTTTTCAACTTTTTCACGGGAGCGGTAGTTGAAGCGCCTGAAGTTATTATTTTCCTTGATATCACCAAAATGACCTTCGGTCTGAATGGAACGGATCTGTCGATTAATGATGCCTTTTTCAGAACGAATATTTTCATCCGATTGGGCCTTGAGGTCCTCCCATTTCTGATTAACCTTCATCACTTTATTTTTATCCGTATCCTTTATCGGGTCGTAGCGATAGAAGCACTCCGCTTTAAAATGGCATCCGCTGCAGTCGTCACAGGCGTAGACCTCAAATTTTCGTTCATACCCTTTTGTTATTCCGGTTTCTGTCCGGATATGGGACAAGAGCCGTCCATCGTGACAGCGGTAACAGCGGAGACCACCATGCATTATCACGGACATATTGTAATGCTTCCCGATATCGTTATTCCAGGCTTTTGTTTTCATTTTTTCATGAGCCTGCAGCTTGATGTAACTGCTGATATGATTTTCTTTCAGAAAATCAAGATTTTTTTCGCTGCTGTAGCCACTGTCTGCCGTCACTTCTTCCGGATAGCATCCGAAAGCCTTCCGGTGTCTGTCAAGAACCGGAATCATGGTATCATAATCAGTACGATCATTGCTTATATAGCTGTGGATAATAAAGTAATTCTCCACGGCGATCTGGACATTATAAGCCGGTTTGAGCTGTCCGTTTCGCATATGGTCGTCTTTCATTCGCATGAAGGTTGCCTCGAAATCTGTTTTTGAATAGCTGTTGCGATCAGCGCCCATGATTTCAAAATGGTTTTTGTATTTCATCAGGCGTTCGCCGCAGCTTTCAATGGCTTCGTAAAGTTTCTGAAGCTCGGATTTCCGTTGTCCCTTCAAAACGGTAAACAAAATGTCTTCACCTTTTGCGATCGTGGTCAGATTTGTCTGTAGCTTCAGCAGTTCAAGGGGTGAGCAGTTTTCAATGGTGATGATGGCCTTGTTCGGAACTTTCTTTTCCCCGTGAAGTTTACGGTTACGGTTTTTTTCAATGACAGTTTTTACCCGCTCAATGCCTTCGATCACCAGCATCTCTTCTTTGCAAAAACCATATTTGTCGCCATATCCGCCGGATTTGAGCAATGCATTATAGGACGCATACAGTGTTTTGATCTGATCCAGAAGATTGGCCAGATGATAGTTGATGCTTCCCCGCCAGACAAAGGTATAACGGTTGGCATTCGCTTCAATCTTTGTGCCGTCAATAAAAAGGGCTTTCAGGGACACCAATCCTTCTTTCTGCAGTCGACGCATGAACTGACAATGCAGCCCGGAAAGGATCTCACCAGTCAGACGGTATTTTATGAACTCATAAAATACATCCCGTCCTGGTTTAAGACCACCCGTCAGCCAGATGAAGGCAATATCGCGTCGACATAATTCTACGATCCGGTCAATTGCCTTAACACCCCGCATGTTGGCATAAACCAGCACTGCGAACAGCATAATCGGATTGTATCCTTTTCTTCCCTGATGTGAATATTTTTCCAGCAGGCTGGCATAGTTCAAGTCCTCCATAACTTTTTTCAGGGTAAAGACGGGATCGTCGGATGGCAAACCGATCTGATACAGATTGAAATTTATTTTTTGTTGTCCTTTTTCGAAAAATTCTGTATAATAAGTATTCATGTGTAGTTACATTATATTCTGTATATGTAACGGAGGGAAGATGGTTTTTTTAACCGTCTTTTTTCTTTGCCAAAAAATCAAAAGGGAGTCTGATGTTGTCCATCAAACTCCCTTTTTAGCTGAGGCCATTTCCCGACAGCCCCTGCCTTATCACCTTATAATCATTACAAAGTTTTAATTGGTGCGTATATTTTCATGATTCTATTTAACTTTCCCGCCACGCTTCCTCTGCCCACAATAATGCCAAATATTTTTGAAACCAGTTGATGATCTCTTTCCTTGAGATAATTCATTAGATTATTTAGGCAGTCAGAGTTGAAATCTCCAAATTCTCCCATATCAATTATTGTACAAACACATAATTGGTCGGGCAATAATTCAGTTTTCTCAGCGATTTCAATTTCTAATTGATCTAAAGTGTATTTATCAATTGCATAACTCCAATTTTCATCGTTGTCATTAAACTCTACTAAAACATCGAAAAAAGAAATATAGTCTTTCGTGAAAATATATGATTTCATTGGAAAATCTTTCTCTTCAAATGTATAGTTATCGCCAGTACTGCCAATATTGGAATTAAATCTATACATACTGGGGACTTGTTCAACCCAGAAATTTTCGATATTATATTGACCGACTGCCAGCCTCTTTTCGATTTCTATAATTCTTCCAAGAAGAAGCTCCTCATTTTTAATCTGATCCTTCAGTTGTTTAGAAAAATCCCTTAATTTAACACCTAACTTATCAAAGTAACCATCAGAAATAATATCTTTTACGTCGGCAATATTGATATCCCATTCCTTATATTTCATTGCTTCATAAAGCCAAAAAATATCCATCGCATCATAATAGCGATATTTCCCGTCACCCTTACGTTTTGGCTTTATGACACCATGTTTTTCATAATATCGAATCATCTGATCAGATATATTTAAAAATTTTGAAACATCACCAATTTTATATTCCATTCATATCTCCTTTGTTCAAATATCCCTAATCTTATAAAAATGTTGTATCTGTGTTATCCGTCAATAGATTTCTTCTAATTTTTTACTTTATTCTAACGTTACAGATATTCGATTTCAAGTCATGTCAATTTTTTTGCTGACATCTGCGATTGAACATTTTCAGGTTTATTTTTTCACCCCCCACCCCACATAAAAAAATCACATCTGCTTCACCATTTTCATCAACACAGATGTGTTCCAAAGTTTATCTGACCAGCTCCGGTTTTGTTTCTTCTGGATAGTCTATCAGCAAGTACCAGAAGTATATAAATAGTGTTTCGATAAAATTAGCCGTAACTTTGATATAAGTACATTATATTTCTCTAGGAGCCCGATCACTTAGCCAGCGGATATTTTGGGAACGATCGGCCCATACCTTTCTCAGAGGTGGAGTATACATCGTCCCTTCAATCAGCGTTTCTTTTTTCCCTTGAAAGGTTTTTCATCGCAAATATTTTTTGCTTTCATTATCAGTCAACTGCACAAAGGTACTGCCGCAGATTCCACATATGATATCTTTACAAATTAATTTTGCAGGGGTTATTTTTCCTTTAGCGGTATTAATGATTTGTAATCGGGTTTGACTAAAGTCTCAATCTGTGTGGTCGTGATTCATTTCTATAAGTTACTTGAATCAGCCAGAGCTGCAACGCATATAACTCAGTCCAGCCCCGCAAACAATTCCCCATTTATTTCAAAAATATTCTCTGTAGGAATTTTGGTTTTGTCCAGCATCACAACTATATGATCATAAACATCAATCTTTATGACTATACCAGCGACGGTGATATAGCTGCCACCGTCTTTCATCTCGTCCGGCTGAAAGTAGGTGATGGAGACTTGGGGCCGGCTGGCAATCTGTTCGATCAGCAGATTCAACCGCAATTCAATCTCTTTCTTGGCATCCTCAGTAAGCTCCTTGCGCTCCCGTGTGAGCCGAGCTGTTTCCATGATAGCATCCCCATATTTGGTAAGTGCTGCAAAGGGCGAAAACTGCGCCGCTCGATCGGTAATTGGCATCGGGGTGCGGGTAAGCGAAACGTGATGAGGCAGGTGGATAATGTCATCATATGAACTCATTATGCTTTATGTCCTCCGATCTGATCATTTCGATCCCTGGTGGTGGCCCCTTCTTCCAGATTCATACCCTTGAGGATTGCGTTCTTGCCAAATTTTTTCTTAATGTCCAGGATGGATTTTTGCATCTCTTTCTCTCTTTCAAGCTCTGCTTCTTCCGCTGCCTGCTGCTTTTCCAAGGCAGCATAATCGGTAAAAAGGTCGAGTTGTTCATATGAAGCAGCTTTGGGCGCTGATGCTTCGGGGATGACATGGTTTGCGGTTATATTCACTCGGCGCACCAGCAGTCGCTTATCTATAATGCGGTCGAAGAGCATTGTAACCGCATCAATTATGTACTTGGACGAGGCCGTGTACCTGCCAAGATTCTCGGTGCCGTGGGCATGTTTAGGCAACTGCCGGCCATAGTGGTCTGAGGTGACTTCACCCTTATAAGATTGCCTGAGCTCTGGGTCCTGCAAATTTTGGATGTCATAACCGACTGTTAACACCAACTGATCCGTTACCATTTGCTTGTCGACTAAATTCAAGGCCAGAAGATCGGCCATCTCCCGTACGATGAGCCTGGCTTTATCGACGGGATAAGGGTACTGTAAGACCTGGCCGGAGCTAATGCTGTTAGTGGTTGGCTTATAGGCTTTAACATCTGCAATCGTGCATGGTTCCCAGCCCCAGGCATGATCGATGAGTAGCTCCGCATTTACGCCAAACAGCTTGTAGAGCAGGGCTTCATTATAGAAATCCCCCATTTCCCCGAGGGAACACCTGGCCACATCGCCCATAGTTAAAAGGCCGTGAGCCTCAAGCTTTTTGGCGGTGGCCTTGCCTACTCGCCAGAAATCGGTAAGCGGTCGATGGCCCCATAGGGATTGACGATAGCTCATCTCGGTAAGCTCTGAAATACGTACACCGTTTTTATCTGGTTTGACATGCTTGGCTCCGATGTCCATAGCAATCTTGGCGAGATACAAATTTGTACCGATGCCCGCTGCAGCTGTGATGCCCGTGGTTTTCAATACATCCCGAATGATTTTCATGGTCAGTTCACGAGCAGTCAGCTTGTAGGTATTCAGATAATTTGTCACATCCATGAAAACCTCATCGATGGAATACACATGAATATCTTCAGGAGCGATATATTTGAGATATACATTGTAAATACGTGTGCTATAATCAACATACAGCTCCATGCGAGGCGAGGCTACGATGTAATCCAGTTCCAGTTCCGGTGATGATTGAAGTTCTGAATCATCATAAGAGGAACCGGTAAAAATGCGATTTGGTGCGTATCGCTGTCGCTGGGCATTGGCTTCTTTCACCTTCTGCACTACCTCGAACAGTCTTGCTCTACCGGAAATACCGTGGGTTTTCAGGGGCGGCGATACCGCAAGGCAAATGGTTTTTTCTGTTCGAGCAGCGTCGGCCACCACCAAGTTTGTGGTCAGTGGATCAAGCTGACGTTCGATACACTCCACCGAAGCGTAAAAACTTTTCAAATCTATGGCAATATATGTTCTGTTTTTCACACTCACAGCCCCTTTTTTTTACTTTTTTAGGTTACATATTATACCACATTCTGCTTCTAAATTATACCGACGAGAGGGGGCGATTGTCCCCCTATGAAGAATGTTTTGAAAGAGCTTTTTATTTTTTCAAACCCTCACCCCACATAAAAAAATCACCTCCGTCTCCCCATTTTCATTAACGCCGATGTGATCCAATGTTTGCCTAACCAGCTCCGGTTTAATTTCGTCTATCTTCCCATACTCGGTTAACAAGCGCTTCATCTCCCACGCACGATATCTGATATGTACTTAAGGAAAATCAGTCCCAGTACCACGTGTTTATATTCACTGGCATCCATGCTGCCTCTCAGTTTGTCTGCCGCTTTCCAAAGTGTCTCTTCAAATCCAATGTTTCCTGTGTTCTCAGCCATTAATATTCCCTCCAAATGTTTAATAGTTATGATCATCAAAGACTTCAAAAATTTCACTTTCAAAGCCTTCTTGTTCCGGTTCGCTGCTTACCCAGTCAGGCAAGACTTCATAATAATGAGCCAGCGCTTCAATCGTTTTGTGTAGAACTGATTCATGCTGTACTTTTTCAAGTAGTTCTACAATGAGCTTATAGGTCTCCAAGTATGGATTATTTTCTACTACATCCATCGCGGCCTTAAACTTAGATACCAGCTTGGCTTTTTCTATATCTCGCTCAATTGTATTCATTTCTTCTTTATCATAGATGGGAACTTCAACAAGATCATTAATCTCTCCCAAAGAAAACTGCTGTTCATGCTTTTTGATTACAGGCTTCAGATCTCTTTTCAGCTTTTCCTTCTGGATTTCTAACTGTTCAATTTCACTAAGCTCACGTCCAAAGTAAGACTGGTCAATGCCAAAGAGTTCTTCTAAAACCGGTAGATATTTCTTTGGAATGTTCTGTCGCCCTTTCACCCACATGTTTATATTTTGTTTTTTAATGCCAAGTTTTTCTGCAAGTTCTATATGTTGAAGGTTATAGAGGTTTAAAATATATTCTAATCCTATCAAGTTCTCACCTCCTGGTGCAGGGCTATAATCCCACCTAATATTTATTGTACTTCATTTTATTGTCTCGGTCAATATAAAGTGTAAATGTTTTCTAATTTTTTGACAATAATTCTATCAACCCACCGCATTTTTTACAGTCATCTTGTCAACTCGCAAGGCTTAAAGTCAATCTATCCACTCAACCTTACGCTTTCATAGTCTTGGATAATTTCCCACAAAATAAAAAACCGTGATTATCTTTCTGGCTTGAAGCCAGAGCTCAAATCACGGAAAGCTCTTATTTACTCACATTTCTACACTCTTACTTTTCTGCTCTTGATAGCAATACAACCGTCTCAACGTGCCCCGTCTATGGAAACATGTCAAACAATTATATCAATCCCAAAATGTGTCAAAATCGGTGTTAAAATACCCCTTTTGGGAAGTTTTGAAACGGTATTGACAAATGCACACCCCTGTCAAAAAATGCACCCTTTTGCACACCCCTACTTTAGTTCAAAACTTTTCTACACTTGGCCGATCAATCTAAATTCCAACTACCAACCGTTTCATTTTTATCAAATTTGTATTAGCTCTTAAATCCCTCTGCAAAGCCATTTCTTTCAAAAAATACAAAAGCCACCTCATCACAAGGTGGCCTTAATTGTATCAAAATTTGAGTTTTTATTTGTCTAAGAACGTAAATTATAATACAATTTAGCGGTATTGTCAATTACGCTAAATTGTATTATTACGCTAAAAAGTATAATAATTAAATATTTGGACCGGTATGTACCGACTTATGGGAAACATCGCGGTGTAAAATTGGTCGGAAATCTTAACTACGAAACCGGTGAAGTTTACTGCGAAGGAGCATGAAACCTATGATGCAGCGGTTTTCCTCGGATTCCTTGAAAATTTACTTTCAAGGAATCCGGATGGTAAGACCGTTCTGATTCTGGACAACGCACGTATCCATCACGCAAAACTGCTGATTCCCTTTCTTACTGAGAATGCTGACCGGCTCCAACTGATTTTCCTACCGCCTTACAACCCGAATCTGAATCTCATTGAGGGACTCTGGAAGTGGCTGAAGGAACGGGTCGTTAATAATGTATTCTATCATTCTGTTTCTGAAATACGTAAGAATGTTGCTGATTTCTTAACCTCCATTCAGTCCGGGAAGCGGTCATTCAGAGACTGTGTTTCAAGTTATAGCTATTCAAAATCTTTAATCAATTATATATAGTTTTTCTGACAAAAAATTGTTGACTGTTTCAAAATCTGCTGGCATTAACTAACTGTTTCACTTATGGGATGTACAACCATATTGATACCTTTTTACGCTTACACCCTTCATATTTAATCATTTAATTAAAACGTCAACAAATATTTCATATACCTATAAAACTTTATCAAACAACTATTGAATCACTGGCAAATGCGCTTCTTTCGGTTTCCGGATAAAAAATGATGCAACTGTACCGAGTACAACCAGAATAATAACCATCTCAAGAATTGCGACACACGAATGCGTCAGATCAAATACAATACCCGCAGCCATCGATCCAAATGATGAAACCAGCATATTCATATTCACAACGGAAAGATTGATCGGATAGTTCTTTGAACCATAAAAACGATTAACATAGGCCGATCCTGTCGGGGTTATGCAGCCGTAAGCAAGCCCCGTTACGATATAAGCGACGATCAGTAATACCATCATATGACTTGTTAATGCGGTTATCAGCAATATTATCGCGATTATAAATATCACACTCCCAATAACCATTGTGAAAAAATGTCCAATTTTATCGAACAGTGTACCGAATACAATCCGTCCCACTCCATTAAAGACCGAAATAAGACCGACAACCGTTGCTACAGTACTCATTGTGATTTCCGGACAAGCTTCCATTGCCATCGGTGCCCCCTGCGAAATGATGGCCAATCCCGCTGCTGAGAGCGACGTCGCCCAGAAAAGATATAACCAGAATGAAGGGCGCACTACCATTTCTTTTGAACAAATCTCCTCATAACTTTTTTCAGATTCTTTAACATTTTCTGTTACATCAACATCCCATTGTTTATCGTTCTTTACTATAAAAAAACCGGCAAAAGCCATGACGACAAAAATAATAAACCCAAATACTAAAAACGTTGTCCTCCAACCGCCATTGCTATCCATTGGCGTTACCGCAGTGTAGACTTTTCCAATAATAAAACCGCTTATCCCAAATCCCATTAGCAGAAGCCCTGAAATAAATCCCTGTTTATCAGGAAACCAGCTCGTTACTGAACTCATTACTGCATTATACACTAGTCCTAAAGCCAAGCCCGCCAATACCCCAAAACCCAAATAAAGGGTAATCAGTGAATCGGCAACTGAGGTAATACTGAAACCAGCCAGAAACAGCAGGGCCGAAATCCAAACAATGACTCGCGGTGTCAGTTTTTTTTTGCATTACTCCACCAAGGAAACCGCCCAGGCAAAAACAAAACATGATAATTGTAAACGTGACTGATAGCTGGCTTTTTGTCCACTCTTTATACATCATGGCGATTGGCGCCTGCAAAACAGTCCATGCATAAACAAGACCGGCCAACAACATAATAACAACTCCGACGCTGGCATATATCCAGCGATTTAGATGATTCATTTCAATAATTATTCCTTTCGTTTCACTCAGAAGACAAAATGTTCTGAAATATTTTATCTTCAAGTATTATTTTCCAAATGAGAAAATGCCACTAAAAGATCTACAGTTTGCCAACTAAGCCTTTCGTAATGGCATTTAAACAACTTATTGTCGTTTTTTGTTTTAATTGAAGTTGAGCTAATCTTCATTCTTAACATTTACGCTTAGTCTGCCGCTCTACCAATTTGTTCTTCATATAACAGCTAAAACTGTTTGGTGATATCGATGAAAAATTAGCACTTCCCATTCTTTAATTTAAATCGATATAGCTTATTTTTAAGCATTTCCGCTTGCCCGGACAGTTCTTCACTGGCCGCTGCACTTTCTTCAGCAGTCGCTGAATTCTGATGGACTACCTGTGACACCTGCTCAATGCCCTGGTTGATCTGAGCAATTTCTACGGCCTGTTGAGTTGATGCCGAAGCAATACGACCATTAATTTCGGAGATCTTACCGATCCCATCTACCATTTCATGAAGAGATATTGCAGTTTGATTGGCAATCTCAGTTCCATTTTTCACCTTATTGATGGTACCTTCAATTAGAAATGTTGTCTCTTTTGCGGCATCCGAACTACGTGCTGCCAAAGTTCGTACTTCTTCCGCTACCACTGCAAAACCTTTGCCATGTTGTCCAGCTCTGGCTGCCTCAACAGCTGCATTTAAAGCCAGAATATTTGTCTGAAAGGCGATATCATCGATCACTTTTATGATCTTTGAAATATCGATGGATGACTGATTGATTTTTTCCATAGCATGTTGCATGGTAGCCATTTGCCCATTACCAGCTTCAGCACCTAATTTGACATTCTTTGATAACACCTGTGCTTGATTTGCTGAATCCGCATTTGTTTTAGTCCGATTGGCAATTTCACTAATCGCAGCAGTCAATTCTTCAATAGCACTGGCCTGCTCAGTCGAACCTTGTGCAAGCGACTGACTACCACTGGCTACCTGACTGGCACCTGATAAAACCTGCTCAGCAGCATGGTTGATTTCTGATAACAGCTCATTCAGAGTTTCAATAATATCATTTAGAGCAGTGGAAATTTCAGAAAAATCACCATCAAAACTATCAATAGTATCCAATGCCAAATTTCCGTTACTGATTTCGCCAGTTATATCTTTTATTCGCTTCGTGATCCAGTTCAGATAAGTATTGGTCTGATTTACTGATTGTTTCAACTTATCGAAGTCGCCCTGGTAATCGCCTTTGACCATAACGTTCAGATTACCGCCTGAAACAGCTGTCATCACAGTAATTACTTCATCTAAAGGTGCTTTTATCCGTTTTAGAATTGCGTTAAGACCAATAATCAGCGTTTTCCACGCCCCTTCAAATCCTATTTCATCAGCGCAGGCACTTAGATTCCCTTTCATTATTTCCTCAATCATCCAAGTCGTGTTGTCAATCAAACCGCCAACTGATGCTCCTACCTGTCGCATCATCTCTCTGATACTTTCATATTGCTGATAGACTTCCTGCGTAAATTCATTCGGCTCACCAAGATTCAAGTCAAAATTTAGCTCTCCCCTTGCTAAATTACCCAAGTTCCCCACAAGCCGTTTTATTTCCGTTTGATTGTAAGCATTCACACTCATTACAGCTGTCTGATCTAGTGTCATCTCTAAGATATCCGTAGTGGGCTTCCCATTTTTATCAAGTAAATAAGCAATATCTTGCTTATAATATTTTCCTCTTGCATCAAAGTTTACAGTATTTATGCTTCTTTCAATCAACATTTTTCTGGCACAGTTTTCATTCCCACACATGCTCGAGCCGGATAAACTACAATCCATACCCACTGCCATTTCACGCGTTTCAATGACGCCTTTGCTAATAAAATAATCAGCCATGCCTTTATTGATATATTTGTATTTGTAATTATCGTCTGTAACCATCAAAGCATATGGAATTGCATCAAGGATTGCCCCGAGAAAATCCTTTTCTTCAGTTGCTTTTTTTAGCGCTTGCTGCTGATTTATAAAGACCCTTTGAAATCCTCCAGAAAGTTCCATAACACCAGGTATTTTTCTGTCTCCCTTATCGCATTGGGTTAATAGAACATTTTCTTCAGTTGTAGCTTCTAATACACTTAAGCACTCATTTATTCTCAATAATGCCAAATCAAAAGGAATGTTAGCTGATAGCAACTCGCTTTTAGGTGAAAAATCTCCTTCCGAAATTGAATGAACCATCTTATAATGGAACTCAATCTGATGCTCAACCATTTTGATTCGTAAGATCAGTTCATCCAACGGATTACCACCCTCACTTGCCAGAACGTTACCAACTCTGCTTTGTTCTGATATGTTAATTCTACCCAACATATCAGCCATATTGACAATTTTGGTATACCATTTTTTCATTGAAAGACAGTATACGCTGATTGCAGAAATAGAAAATATTAAGAAAATAACAGCCATTAAAGAATTAATTGTTTCGTTGATTTTATTAGATGGGTTAAATATTCCCAGTAATAGAACCAGTAGCATCAAAGTGATCAAAAACAATGGTGCACATTGATCAATAATTATTTTTTTTAATAGCCTTCTTTTGAATTTCATTTTTCTCTCCTTGTATCTCTACAAAGTGATACACTTACCAAATAACACATTCGGTAAATAAGTAACCTTTGCATAACCACCTGTTAAACGAAGCTGATGTCATACCGGTGCCCTTTTCACCTTTCCATAATAATCCGCTGTATAATAATCAACGGAATCGTATCGATGGCAAACCAGTAACTAATTTCCATGACACGATTCCAAAGTTATGTTCAATAAAGAAGAATTGACCTGTTATAACCACAAAACTGAAAATTTCCAACACCATTGGAACTGCGGAAATATAAATAAAATTGATCATCAAAATAAATATGCAACAAGCCCATCTAATCTACAGTTTTTAAATTTTCTGCCATGTTAAAATCGCTAAATTGTACAGTTATTATTTGCTTTTCTCATTCACTTCTGCAAAACACTTGGCTATCTTTTGTTTATTCACAACAAAGGTCATTAAAACACCCAAAAAGGTGCTGACTAATCCACTTATCCCATTATTGATCGCATTTGCTATTTCATTTTCAGGTATACCAATTACAAAATAAGAAATTATAAAACTCATTATAAACCCCATAACAATACCTGGTAATCCCATAATTAGAATATCTTTTACTTTCAATTATTTCACCTCTATTTATCGCTAAAATTTTCAAATCAATTGAACACATTATTTTATGACTCATCTATTAGCACGACTTTCCCGGCAGTGCCAGGTTGCGCCTCAGTCCTTTATTGTGTTTACCATGCCCATCTCTTGATCATGACCTGTTAAATAAAATCTCAAACGTTGAATACTGGATGGGGAATTTTTTCTACATCAAATGTTTCATTTCTATATTCTTCATTGTAATAAGGGAACTGTGCCACTATTGCCCGGATTTCCTTTTGAGGTGTACCCGGCGTTCCCCAAAGGATTTTGAGTTCTTTTCCTTCTATAGCGAATTCTGATTTGATAAACGCAAGAGAAATCATACGACGGTGGTAAAAGTCATGTGTTCTGCCTGAAGCCACACCGACAACACTCCCTTCACATAATACCTTGCTGATAATGAACGGTTCATCAGCTCCATCTCCTACCTTTGTAATTATGTCTAAGGGCTCTACCTCAGCACCCATGAACTGGCTGGCAAAAATCTCTCCAACATCTGCCGCATTCCACTCCAAAGTTACGCACTTTCTCGGACTTTTCTTTTCAATTTCCTGTAGCGCTTCTTTACCAACAAAGTCATGATCATAACTAATTAGATAATCCCACGCTAGGTCATGCGGTGTCACGAATGCATTCTGAACATCATCACTTGCACTTCCTGAGAATGGGTAGATTTTATGGTGAGGAGCAATATGTGGTTCATTAGTAACGAACTGTGCAAGCGCATCTCCGCTAGAAAGCCACGGATACCAGAAATGAATCCATTGATTCGGATAGCCGCCCTGAGTGTGATTTCTGCAGTATGTATTCGTGCCTTGCTGCTTAATACCAAATTCCTTACCTGCTTCCATGATGGTGTCAAAGACCAAATCGGCATTTTTTTCTTCACCATGAACTTCATAAGCTAAGCAACCCGACATCCCGAGCCGCACTACAGTCATATCTGTACCAGCGATCTTAACGTCCTTTTTGCCTGCGAACTTAATGTCGTGTAAATCTGTCTGGGTAGCTTTTTCGAGTATTTGAAGAGACTTTGGTCCATCAATCTGGAAAAAATATTCGTCTGTTATCCACTGGCCTTTTACATTCATTCCAAGTGTGTCCACATAAAATGGCAACGCTGGTGCCAACCAATAAGTACGGAATGTCTCATCATCGATTCTAGTTATTAATCCATCAGCAATAAGCTGTCCTTTCTCATTGCACATTAATGCATGTCGGGAACCGCTAATCTTTAACTTGCTAAAATCCCTATTTACGCATACGTCATTCAGTAGTTTTACTGCATCTGGTCCTGAGACATCATAGACCGGTGAAATATTCAAAAAGCATCCTAACCATGCGGTCTCTCTGCATGCAAGCAATTCCTCTTTAGGTGACGAAACCAAGAATGGATACAGCGATGGTCCTCGCTTATTCATAAGTTTGCAATCTCGATTAATCGAACTATCTACTGAAAATTTCATTGTTATATTTCCTTTCATAATAAAATTAATTTTATATTGATAGCGGATAACGCAAGCAGCAATTACTACGATGTTGGTGTTATCCGCTTTAACCTCATGACACATTAAATTCATGTCTTTATAGTCAGAAAATTTTAAATCGTTAAGCTTTTAAACAAATGGATACCATCCCCCCACTGAAAAACCTTATAAAATTCAAATGACTTTACGCTACATTATCAGCTTTTTTTTGACTGGACTGTGAGAGTAGTGTACAAACTATCGACACAACAAAACCTATAAGTGCAATGACTCCAAACAACAAATACGAACCCCTTGCAGTTGTAACATTAAATAAACTTTCAATCATTGGGATGATATACGATGCTAAAAAATAAGCAAGCGAATAAACCACTCCAAGATATGTTATAGCCATTGTCGCTCTTTCTTTAGGCACCAATACAGCTACTCTTGCTGTAAAATACGGTTGGATCAGTCCTACCGCAGCACCCGCTGTAGCGCAGGCAAGATAAACGCCTGTAATACTGTACGTAAAATAATAAATAACATACCCTGTCCCCAATAGACAGCATCCCAACGCAATTGTATATCTCTCAATTTTAGTATATATTTTCCCAAACAGCATTCCCGATAGAAAACCTGCCACAAATACAGTCGCACTTCCAATCCCTATCTGCATGGGTGTCCCCAATTGCTCAGTGGTAACAAATACCCCCATCTTCAATTGGTTTATAACTAAGATTACCGATAGAAAAAACACAGCAGCTAGAAAATAGTAATATGAGGAACTGAATTTCTGCATTTTTTCTTCCTTTGCCGCATGTTGATAAAGTTTTTTTTCTGGTTCATCTTTAGGTAAAGCCAAAAAAGCCAACAGTGCGATGGGCAAAGCAATCAGATACAAGAACAACGCATAGTGATAATCAACGACAGCAATTCTTCCTGAAGCAAGTGCCAGTAGAACACCGATTCCACATGCTGTAGCCTGCATGATCCCTAACATACTTGCTCGTTCTTCGCCATCAAAGTACTGTACAGCGAGAGCTCTTGCAAGAGGATAAAGAATCCCCATTCCAACTCCAAGCAATGCTCTCATAGCCAAGACATAATAGATATTTTCAAATAAAAGAGTCCCTGCTCCAGCTAACGAAAAAATAGATAAGCCTATTACTAGAAGAGTCTTTTTACTAAACCAACTGCACAATTTTCCTCCTATAAAAATAAACGGAATAACTGTTAGATTGGGAATGAGATAAATCAAGTTGGTCATTACAGCGCCATTACTTGAATATGTTTTCACAATATTCCCGAAAACTGAAACAAAAATACCGATATTAATATATAGGTAAGTCGAAGATAGAGCAA
Source organism: Acetobacterium sp. KB-1 (assembly GCF_003260995.1). Taxonomy (NCBI): domain Bacteria; kingdom Bacillati; phylum Bacillota; class Clostridia; order Eubacteriales; family Eubacteriaceae; genus Acetobacterium; species Acetobacterium sp. KB-1. The sequence goes on from NZ_CP030040.1 coordinate 915,022, forward strand.
GTGATGCTTTTACTAATTTTTTATTTTCCATATAAAACCCCTCCTGTATTTTTAAGGTAATTTTAGCTGCTCATCATACAGCTATCTTCTGTGTTTTTCAAAATACGGTATATATATATCAGTTCGTAGATCTCTGATAGAATCCATGTTTCCAAGACCAAAAGTAGCAAAGCAGTTTGCAATTGCCGCCTTTGGATCAATCTCCGCAATCGCCATGTCTTCTTCCCAGCCAGTTGTAACAATAACATAACCTTCTGGACTATATATTCTTGCATGCCCTGCTTCAAGGCCTTCTTCCATGCGGGTAATATTTTCCGGGCTAGCTCCACAGCTATCTACAAGTACAACGGCGTTTTCAAGCGTACGGCAATAACCAGTACTCGTCCAGAGATTCAAAGTGAAATCATCCTCGCCGGTGCTTTTATCTGTTCCTGGCCAGGCGGACATTGCAAGTATTATTTCTGCACCCCCAATTTTTAGGCATCTTGCGATTTCTGGCCACCACCTATCAAAACAGATCATCATACCAATTCTACCGATTTTTGTGTCGAACACCGGTATCTCGTTACCAGGATGGAAGAAAAGCCGTTCTGTACCGGGTTGTTGAATTTTTCTGTATTTCCCTATAAATCCTTCTGGCCCAACCAATACACCACAATTGTAGAATCTGTCACAATACTCCTTGTCTTGTTCTGACATGGTCCAAGAGATATAAATATTACGCTCTTTCGCCTTTGCAATCAAGGCCTGAACTGAATCACCCTCGGGCACATACTCCGCTGCATTCACCCAATAAGATGTCGCATCAATGTTGGTAGACATCATAGTAAATGTAGTTGGAATACCTGGAAGACAAAATTCAGGAAACGCAATAAGATCAACCCCTTTTTGGGCTGCTTCATCAATAAAACACAACATTTTTGCCAAATTTACCGCCTTATCAGGAACACTTACCATTGCTACGGATGCAATTTTAATTTTAGACATTACTTTTTCCTCCTTTAAATTGTTTTCTTAAAATTGTAGTTTTTGTTTTTAAAGCGCTCAGTCTTTATTAATTCCTCCTTACAAGATTTGGTTATAATTACAGCAAATCTTGTGCCAAGTTTTTTTCCGCTTTTGCCACGTTAAATCAGGTTTCCGTTTCATTATGCGTCGCAATGTCTCAAGTTGAGAATATAAAAGATGCGCATTTCTGACACATTTCGAGACACTTTGGATTTCTATATATTATATCAATAGAAAGTTACTTCGATTATTCTGCGAGTGCTTCTTTAGCGTCTTTCAGAGCATCTATCACTTTTCGTGGTTTTCTAGCGTCGCCAATTACAACCATATCTGCAATTTTCCCTTTTAATTGCTCTGCCAATTTATTTTCGGCTCGAGATCCAATTGCCAAAACAACTGTTTCTGCAGGTATAATCTCCCTTGTGCCGTCGGAACGTTCTACGGTAACTGAATTTTTCTGAATAGAGATAACTTTTGAATCAGGATGTTTGTCAACATTGTATCTTTCCAAATTTGTCATCATAATCCACTTGGAAGAAGGTCCAATATCCGATCCAATTTTAGGCTGCATTTCAACAATGGAGACTTTTTTGCTGCCATGAGTCAATAATTCATATAGCATTTCAGGTGTTTCTGCACGATTCAGAAAGAGAAATTTAAGCGTATCTGCACTGATAGTTCCTTCTTCAGCAATTTTTAACGCAGTTTCTATACCAACCGCTCCACCCCCAACGACAACAACCTTTTTTCCAATAGATGCTTTCCCACGCAGAACATCCCACGCTGAAACTATATTTGCACCTTCCTCTTTTGGAAAATCAGGAAGTAAGGGTTGAGCTCCAGTTGCTAAAACTACTTTGTCAAACTTTCCACTTTCAACACAAGATATAATCTCCTCTGCCGTAGCTTCATGATTGAAATCAAAAGTTACACCAATATTTTTGCAGGCGATGTATTGGAAAGTAGAAAGCTCAGCAAAACTTTCGCGTCCTGGAGGTGAAGAAACTAAATCCATCTGTCCGCCAGGTTCATTTTCCTTTTCCCAAACAGTAATTATGGAGCCATCAGATGCAGCACGCAGGGCAAATTCCATCCCCGCCACACCAGCACCAATCACAAGAATTTTCTTGATCAAGGAAGACGCAGATTCAGACTCGAATCCTGCATCACTATTTGCAAGACAGGCCAGTGGTTTTGACTTGAAAACGTGATCCATACATCCTTGATTGCAACCAACACAAGGCCGAATTAAATCAGGACGTCCATCCTCTAATTTTCGCACCATATCCGGGTCAGCTATAAAAGCTCGACAAAACCCTATAAAGTCTGCATCTCCTCGGATTACGACTTCTTCTGCAGTCGAAATATCAAAGCGATTACATGCGTATACAGGAATAGAAACGGCCTCTTTCACGCGTTTTGACAAATAGCTAAAGGCACCTCTTGGTACATCCATAGTAAGCTGTGGCACCAACGTTTCATGCCAACCTCCCGTTATATTAAGTGCAGCTACGCCAAGTCGTTCCAATTCCTTGGCAATGATAATGCAACTGTCATTATCATTACCATTGGGTACAAACTCATTTCCAGCTAATCGTACGGTAACCGGAAAATCGGAGCCCACAGCTTTTTTTACTGCAACGACTATATCACGAAGAAAATTCATGCGGCCATCTAAAAATCCGCCATAACGATCAGTGCGAAAGTTTGTAGATGCTGATAGAAATTGTGCAATTAAGTACCCAGCACTAGCGACCAATTCAATACCATCAAAACCAACATCTTGTGCCCGTTTTGCCGCTGCAGCAAAATTACAGATAATTTCTTCTATTTCTTCTATTTTTAATGCACGTGTCTGGGCTTGATTAAATTTGCACTTATAATCAGAAGGGGCAACAGGGGTTTGACCGTTGTACTCTTCAGGTTTAGCGTAAGCTCCAGGATGCCACAATTGCGGGAATATTTTCCCACCTTCCTTATGAACGGCATCTACCAATTCCTTCATACCTGGCATATCGTTGTCACGCGAAAGTTGCATTACACCTGCAGTGCATATACGCATAGGATCCACACCTACTGCCCCAACAACAATGAGGCCAGCACCGCCTGCAGCACGCCGACGGTAAAATTCTATTAACCTGGGTGTAGGCTTGCCATCTTGTGTTGCATAGGAAAGCTGAACAGGAGTCATTACAAAACGATTTTTAATTGTTATTCTACCGATTTCATATGGTTGTAACAAAATATTAGACATATATTAGCACTCACTTTCTAATGTAAATTTAAAACAATTTTTCTTTTAATTTTGAATTTTAAAATCAAAAAATTCATGATCCATGATTTTAACATTTTCTGCGATCAATGGTACAAAATCCATATTTGCCAGTATATCACGCTCTATATCAATCCCAGGAGCAACTTCTGTTAATAATAATCCTTCAGGGGTCAGTTTAAATACACAGCGCTCTGTGATATAGGTAATATCTTGATTATTCTCTATGGCACCATCTCCTGAAAAGGATATTTGTTCTACTTTATTTACAAATTTTCGATTAGTACCCTCTTGAATAATGCGAAGTTTATTCTCTTCAAATTTTAGCTCCATATTCTTTCCATCCATAAAGTTTGTCATGAAGACAACTTTATGTGATGATTGTGTCAGATTGATAAATCCGCCTACTCCGATAATTACACTACCTACTTTGCTTACACCAACGTTTCCCTCTGATGATACCTGTGCAGCACCAACATATACACCATCCAGATTCCCACCATCATAAAAATCAAACATGATGGACATTTCTGTAATCATCTCAGCATTAAGAGAAGCGCCAAAACCAGGACGAGGCAGGGGAATCCCACCGAACAGGCCAACTTCATTGGTTAAAGTAATATCCTCCCAATCACCGCATTCAGTAGCTATCGTAGCAATGAGTCCTGGAATGCCAACTCCCAGATTGATTATGTCACCCTTATTGATCTCTTTATATGCTCTTCGAGCAATGATATATTGATCATATCTTTTCTTATTTCCAGGAATAAATGATACCATTCTTTCAATGTAAGGTACGATCTCTTCTGAATAAAGTATCCCATCTCCATTAATAGCTGGCTGGTTTTTTTCAAATACGCACTGCAACTGATTCGGGTTAACGATAATATAATCCACTGCTTTCCCCGGAATCTTTACCAATTTTGGATGCAATCGCTTATCCGATATCTGCTCAACCTGAATACATACTATTCCCCCATTAGCCTTTGTTGCTAATGCAATTGCAATCGCATCAACAAAAGCAGCCTCATTCTCAAAAGAAATATTACCTTTTTCATCAGCGATAGAGCCTGCAATAAATGCAACATCAATCTTAGGTGTGAAAAACTGAAGATATTCCTTCTCAGCAATATTTACGACTTGGGAAAGCGGAGGTTCATTACGAGCTTTTTCATTAAGACACGCACCGTCGAGACGCGGATCAACCGAGGTATTTAAACCAATTCCACTAATTATTGCTGGTTGTTTTCCTGCGGCAGCCCTATACAAATGTGAAACCACTCCTTGAGGGAGATTGAAACCAGCTATTTTGTTTTCAGAAATCATTTGGGCAAGAGTAGGAGTAGAGTTGACTTGTCCCAATACCGCTTTTTTGAAAAGCCCTTCATTGTCTAAAAACAAACTATCTGCAAAGGCACCTTTTTTTGATAAGCCGAGCGCTGTTGCACCCCATAGAGTAAGTCCACTAGGGGTTTTTGTGTCTTGGTATCGTTTGCCAAGAGCTTGACAAAGCAGATCAGGGTTACATACTGTAACTACGCCATTTACTGCTAAAACATCGCCATCTTTGACTAAGCGAACGGCTTCTTCTGCACTAATAATTTTTGCCATAATTTTATTTCTCCTATTCAATTCTTAGTAATTTCTTCTTACTATTTACATAACTCAAAGACACCTGCCGCTCCCATGCCGCCACCTATACACATAGTAATCAAGGCATATTGTCCACCAGTATCACTCAGATAAGACAACGCTTTTGACGTAAGAATAGCACCAGTAGCCCCCATAGGGTGGCCAATGGACATAGCACCTCCATAAGGATTAACCTTCTGCATATCCATACCAAGTTCGTTAATGCACGCTAATGCCTGTGATGCAAAAGCTTCATTTATCTCGATAACATCCATCTGTTCGAGAGATAAATTGCATTTTTTCATAAGCTTTGGAACAGCAAATAAGGGTCCCATCCCCATTTCTGTTGCGTCACAACCCGCTACAGAATATCCCGCAAACTTGGCAATTGGCTTTATGCCAAGCTCTGATGCTTTCTCCGAAGACATAATAACTACATATGCCGCCGCATCAGTCATTTGAGAGGAAGTAGCTGCCGTTACTTGACCTTCTTCACGGAAACACGGAGTCATTGCGGCCATTCTTTCCATACTCGTTTTAAGCATTCCATTTTCGTCGGCGAGAATCCCCTCATCTATCATGATCATGTTACCTTGATCATTTAAAACCGGGATGATACAATGAGCCAACTTGCCTTCGGTACGAGCTTTTGCGGCTTTTTTATGGGATTCCAAGGCCATTTTTTCCATGTCTTCACGTCTGATCATATAATGTTCTGCTACCCTTTCAGCCGTTTCACCCATAGACATATAACCACCAATATAATTTTCTTTAATCCATGGATTCATATACGAATCAGAATACGGAATAAAACACTTACTCATACTCTCTACGCCACCTGCTACTGCTACATCATATTCACCTGAAATAATAGCATTAGCCGCAGATGAAATCGCTTGTAAACCAGATGAACAAAAACGATTTATCGTTTGTGCTGGTACACAATCAGGTAATTCAGCTCGATTTACAATCAGTCGACTGATATTCATATGTGCCTCATTTATCGGCATAGCACATCCAGTAATTACATCACCTATTATTTCAGGATTGATTTGAGGAACCTTGCTTAGTACTCCCTTCAGTGTCTGTGCGGCATAATTTATCGGATGACTATTTGCAAACCCTCCTTTATTTGCCCGACAACAAGCGCTGCGTCCATATGCAACAATAACTGCTTCTTTCATTATTTCCTCCTTGTTAATTCTAAAAAATGCTTACTCCTCACAACTTCATAGACATAATTGCAAAAAGTATTTTTCATATCTTTCGATATTTTTACGCTTGACAAATAAACTATTTAGTTTATATTTATTTATAGTCATACCATCCATGGCCTGACTTTCTTCCTAATCGCCCCTCTTCAATTAATTTCTTGACACTATCGCAGCACTCCCATGTTGTAACTGGCAGTTCTCTTAATGATTCACAGGCATGAGGATATATATCCAATCCAGACATATCCATCATTTCAAACGGTCCCATTGGGTGATTAAGCCCCTGCTTCATAGCAGTATCGATATCTTCGATAGTAGCTATGCCATCTTCATAGCAGTGAAGTGCTTCCTGTAGAAAAGCAAACAAGCACCGGTTGACAATAAAACCTGGTGTATCAAACTTGCATTCAATAGCTGTCTTACCTATATAACTGGCCACTTGTTTAATTACTGAAACCGTAGCATCTGTTGTATCATTTGATCGAATCACCTCCACCAACTTCATGACTGGTGCAGGAAAAAAGAAATGCATGCCCGCGCAACGCTCTTTCATTGTACATTCACTCATAACCTGAGAAACTGATATCGTGGATGTATTTGTGCAAAGAATCGCATCAGGTCTGCATATCGTTCCGAGTTCTTTGAATATAGACTGTTTTAATTCTAATACTTCAGGCACTGCCTCAATAACCATATCGCAGATTCCTAACTGCTTCAAATCCTCAGTAGTATTAATCTTTTCTATGGTATTTTCTACTAAATCGGTTGTGATTTTTCCTGCCTCAGCACGTTTCTTTAAAGATGCGTATATCTTTTCTTTTGCATTTTCACAATACTCTTCCTTAATGTCGTAAAGAATGACTCTATAACCTCCAGTTGCAACAGCCTGCGCAATACCAGCTCCCATCTGTCCTGCGCCAATTACACCTATCGTTTGTATGTTCATAATAATATTCCTTCCTATTCCTTTTAAATTTTAATTATTAGTAAATACTGCAACTCTTTTTTCAAGCATTGCAGACATTCCTTCTTTCTGATCATCTGTATCAAATAATAAAGAAAATTCAGCCGTTTCAGCTGTCTTACCAGCTCGAATACTCTCGTTAGCTGCCGTATTGATTACAGCTTTTGCTGCAGCTAAAGCGCATTTAGGTTTTGATTTCAACAATTGCGCAATGTCCATTGCTTTTGTATAAATAGCCTCAGCTTCAGCAGCATCTGCTACTTTCTCTGCTGATCTTGCTCTATCTTCTGCTTGTTTTAATAAAACTTTGTTTTCCTCACAAGATTTTTGAGCTATCAGTGCAGTTTGAGCGGAGGTTACTTCTTCATCCAAGGTAGCATTTCCTGTAACATACCAATTAATCAGACCAATTTCATAAGCAAGCTTACCTGGTATCTTCTCATTAAGCATTATTAACTGTTTCGCCTTTGACGGTCCAATTATTGATGTTATGCGAGCACAGCCATGTGCTCCGGGGATAATGCCAAGACCAACCTCCGGTAAAGCTAAAAGTGTTCGTGAGCCCCCTACTCGAAAATCACATGCTAGAGCCAGTTCTAATCCTCCTCCCAACGCAAGACCATTTATTGCTGCGATAGTAGGGATTGGCATACTTTCCAATTCATTATTAATATCAATTGCTACTGTGCAAAATTCTCTTGCCTTGCGTGGCGGAAAATCAGACATTTCTTTTACGTCTGCTCCAGCCACAAAAGATCTACCAGTGCCGGTTACAATCAGTACCCGAATGGACGAATCAAGCTTTATTTTTTCAAGCTCATTTAATATTTCTTTGCTAATTGTGCTGTTTAACGCATTTAGAAATTTAGGTCGATTAATTCGAATTGTTGCTATACCATTTTCCTTTACAACAGTAATATTACTCTCTTCCATAAATAATTTCGTATGAAATACCCAAAGTGATAGTCATACTTTTCCTTTCATCTTATTCTTTTTTACATGGCAACAGTGCTTTATCTCATGCACATGGCGCTGTAACCTCACTTTATAGCAATTAAATATCTTCCCACATCGATCAAAAATATCTTTTTTACTCATTATTGAGCTATAACCATAATGACAAATTTTTTATTACATTCATAAAAATTACTCATTTCAGCTGGAATAGCGCTTTTTTCCGCTCACTGAACCTCCTTCTAGTCTTGATATATTAAAAACAAAGGGCTGTTACATCTAAAAATCTCATTTCTAAATAAAGCAATTTAATAATTAAGATATTTTCTTTTCCTCTTAGCGATTTGAAATAATAAATTCATTCAGTAAATTGGGATTGTATCTGTGGTTCACATATTTTTAACATTGCAATATGAAGTAATTTATATATTAGCAATTTATATGCCAACTTTTATTCAAAACTAAATTATGACAATGTACAATTTAATAATCCTGGAGCAAAGCGATTTATTTCGAATCTGCTCCTTCATAATGCTTTATTACTGTTTGCATATTTTATTTTTTATAAGACAAATTGATACACTAATGTCAATGCCTCTGAACGAAGTTGAAACAATTTGACACGCGTTCATGTCCCCGATTATTTTACGGAGATGCTGATATCACTATAAAATAACGATGATTTTCCACCAATCGGGTAGGAGGCTGACCATTAATTGATCAACCGACCTCCCACACCACCGTACGTACCGTTCGGTATACGGCGGTTCCAAAGTTTACACGGTTACTTGCAGATAATAATCATAAAAGTTGGGATATCCTGCCCGCTTCAAGCGGTCATTAGAAAGGGTTCTCAGTAAGATTGGGCTATGGGCGGTTCGCCAATAGCCTTTTCTTGTGTTTGCCCACATCCAGGCCCGTTCTTCATCCAGTCCCAATTTCTTGAGATTGATAAATCGGGTTTTCACTTTCTTCCATCGTTTCCAGACAACCATCCGGATCCGGCTTCTCATCCATTCATCCAGCGGTTTGAGGATCTTTTTCATATCCGCCAGCTTGAAATAATTGACCCAGCCCCGCACGATTTGCAGCAGTCTTTCTTTTCGTCTCTGAATTCCCATCCCATTACTGCGTCCGGTAATCTGTCGGATTTTATCCTTCAGCTTACCGATGCTCTGGGGGTGAACTCGCAACCTTCCCTGTCCCCGGTAGATATAGAATCCGTATCCGAGAAATTTTACTTTTGTGACGTTGGCCACCTTTGTTTTCTCCCGATTTATTCGAAGAAACAATTTCCCTTCGATAAACGGTGCGATGTTTTTAAGGGTTCGTTCGGCAGCTCTCCGACTTTTGCAGAAAATCATCAGATCATCCGCATACCGGACAAAACGGTGTCCACGACGTTCCAGTTCCTTGTCACATTCATTAAGCATGATATTACCAAGAATTGGGCTGAGTGGGCCGCCTTGCGGTACGCCTTCCTCACTTCTCTCGAACACACCGCCTGACATCACGCCAGCGTTTAAATATTTGTGGATCAGGGAAATGACCCGACCATCTTTGATGGTTTCAGACAGAATCTGTATCAGTCGACTGTGATTGACAGTATCAAAGTACCGCTCCAGATCCATATCCACGACGTATTTATATCCGTCGTGGATATTTTGCTGGCATTGTTTCAGGGCACCTTGGGCACTGCGCCCCGGTCTGAATCCAAAACTGTTGTCTGAGAATTGTTGCTCGAATATCGGCGTCAACACCTGCATGATTGCCTGTTGGATCAGTCGATCCACAACAGTTGGGATTCCTAATTTTCGTGTTTTCCCGTTATCTTTTGGTATTTCTACCCGTCTGACGGGGTGTGGTTTGTATTTACCACTTCGGATGGCTTCAATGAGTTCATTCCGGTTTTCTTTCAGGTAGGGCAGAAGTTCATCCACCTGCATCCCGTCAATTCCACCTGCACCCTTGTTTTTCTTCACCTGCTTATAGGCCAGGTTCAGATTATCCCGGGTTAAAATCTTCTCCAGCAGTCCATCCATCTGCTCGTTTGTGTTGGTGATTTCGGTTTCAATTATCTTTGGTGACGCACACACGTCTGCATATCTTTTCTGTTCCGCAGATATCTTTTGCAGATCGTCTTCATTTTGAAGTTTTCTGTGTTTTATTTTATCACCGTCAGTAATCTTCATTGATCTTCACCTCCTCTGGTTCAGCCCTTCCTTCGACATCTAGATTGTCTCCGTACTATGGCTTCGGCTGACTTCTCACGATAAATCTTATTTCAACCGTGTTTCATACTCTGTTTCCACACGTCCGTGAGATCTCCCTGGGTAAGAACGCAATCTTTCCTTCCATCTATCTGCCACATTTACACCATCAACTTCCGGGTAGTTTTAGGGCTTTGGTTTGCTTAGCAACCTTACCCAGTTGATAATGCCTGATGTGATTTCTGTTCGTCAGACCGGAAGTTTGCCGCCGGCTTCCTTCAGATTCCCCGTCGCCGGGGACACCCTTGCCTTAAGCTATTCACTTGGCACTACCTACCCGTGCTCGGGACTTTCACCCGTTAGATTGCGCCCATGCCGGGCGACTAAAAAAAGCTTGTAATGACAGTGAAGTCATTACAAGCTTTTTATGAGAATATCCCAATATTCGAGTTTATTTATTAATAGGGTGTTTTTTCAAACGACGATATAATGTGCTTCTCGAAATACCTAGTATTTCTGCCGCTATTGTACGGTTTCCACCGGCCTCTACTAACGCCGTAAGAATCTTATCGGACTCGATTTGGTTATATTTATCTATAACTGTATTTTCTTCCCATATCGCCTCATGATCTTGACGAGTGCCGATTGTAGTGTCTGCTACTAAAAAGTCTTCACCTTGAAGTAGTCTATTAACCATTTGTGCGTTAATAAGGTTCTCTTCTGATAACACTACCAGCTTCTCTACTAAATTACGTAGTTCTCTTACATTTCCAGGCCATGCATATTCTCTAAACAAATGATATGCATCTTCAGCAACTCTGTGATGACTACAATAAATCTTATTCAGTAGTGAAACGAAATGATTAACCAATGGAATAATATCGTCTTTCCGTTCTCGTAGCGGAGGAATATTAAGAAAAATGACTCCAATACGGTAAAGCAGATCCTCTCTGAAGCTATTATCCTTCACCATTTGTTTAAGATTCTTGTTAGTCGCTGCAATAAAGCGAACATCAAGCTCAATCGTTTTTGTGCCACCTACTCGCGTAAACTTGAGGTTTTCCAAGACACGAAGAAGTTTTACCTGCAGATCAAGCGATATATCTCCAATCTCATCCAAAAAAACCGTGCCACCATTAGCACTTTCTAACAAACCTTCATGTCCTGAACTTAGTGCTCCAGTAAAGGCGCCTTTTTCATAACCGAATAACTCCGACTCCATTAAGGCGGGTGACATTTGGGGTATGCAAACAGCAACAAATGGCTTTTCACGACGATCACTGTTTTCATGAATGACCTTTGCAATTATTTCCTTACCTACACCTGATTCTCCTGTAATCACCACACTAGCATTTGTTGGGGCAATTTTTACCGCATTTTTAACAATTTTACTCATACTTTTGTCTGCAAAAACATGAATGTTATCATTTTTAATAAGGTAATTATATAGCTGCTTATTTTCTTGCTTATAATATTCCAAATGGAGCCGCATTTTATCAATTTCTTTTAAAAGTTCATGAGGTAGCACACTATATGTTACTACATATTCTAATTCACCCTTAAAATCTTTTATAATTTTACTCTCGGAATACACCCATTGGTCATCGATCGCATGAAAAAACTCTTTTGCGTCAGTTCCTTCAGAAAATGCTCTTTCACTGGCTGATGATTCATATAATTTTTCCTGGATTAACTCTGTAGAACCTTTGCCCTCAACATCAGCGGGTTTTAGCTTTAGACCTTTCAAAAATTCTTCACTAACAAAAACAAACTTTTTATCCGGTCCACGGACTGAGATAGATATCATCTCAGAAAGACTTTCCACCAACATGCGATTAAACTGCTCAGAATCTCTATCACCAATATTATAATAGTTCATGTGATCACCGAGTAGAATACCCGACATTCCCCTCCTTTTGTTCTAAACCTAACTGTTTGCTTTTATTAATTTTATTATTCAGTCAAAGCCTTAAAAAGTGAAATTAAAGTCAAACCGTCGTATCTAATAAAGGGCAAAGGCTTTAATTTAACCTCTTGCCCCGTTGTTGTATAATCAGGTTAATAAAAACGGTGCTGAAAATTAACGACACATTTTGTTGTTTCAAATATCTGATTTTAAATTTGAATGAATAACCAGGTGAGTGGCTCAGTTAGCATTATTCAAAAACTGGATGCGGTATCTTTTCCACATCAAAGGTTTCATTTCGATACTCTTCATTATAGTAAGGAAACGGTGCAACCGTTGCGCGTATCTCAAGCTGTGATGTTTCTGCGGTACCCCAAATCACTATCAGTTCCTTGCCTTCAATTGCATAATCCTTCTCAACAAAAGCCAAAGAAATCATTTTTTGATGATAATAGTCATTTGTTCTTCCTGCGGTCATACCTACCATATTTCCGTTATTTAAAACCTTGCTGATCACAAAAGGTGCTTCCCCGCCATCACCGACACGCGTAATCTCTTCAGCAGTTGCTTGCTTTGTTCCATTAAACTGCGTTGCAAAAACTTTCCCAATATCTTCAGAATTCCATTCCAGTGTCACACATTTTTTAGGCGGATTTTTAGCAATTTCCTGAAGCGCTGTTTTCCCAATGAATTCATGATCATAGTTAATTAAATATTCCCAAGCCACATCAAACGGCGTTACAAAGGCATTTTCAGAGTTGTCGCTTGCACTTCCAAAGAATGGATATTGTTTGTGACCTTCAAAAATATATGGACACGTCTCAATATATTTCAACAATTGTTCGCCGCTGGAACGCCAAGGATACCAAAAATGAATCCATTGATTGGGATAACCACCCTGGGTATGGCTTCTACAATAATTACTGACGCCTTGGCGCTTTAAACCAAATTCTGCTCCGGCTGCTACTACTGCATCATAAACAGCATCAGCATGATCAGTGCTGCCATGAATTTCGTAAGCCAGCGCACCAGACATCCCAAGTCTCACTATTGTTACGTCAGTACCTGCGATTTTTATATTTTTTCTTCCTGCAAATTTTATGTCATGTAAATCAGTTTGTGAAGCTTTCTCCATAATTTGCAATGATTTTGGGCCGTCAATCTGGTAAAAATACTCGTCAAAAACCCAATTTCCAGTCACATTCATACCTAATGTATCGACATAAAATGATACAATCGGAGCCAGCCAATAGGTTCTAAAGGTATCTTCTCCAGTTCGGATTATTAAACCGTCTGCCAACAGCTGACCTCTATCATTACACATTAAGGCGTGTCTTGACCCACCGATTTTTAGTTTTTCGAAATCCCGGTTAACGCAGACATAGTTGAGTAACTTAACGGCATCCGGCCCAGAAATATCATACACCGGCGAACAATTTAAAAAGCAACCAAACCACGCTGATTCTCGACAGGCGAGCATTTCATCCTCACTGGATGTGAATGCATAGGGATAAATCCCGCCGTCTTTTCCCCAATTAATCAATACGGGGCAATCTTTATTTACTGCACTGTCAATTGTAAACATCGCACTTCCTCCTAAAATTGTTTTTATCAAAGTAATTACCTTTTATGCTTTCATTATAGTGCTTTTTTTAATTCTTGAGAAATGCCAATATTAACGGGATTTATGTCAATAAAGCATAAATAACTTGCCAGTGCACTTTTTTACTGATATATTCAAAATAAAAACTGGAGGTACCACTTTGAAACTGCACTATATTGAAGAGTATCTAAAACTGGCTGAGACGCTTAATTTTTCAAAGACAGCTGAAATAATGTATATTACCCAACCTGTTCTTAGTCGACACATTGCAATCGTTGAAGCAGAAATGGGAGCCAAACTTTTGCAGCGCAATACCAGACATGTCGTACTCACTGAAGCAGGAAAAGTGGCATATGAAAATTTTACTGCTATGCTTACGCAATACCATATTGCACTTGAACAGATAAAACTTCTCACCTCCGGTCAATTAGGGAGCCTTAAAATCAGTAGTCCCTACTACTACACATCTGATTTTACCGAACCAATCGTCGAACGTTTCTCTTTGGCTTATCCAAAATGTGATGTGCAAATATTATCCTGTCAACCGATTGAAGGTCTTAAAAGTCTGCTGACGGGAAACAGCGATCTTTTTCTCACAACTAACACTGGTTTGACGGCGAATAGCGAACTTCGGCAAATACCTTTTGCTTCTGAAATACTCGCTGTTTTACTTCCTTCTATGCATCCACTTGCCAATCAGTCATTCATTAATCCGACAGATTTAGTCAACGAAACCTTTATTTTTTTAGACAACAACGCCGGATATCGAGATTTCAATGCTGAAATTCTCTCAATCTTTGTTCGTTTCGGCATTTCGCCAAAAAAGACTATTTTCACACAACAAGTCGATACACTGGGTCTTGCTATCCGTAAAACTGGAGGCATCAGCATTATGCCATATAGTGTACGTCATATGGATAGAGATTATATTAAAACTATTCCGCTTATAGGGCATGAATTTATCGTGAAAATGTGCTTATATTACCGCTATGACAACTCAAACCCTCTTATTCATAACTTTATCCAAACCGCAATAAAAACTTTTCAAAACAAGGAAGAATCGTGAGCCAAAAGAGCATCAATTTGGCGAAAAATTCAAAAGTTATCCATACAATCCTTTTTAATACAACTTATTATTTTAAGCCATTGTTACACAAAAATTATATGACTTTCCTTGCATAAAAGGTTATTAATGCCTATAATTTTTACATTTCATCACATAATAAGTGGTTTACTGTTTCGCGCGCTTTGCGTACGAAACAGACTCAAGTCTATAAGGAAAAAGACCCGGCAAAACCAGATCTTCCTCAGTATTTATCGCAATCTCTAAGTTGATTGGAGTTTCGCCAATCGTTCTTTGTTTTTCAAGCAATTAATCATTCGCTTCGTATGAACTTACTTTTCTTTGACCGGAAAAGTCAATGAAACATTAATCCATCCTAACACCCAGCCAAATAACCCCATTATTATAACCCATATCAGACTTGTGAAAATAACCCAGTATGGGTTTTCAATTGGTCCGACCTTAGTGTAGTAACCGGCCGTAAAATATACCCCCAAAAATAAGCTGAGACCGTTAAATACAGCTAAACCATGCTGGGACTTTATCCATCCAGTAACAAAGCAAAAACATAAATAGGGCTTACTGAACAAATCAAAAATCGCTTAAATGCTGACTTTGAGGCATATTTTTAGTATAATAAGTGCAAAGATAATTACTTTTTTACCATAAAACCCTTGCAGATGGAGGTGCCTTATGTATATCAGAAAGACGGACCAAATCAAGTTTTCGGATGATTTCTTTCTTCCTTTCGGAGGAAAACTTAACAAAGACAACCGCTGGGTCAAACTGGCGGAGATGATTCCGTGGTCTGATTTTGAGGATGCCTACGCCAGGAACTTTAAATCTTCAACGAGAGGCGAAGAAGCGTTCTCAGTCCGGGTTGCTCTGGGAACACTGATTTTGCAGACCCGTTTAAAACTGGTTGATGCTGAAGTGCCGTTACAGGTGATGGAAAATCCCTATCTCCAGTATTTTCTGGGCTTTGACGGTTTTGAAGATACCCGCCCGCCATTTGATGCATCACTGATCACGCACTTCAGAAAACGCTTTACGCCAGATATTCTCATGGAGATCAACAACATGATCGCCATGAAGGAGTTTGAAGCTGTAGAAGACAAAGGCGAGGATGATGATCATCACGATGCCCCCGGCCCATCAGAACCATCCGATGAAGGAAGTCAAATCAGCTTTTCTAATATCCCGAAGAAAGGTAAACTGATTCTTGATGCAACCTGTGCGCCAGGTGATATCCGCTTTCCCACCGATTTGCGTCTTCTCAATGAGGCACGTGAAAAACTTGAAATGATGATTGACGTTCTGCATACGCCGGATATCGCTCTTGTTGCCAAACCCCGAACTTACCGCAATAGGGCCCGAAAAAACTATCTGTCCATCGAAAAGCAGCGCAAAAAGCGCAGCAAAACAGTCCGTAAAGCAATTCGAAAACAGCTGGGGTATGTGAAACGGGATCTGGAATACGTCGAGACTTACCTGAAAGACGCTGCCAGAGCCGAACTTCTGACAAAACGCCAGCACAGCGAACTCGAGACCATCCGAAAGCTTTATGAGCAACAGAACACCATGTATGAGACGAAAACGCACTCTGTCCCAAACCGGATTGTGAGCATCTCACAACCTCACATCCTGCCAATTTTCAGAGGAAAAGCCGGCTCAGACGTTGAGTTCGGGTGTAAAGTAATGACAAGCGTTGTTGACGGCTATACCTTCATTGAGAAGCTTGACTTTGAGAGTTTCAATGAAGGAACTTTATTGCAGGAAGCGGTTTTATAATACCTGATGCGCTTTGGCTGTTATCCGGAGGCGGTGTTGGCAGATTCAATCTTTCGTAACCGTGAGAACCTGGCCTGGCTGAAGCTTCGGGGCATTCGAATCAGTGGCCCGAAGCTGGGGCGCAAACCGAAAGTGGTATCTTCTGAAGTTAAGCAAGTGGAACGTGCCGATAATGGCGAGCGCAACACAATCGAAGGCTCTTATGGTGTCACTAAACGAAAATATGGCTTTGGCCTCGTCAGAACTAAACTTGAGGACACAACCAAAAGCGCCATTATTTTACAGTTTCTGGTAATGAATCTGAACCGGAGGATGCGGTTCTTTTTGTCTCAATTTTGGATTCGTTTCATCGACTTAATGCAAGCTGTAAATTTGGTTGCTGGTTATGGATTTCAATCCGTTCAGTAAACCCTACTTAAATCTCATGGCCCAGTCGTCAGGCTTCTTCAAAAAAACCTTGATGAGCCGCATTGGGCGTGCCTGGACACGAAATGTAAACCATATAGCGGCCATTTCCTGCATACTGATCAATGCAGCGTTTAGCTTCAGCTGCTCCCTTTTCGTAAGTAATATCCGTTGAAAAAATTGGTGACTGGGAGTCAGCCCCACCGTGAATAACAAACTCCGGATATTTCTGCTGGATGGCTCGAAAATTATTGGAAGGCTGAGCTGGGAAGAAACTCTGGATTCCAATCTCAACAAAATCATCAACCAGAAGATCCCATTTTTCACAAATATGTTGTTTTGCAATCATTCCGTTATCTTTGATCGCCTGAATAATTCTGGCATGATGTTCTTTAAACAGTTCTCGGTAGGTATTAGGTGAGATCATCGGACTGATGACTGAAGCAATATCATCCATGTAGGTAAAAACATCAGGTATAAACTGAGCAGCTTGTGCTATTATGCGGTATTTAGAGATTTTGCGTAATGCCTTCACTATTAATTGGTTTAAAACGCTTGCCTTGCAACTAAATATTTCCTTTCATTGGCCATTTTATCTCCGCTCCATCTTTAAACCGGAAATTGACTTCATCCTTGGAGAGAACAACCGTCTCTAAAATAGTCCGACGCCAGAGGGTTTCATCAAACTCTGAGAGAAGCTGATCCTGCTGTTCAAGGATATCCAGAAAGGCATGAATCTGGCTTTTTCGAGCTTTTCGTTTTCTGATTTCCTCGGATAATGCCATATGGCGATTGCGAAGTTTATCATAGCTCTCAGCATAAGCGTTATAGCGGCGCTGGTACTCATCTTGGTCCATCGCAATCCGTGTGTTTTCGTTGACAAAGGCATCAACCATCATTTCGATGGAGCTACAATCTTCATCAACTTGCTTCAGTTCTTCTTTTAAGTCCTGAGAATCGGTTAGCTTCTCAATCAAAAGGCGGTAATTCTCAAAAATCTCGGCTTTATTCTTGATGAGGTGATTCATGACCTCCACGAACAGTTTTTTAATGGTTTCATCGTACAAGTGCGGCGTGATACATTTATCTTTTTGTTTAAATTTTTGATTGCACTGCCAAACAATACGCTGATATTTACTGCCAGCGTGCCAGACTTTACTGCCATATGCGCTGCCACAATCGCCACAAATAATTCGAGTGGAGAAGCAACTCTGACTACTTGTATAACCGCCTTTGGATTTTCTTCTGGCAAACTCCTCCTGCACCAAGCCAAAGGTTTCTGGGGGAATGATCGCTGGGTGGCTGTTTTCGACATAATACTGGGGAACTTCCCCTTCATTAGTCTTTGTTTTTTTAGTTAAAAAGTCCGTCGTATAGCGTTTTTGCAATATTGCATCGCCCTTGTACTTCTCATTTTGAAGGATGCTAATCACCGTTGATACTGACCATTTTTCTCTTTTTGTTGGGGTAAGGATTTTTAACGCCATCAATTTTTTGGCAATAGCTGAAGGGGTGTAGCCTTCCAGAAAGAGCTTATAAATAAGTCGTATGGTCGTTGCTTCTTCTTCAACTATTTGCGGAAGTCCATTCTCTCCTTTAACATATCCTAGGAAACTCTTGTAAGGTAAGGAAATATTTCCGTCTGAAAAGCTCTTTCGTTTCCCCCAAGTCACATTTTCGGATATTGAGCGGCTTTCGTCTTGAGCCAAGCTTGACAT
The DNA here is from genome assembly GCF_003260995.1 of Acetobacterium sp. KB-1. Taxonomy (NCBI): domain Bacteria; kingdom Bacillati; phylum Bacillota; class Clostridia; order Eubacteriales; family Eubacteriaceae; genus Acetobacterium; species Acetobacterium sp. KB-1. The sequence goes on from NZ_CP030040.1 coordinate 933,762, forward strand.
AATCGCGATTAATAGCTCCCCTTTGCTGTCGAGGGTATAAATATTTTCTTTCTCGAAGTAAATTTCGATATTTTTTTCTTTCAGTAATCGAACATTTGTCAGCGTGTCAACCGTATTTCTGGCAAATCGTGAAACTGATTTAGTAACAATTAAATCGATCTTGCCATCCAGAGCATCTTTTATCATACGATTAAATCCATCTCGCCTTTTAGTGCTGGTTGCTGAAATACCCTCATCCGTATAGACTTCTACAAAATCCCACTCTTCTTTACCTTTGATATACTTGGTGTAATAATCAAGTTGAGCTTCAAAACTGCTTTGTTGTTCTTCTAAATTAGTGGATACTCTGGCGTATGCAGCCACCCGCTTTTTTCGGGAATTAACTTCTTCAATCTGATTGAATAACTCAGGTGTTGCCGGAATAACCGTTACTGATCTTACATTTCTTGCACCATTCAATTTGCCATTCCCCTTTCCACTATCAGACTTTGTCGTTCTCTGGCTTCCTGTTTTTTCTTCTCATCCCAGCTTTCTTTTCTGGATTTATGACTCCAGGTTTTCTCTAAAATCTGGTTATCATTAAAGACAAAGAGTAGCTTGAAGTCATCCGGTACCCGTATTTCTTTAATCTTTTCGCTAAAGACCACTTCATCAAAATGATCCAATCCCAAAACTTCTGCAGAAACATCCATGAGAATCTCTTCTGGAATCTGAATGGTATGGCATACTGATTTTCCAAAGTGCAAATAGGTTCGGCAATTCCAATAGGTGTAGCCATGGGTTACTTTCCGGTTATAATGTTTGCCACATTTATCGCAGACAATCTTTTGAGTAAAGGGATATACAGGCCTTTTCTTTTTACCAGAAGACTTTCTTCTGCTTGCAAGAATCTCTTGGGCTTTATCAAATGTCTCCTGATCGATAATGGATGGATGGGTGTTTTCTGCATAATACTTGGGTAGTTGGCCCCAATTAGTGACCAGTTTTTTAGATAAGTGGTCTGAAACGTATTTTTTCTGAGCAAGCGAGTTGCCAGCATACTTCTCGTTTTTTAATATTTCTCCAACTCTTTCAGGCGTCCATATGCCACCTCTGAGTTTTTCTACATCCATTTTTCTTAGCTTTTTAGCAATCAGATTGAAGCCCTTGCCACTCAGGTAGTCATCAAAAATCATGCATACTATTTCAGCCTGGTCCTCAGCAATCTCAATCCCATCTCTACTAATCCGGTAACCGTACATGAATCTGAGATTAACCAGTTCGCCTTCCTGAAAGCCCTTTCTGATTCGCCATTTGCAGTTCTCGCTAACCTGAAGACTTTCCGCCTGCGCAAAAGAAGCGAGGATAGTGAGCATCAACTCTCCATCCCCGCTTAAACTATAGATATTTTCTTTTTCAAAATAGACTTCAATGCCAAGACTGCTGAGCTCCCGGACTACTTCTAAAAGGGTTAACGTATTTCTGGCAAATCGTGAGATTGACTTGGTAATAATCAGGTCAATCTTATGATTTCTGCAATCAGCCAGAAGCTTTTGAAATTCTGCTCGCTTATCCTTGGTTCCAGTTGCGGCTTCATCTGCATAAACACCGACGTACTCCCAGCCTGGATGGTTTTGAATAAATTCACTGTAATGACTGATCTGAGTAGACAATGAATGAAGCATCGCATCTTTTCCGCTACTGACTCTGGCGTAAGCAGCTACCCGTTTTTTGTCTGGCAGTTTTAACACTGATGGTTCAATTTTAATAATTTTTCGCATTATTCCACTCCTTTCCAGCTGTGATGTTACCTCGAATGTTGATACAAATCAAGTTATTAAGCCATTATAAGCTAGAAATGATGGGACAATATTTTTCAAGTAACCACTCTTTTATTTGCTTGAATTCATCATCGGTAAGCAGCCCTTCAGTCAACAATACTTTTGAAATACTCATCGAAATGTGATAATTCTTTTCTTGCTCCAACTGTTCTTTTGTCATTGATTACCTGGCCTTTCTCCAAATCGATGTTTGATATAACAGTCATGACTGCAAAACTTGCGTTTAGTGTTTCCATAGCTTTTAAAGGTTTTTCCACATTCAAGGCAAACCTGGGAATAATAGGATTTTCGTTTGATTTGTGATTCGTTGGTTTTCCACCAAAGCCTTCGACAGTTTTCAGAGCAAAACTTTTTATGCCTGCCTTTGGATTCCTGTTTGAATGGTTTACCGCATTGTTTGCAGGTATCTTTTTCATCTAGAACAGCTGTAGACTTTTTAATCATGTCTTTCCCTAGATTATGTCGCCGACAATAGGATTTGACGGTATTCTCTGAAAGATTAAGATCATCTGCAATCTTAGAATAACTGATTCCAAGAATACGAAGTTCGTGGATTTGGTCCTTTTGTTCATTTGTCATCATAAGCCTCCCATAAAAAAAGAAGGCAGTGATTTAGTTATCACAACCTCCTAAAACGCTATTACTTTGTATTATCTTCACCGTCTTCATTTTCATCAATTGTTTGGGCGCCTGTTTCATTCTCCATCTGGGTACGAATATTCTGGGTCAGTTTTTCTAGAAATGCTGGAAATTTGACGTTCATATCTTTCATATTTTCTAGAATGCTGATGATTTCATTACAAATGAGCCAAACCGCGACAAAGGATGCGATGACAAAATTGACATGCGCATCTACACCAATATACTGACTGGCATAAAGAAGCGTGTAATCAAGAATTGCCCCAACAGCAATCAGATAAAACAGACAGACTTTTTTCATAATTCCTCGAAATCCTTTATAACTAGAAACCTTGTCTCCCCGATACTTTGCGGCCATCAACCCGGTCACATAATCGAATGATGCGAGGACAAACAGCAGTAAAACCGGAATGGCAAGAATTCCTAACCAGCCGGATAAAACGGTAAAAGCAAGTACAACAACAACTTTCAACTTTTCTAAATATTCCATTTTCTTTCTCCTTAAAATTATTTTCTATATTTAAAAAAGAACCCGAAGGTTCTTAAATTAAATTCCACTGTTCATTATCATAATAGTAGGCTTCAACTTTTTGAGCCAAATTGTTCGAATTACCTTTAAATACATCCGAAACCGGCATTTTAAGTTCAATCCCGTTTTGATTAAATAACTCAACCTTCTTACCTGATCGTAAACTTGCAATCTGCAGATGGTTCTGCTCAAGCTCTACATCACAAGCCATTTTAACGACCTGGTTGGTCAGGTAATAGCCGCCGAATGATAAAACATCTGGACCATATGCGAGCATAAAACCCTGTCGATATCGCTGAACACTTTCAGTCGTAATGGTTGTCACTTCGCTTGTGACCGAATCAAATTTATAAATGCCATATTCATAAAATACATAAATATCTGTTCCAATACTGACCGCCTGACAATAAATAATGCTTGCAGGCATTGTTGCTACAGTCAGATAGGCCCCAGTTAATGTATCATATTTCACAATTTTGGTGGAAGTCGTGCCGTATCCACCACAAATAAAAATATCTGTTTCAATGACAACACAGGACATCAAAGCACTATCACCATATGGCCATTCAGAAATTGCTGAGAATACTTTTGTTTCCATATCAAAGCAAAAAGCAGTTTCAACTATTGATGAGGAACTTGTGGTCTGATAGCCTCCGAAGAAATATATTTTAGTCCCGACTGTTGCAAAGCCAAAGCCATGATAACCAAAGCCTTCATTAAGCGGAACTGTTAACCCGGTATCGCTTAAAGTGTTTGCGATCACATCAAAGCAATAAACTTTATTGGTAACACCAGAAGAATTCCGGCCACCGATCAGAAAAATTTCATCGTCAAGTTGTCCGGTAGCGTGCTGGTAAATTCTATCGGTTGGCATACTGACACCGCTTGAAGTCGTCAGACAGGTGATCAGATCATAGATTAGAATTTCTGGACTCTCATCATATCCACCGAAAAGGTAGACTTTTTCATCAATTCTTTCTGCACTTAAATTCCGTCCACTGCAAATCACACTATCTGCTGTGGCGACAGGATTAACTAATGTTGCCTCATTTAAAACGGTACTGATATCGGTATTGATAATAATATTGGGTGGAAGCGAGGTTTTAACCCAAAGTTTTGTCAGATCTTCAGGAGCAGTGTCACCAAAGTGAATATTAAATTCAGCACTGGCATTGGTACCAATCTGTAAGCTGTCGATGATTCCAGAGTAGCTGCTTATAGGTGTTCCATCAGGGATAGACTGACCTTTTCCGATCAAAGACGTTTTAATATTTGAAAGATCAGCAATTACCTGATTAATATTTTGACTTAAGGTATTACTCGCCATTTAATGCTCCCTCCAGTTGGTCATTGAGTGTTCCAATTTGAGTTGTTATGGTTTCAAGGCCTGATTCAACTGTAGAAAGTCTGGTGCCAAGTGGGTCAAACCATTCAGCTTTGTCTTCTTCCGTGAAATAGTCGACGCCTTTTACCGGCGAATAACCAGCTGGACCGGTATCACCCTGGTCCCCTTTTGGGCCTAATGCGCCGGTTTCACCCTGTGGACCAGCTTCACCGGTTAATCCTTGAAGTCCTTGTTCGCCTTGTGCACCATTTTCACCGGCAGGGCCTTGAATCCCAGGATCGCCTTGATCTCCTTTCGGCCCCTGTAATCCGGTTTCACCTTGTGGTCCAGTCACACCAGTTAAACCTTGGAGCCCTTGCTCTCCTTTTTCACCAGCAGGCCCTTGGATACCAGGATCACCCTGATCGCCTTTAGGCCCCTGTAAGCCCATTTCACCTTGTGGTCCAGTTTCACCAGTTAAGCCTTGAATTCCCGGATCACCTTTTTCTCCAGCAGGACCTTGAATACCGGGCTCACCCTGATCGCCTTGATCTCCTTTTGGACCCTGTAAGCCTGTTTCACCCTGCGGTCCAGTTTCACCTGTTAATCCTTGGAGCCCCTGAATCCCTTGGTCACCTTTTTCACCAATAGGACCTTGAACACCAGGCTCGCCTTGATCGCCTTTTGGGCCTTGAATCCCAGGTACACCTTGCGGACCAGTTTCTCCGGTTAGTCCCTGTTGTCCCTGAATTCCCTGTTCGCCTTTCTCACCAGCAGGTCCTTGGATACCTGTATCTCCTTGAACACCTTTGTCGCCTGTTGGACCTGTGGGACCTTGAATACCGGTCTCTCCTTGATCCCCTTTTGGACCTTGTGCACCAGTTTCTCCCGGTGGCCCTGTTGCACCTGTTAATCCCTGAATTCCAGGATTTCCTTGAGGACCAGCTTCACCAGGCATCCCCTGTGGACCAGCATCGCCCTTTTCACCAATAAATTCTCCTGCGTCGGCGCGCTCTACAATGAGAAGTGCTTCTTCACTGGCTTGTTCTGCAGTTTCTGAAAGACTTAACATTTGCTGCTCCCATTGAGTCAGCAATGATGGACCGATAAGTTCCTGGGATTCACCATTGATGGATTGTGTTATTTGAATCAAGCCCTTTGCGCTCTGCCAGACTGAAATGTCTGGATCTGTTTTACATTCTAACTGGATTTCAAATGCCAATCGTCCAGAAAATTGAGTAACCGTAGCTGTTAAAAGCCATTTAAAACTGATCACATTATCTGAGATTTCTGGCCGCATCAGAATCCGGTCAGTATGGCTGCCAATCTGAGTCTCGACATGAATATTGAAGTCTTCAACATTGAGTCCATCGTTTACTAAAGGGATCGAAAACTCTAGACACTGAACCTGATGATCATACTGGCTGATGCGAATGGCATCATAAATAAGTGCTTTATCTTTGATAGTAACTTTGTATATTTTCATTTTCATCAACCTCCATTATTCATTTAATATTCCGGCCATTCCGGCCATTCAGTAACAGTTTCTACAACTTCCCAGTTTTTAATAGTAGCTATATTCAAATCACTCTGTGTAAGTTTTAAAAGATTAGTTGCTCCAAATCCGATTTGCAGTGTTTCCTGTCCGGTTCTATCCATTAATCCATGGAGGACATTTATTAAACTGGATTTTGTTAAGTTTGGGCAGGGAGTCAAATCAATTGCTACATTTATATTGACTAAATTGAGTTCTCTTAGTCTACTTGTGAAATCAAACATTCCTATTCCCCAATAAGCATTTTCTAAATCTAAATAAGGAACAGAAATCAATGAATAACATTCTGAAAAAATTGTTTCAATTCGATAGGCACTTAGCTTAAAATTAAATTCGTTGGGAATAGCTTGAAGTTTTTCGCAACCAATAAAAAATCCTCTCGGATATTCATCTAAGCTCGAATCGAAATACGGTGTTGCACCGTTTAACAAATCAAAATAGGCAATATCGGTCCACAGCAAGTTTGTCCATTCGAAATCAATGCCATCAAAGCAGTAATAACTTTCACCGGTTTCAAGTTCATGAGGGTACACATATGATTCGCTTGGAAAAAACATCGTCCAGACAACTTTTGTCTCGGGATATACTTCACTTTGACGACTATTTGAATAATCCCAAATATGATCAGCTGGTACATTATCCCAATTAAGCTCGTATGTGGAACCATCTGAAGTAACGACCGTTCCCACATCGAAAAATATGTCATTAACCAGATCTGTAGAATAATGCATTCTGAGATAACCGGATTGACCGCCTGACAATGCTTCCCACTGGCTTCTGGCCCAGACCATATCTGCATTAGGCTGCCAGTGATATTCTTCTTCTGGCCAGACAATCCGCCCATTTATCATGGCTTCAATAATGTTATGTCCATTGGCATATAGGCTTCCAATCTCACGGTTATTAAATCGTATTCCCATCTTTGCCTCACTTAGAAACGTATTTTAAATATAGGGTATTGTCTTCCATCACTTCCGGGTATTCTTCTACACAGACCCATTTGCCGTAATGTTCCGAAATATAAGTATCAACTGCTTCAGGCACAGTATCATCCACGACTTCTTTGATTTCTTCATTCTTTAGCTTAGTGATAGTCGATTCAAAATCGGTTGAAATCCGGCCCAACTCAGCTACATTCTTTTCGGGGGAATCCGGATAAGTAATCAGCTTAACAATCTGGTGTTCAATCTCAATCCCACGAATCCGGTCAATCAGCGTTACCTTATCACCAATGGAGATAGATAAATCTCCATATTGATCTGGCAAAAGACTGGCCAGATCGACAACTGATGCAGTATAAACCCGATTGGGAATTGATAAAGCTTCTATCTTTTTAGTAGCCGCAGCCAAGAGTTCTTCAGCTATTTCATAACGTGTATCAACCCATACATGTGTGATCACTTTGGAGGTATACTGGAAGTTGTCTACATAAGCGCGGCCAGAGTTAATCTCTTCGAAAGTAAGACCTTCTTTGCCAAAGGCATAAAGGCGGGTCACCAGATCGCAGCTATCTCCTCTAAGCTCACATTCCTTGACGTTTAATTCATCGGAGAAATAAACCCCTTTATTGCTGTAACCAGAAATGGTAGTAACCTGGATATTTTTGCCAATACAATCGTATCTGAAAACTACTCCATAGGCCTTTTCTACCTGCTCAAGCAGTTCCAGGGTTGTTCCGGATTCAAAAGAAAAGTTTTGAATTGTGGAAATATTAGCACCTGAAAAACTCCAACCGAGACTTCCCAGAACTTGGCTTAAGACCATTGACAAAGTCGCATCTTCGATCAAGAAATTGTAATAACCGTCAACCGAAAGATCGGATAAATCCAGCTGGCAGCCAATAATAGTGGTTTGTCCACGTTCATCAATACTTTTGATCACATATCGGTTTTCGTCAGTCAGAATCAGATTTTCTTCAACCAGATATTTATAAAGGGGGTGTCTAATATAAATTTCAAAAGAAAGGGTATCTTGACCGGTTTGAAGAAGCTCAGTGAGATACAATTCTCTATACTGGCTTAATTCTCCGATTAAGAGACCGCTTTGATTATATAGATTCATAAATTGCTCCTTAGGTCACTGAAAGTATTAGGCAATCAAATGTAAAAATAGCGCTGTAATGATGTGTTGAGATGGCTGATATTTGAGTGCCAATTAACATACAGTCAAACTGTCTGCCATCAAGTAAATGATTATTGATGGTGATCACACACTTCTTAAGCACCTTTTTAAGGGCTTCAATATCCGAAAGCTTGGCATTCTTAAAATAACAGACCAATGTGAGCTGACTAAAATCTTCTTTTGAATCAAAGTAGATAGGAAGGTCTGCATTTTCTGGCCAGAAGTATGAAGGTTTGTAATCACCCGGTGCATACTGGGAACTGGCATAGGAAGCGTTGAAACTTTCCAGTAAAACGGCTCCACTACTATTTTCAATTTCACAAACAGCCATCAGATTTTACCTCCCCGTAAACTAAATGCCAGGTCTTTAGAAACAATTGGGGTCAAGGAATGGCCAACGGCTTTTTTATCCAGTTCAACAGTCGTGTAAATATAGATGGGTGGAACATTCCCTGCGCCAGTCGCTTCAATTGCCTGACTGGTTGACCTGCTTGATCCGGTTTGCATATTGACATCCAAAGTGGTCGGGACGGCCTGAAGCATATCAGTTGCAACTTTATCCATAGCATTCACAAAACCGATGCCAACACCTGCCCCCATATTTTCACCAATGTCCTCAAAGACGGTTGACGGAGAATGAATGCCTAAAAGATCTTTGACATTGTCGACCACCCCGCCAAAGAAACCTTTTACTTTTTCTTTAATCCATTGCCCCATTGAGACAATCCCGTTCCATAAACCTTTAACCAGGTTAATGCCAACATCATAAATGGCTTCAACGGCCTGACCAAATCCTTTTACCAAAGCAATGATAATCTGTGGTAAGGCTTCGATGAGTTTGGGAATGGCTGTAATCAGGCCTGTAATTAAGGCGATGATCAGGTTAATTCCTGTTTCAATCACCAGAGGAAGGTTGGAAACAAAATAGTTGATAAAAGATTCAATCAGCTGCGGCAGCGCTTCAATTAAAATCGGTAAGGCATTAATCAATCCCTGTGCCAAACCAGTGATGAGGGCTAAGGCTGCTTCAAGCAGTAAGCCAGCATTATCAATCAGGGTTTGGGCCATCAGCATGACACATTCAACAATCTCAGGTACTAGCTCCGGCAGCGCCTGAGCAATCCCCTCAATTAAGGTTGCAACCATCACCATAGCGCTTTCAAGAATTGCTGGCAGATTATCAAGAATCCCCTGAACCAGTGAGAGGACTAGTTGGAGTGCCCCATCCGTTAGCTGTGGAAGAGCTTCTAATAAACCTTCGAGTAATGTAAAAATAAGTTGATTGGCGGTATCGATGAGCATTGGCAGGTTCTCAAGCATTGCTCCTCCAATGGCTCCAACAATCTCCATGCCAACCTCAATGACCTGAGGCATATTCTGCAGAAACATATTTGCCAGTCCGCCGACCGTCTCGCCGATCACTTCAGAAATTTTATCAAAATCGCCACCCGCTTCCTGGAGTCCTTTGGTAAATTCACCAAGAAGGGTAACGCCATCGTCAGCAAGGAGTTGCAGTTGTGGAAGTAGGACTGTCCCAAGCGCGTTTTTAGCAGCTGAACTGCCAGCGTTCAAGCGCTGCAGAGTATCATCAAATTTGCCAAGCTGAGCAATGGTTTCATCACTCATCACAGCCCCCATTTGTTTGGCTTCATCGGTTAGTTCAGCAATACCAGCTGAGCCTTGAGCAATCAGGGGATTTAATTCCTGGGCGGATCGTCCAAAAATCTCCATGGCCAGAGCATCACGCTCAGCACCTTCTTCCATTCGGCCAAGCGCATCGATTGTTTCCCAATAGACATCTTCACCGTTTCGAAGCGTCCCATCGGCGTTTGATACAGAAACACCCAAACGTTCATAAGCAGCAATCATATCTGCAGAACCATCCCGGGCTGAAGACATGGACCTTGTTTGTTTGGCCATGGAGCCGGTCAGAGTTTCCATGGAAACATCCACCAGTTCAGCCGCATACTGATAGGCCTGAAGGCTCTCAACCGATACCCCGGCAACAGTAGAAGTGGTGATCATTTCATCAGCATAAGCAGCAGCACCGACAGTCATATCCGTTAGGGATTTAGCAGAAGAAACCGCCGCCGCGCCAACGGCGACAAAAGCTGATCCCATGGCAATGCCAACCCCTTTTAGGATCCCGCCGAGCGAACTAAATTTATTTGAAGAATTATCGGCCTGGTTACCTGCCCGGTCAATGGCCTTTTCAAATTGACCAGCTTGGCGCTCGGCATCATTAAAGCCATCTTCAAGCCCATCCAGGGCTTTTTCATTTTTGTTGACTTCATTTTCAAGCTTATTGAGATGGGCCTTGGCGTTATTAAGCTGAATCACCCAGTTTTGTGTCCGGCGATCATTTTCACCAAAGGAGGTAGCAGCATTATCAAGTGCCTTTTCAAGGGTTTTGATCTTGTCCTTTTGGGCATCAATGGCTTTATTTAGCTGTTCATTTCTGGCGGTTACTGCTTCAAGGCTCTGATCCTGTTTATCAAACTGGGATTCCATCAGTTTCATTTCGCTGCCTAAAACTTTGAATGTTCGATTGATATCCTGCAGCGCATTCTTAAATTCTTTTTCGCCTTCAATGCCAATTTTCAAGCCGAAATTATCTGCCAATATTGATCACCTCCTGATTTTGGGCGTAAAAAAAACATCAATTCGATGGTAATTCACTAAATTTCTGGAATAATTTCATCAATGGTCCATTCTCGTTGAGGCTTCTTGATTCCTAGGAACTGCTTGTGGCAGGTCCACAAATCGAGTAGCTGCCCCAAAGGCATCAGCCATACTTCATTTTCAGTACGGTTTAGATGCACCGTGCCATAATATAAAAGTCGAGTAAATAAAACTTCATCATCTACTCGACTTTGGCGTTTTTTAATTGTCCACCATCCGCTATGGGTGTTTCGCTTTCGATATTTCTTTTAGTTCCTTTAACCATGGCTTCGGTAATCGCATTTTTATAATCAGAAAGCTCCAAGGGTGTGGTTAAAAGTTCAACAGTTTCTTCAGTCAGTAAGGATCTCTTATCTTCATTCTGAAGATTGTGAATCAGGATACTCTGATTAGCCAGCAAAGTGATCAGCCAAATGACTTCATCTAATGCCATCTCAAAGTTTTCTGATTTCATCAGGGTTTCTCCAAGATTTGCAAGACCACCATAGCGTTTGGCGATTTCCTTGGTTGCTTTGGTAGTAAATGTCAGTGGATAGTCGACACCGCCAATTCTAACTACCGCACTTCTATCATCGTTTATCATCCTTCAGTTCCTCCAATACTTGCCATAGTATCCAACCAGGTTTTGGCTTCAGCTTCCGTTGGAAAGGTTGCTTCTTCTTTCCAGACATCCAAAACATTGGTTGAGATGGTACCTTCAATAGTCGGTGTCTGAAAGTTAATGGATTCTCCACGGGTTTCCATACTTTCTGAAGGCACACCAAACTTCACTTTAGTCAGCCAGATGGCTCGAAAGCCACGAACATTATTTTTAATACTGGTGGCATAAAAGCCAACCCCCACAAAAGATCCATCATCCGATCCTTTTGAGGTCAATTGCTTATTCGTCGTTGAATCAATGGTTGACAGGGTGTGTCCAAGAATCAAAGCCCTTGTTTCATAGTCCAGATGATCCCCATTAAGGGTCAATTTTCCGGATTTGAATTCTTTGATATTCTCAATGATACGATCATCACCACGCAGCACCCCTTCATTAATCTCGATGTTCATTTCAGCCTTGATCGCATAAGCCATTACACGGCCATCTGAATAGGTAGCAGCGGATTCTGTTTCAGTCAGCTTTGAACAAATGAGATATTTTAGTCCAATTTGTGCCATTAGTTTTCCTCCAATTCATAATCTTTTGCCACATCAATGGCATAATGATAATAGCCGGTGTCATCTTCATGCCCGACATAATGCCGACTGGTAATGACAAAGTCAGATGCCAAAAGGCTTTTTAAGAGCCGGTTTTTTAATGCATTGTAATTCTCCTTGCAAAAAATGGAAATGCGCACCTCCTCAATGGTTCGAAGCGGCTTATCATCTCCGAATAAGGTAAAATCATCTGTAAGTGGGGTAACGACCAGATATTCATATGGCGCTTCATTAGAAAATTTCCCGGTTTCAGCCGAGATGTTAAGATCACTAAAAATCTGGTTTAGTTCTATCAGCGCATTCATGGCTTTGACACCTCACTTTCAAGTTTATTTTTCATGGCTTCAATGCAGGCTTTGCGGGATTTTGATTTGGCTGGTTTTAAAAAGGGTTTAGGCGGCTGCCCACTTTTTCCGAACTCCAAAATATTAGCAATCTTAGCATTGCTTTCGCCATCGGTTCTAGGTTCTGAGAAACCGATTTTTAAGTTGTAATCCCCTTGATGGTCTTTCTTGACCGGTGACATCCCCAGTGCTTTTTCCAGTTCTCCGGTTGCTCGACTCTTTTGTTTGACTTCATCGCCTACAACCGCACTGAGGTTTTGTTTGACTTTTTCAAGCACGACTTCCCCACCGGCTTCTAAAACTTCTGGCAGAATTTCATCTGTTTTTTCTGCCAGCTTGGAAACCTTTAACAGAAAATCTTCCGGCATTTTAAGTTCAATTTTAGCCACTTACTTCCACCTTTTCACACAGGACTTCCAGATACATCCCTCGACCTTTCACGTTTTCTACTGAAATAATGTTGTACCGACCGCTTTCACAGGCAATTATCATATTGGTTGTTACCGTAAGACTCGGAATAGCCCTGAATCGAAAAAGTGCTGAAGCTTTCGAGAATACTGCCCGATTTTTCCAGCTTTCATTCCCATTACGATCTTCTTTGTAAGCTCTAACTGATGAAACGATTGTTTCACCGGTTGTTGCAAAACCTTGTTCATCTTTAATGGGTTCAAGAGTAATCAGATCAATTTGGGTTTTCATTTTTCCAAAACTCATCCTACACCTTCCAGTCTTTATTGAGATCCAAAAGCCGATTCACAACCATCCATACCTGATTACTGGCCTGGATATTATCAGAAAAAAATCCGGCGGTGCTGCCATCCCGGCTCTCGTAGAAATGAGATGACAACATAATGACCGCCCGTTCAGTGGTAGGATGCATATCGTTTTGCGAATAATAACCATCTTCTTTTTTTTGATAGCTTTCTGCATATGATACCGCGGTCAAAATCAGTTCTTCCAGCAGGGCATCATCTTCATCATGTTCAAGTATCAGATTGGCTTTAACTTTTTCTAACAGCATCCATCCACCTCAATTCTTATTCCGTTTTCATTAGGCCGGCTGATTTTAGTTTTGATAGCAGAGCATTAAAATCCGTTACCAACTCTGTGACAGTTGCAGCAGTACTGTCTGCCTGAAAATCAGCCTGGGGCATTCCCAATAAAAGAGCACCTTCTTTGATTTCGAGGGTACCGCCAATGACGGTCTTTGCGCCGCCCTGCTCAGTATAGTTTTTAGTTGTATAGCTCATTTTTTACGCCTTCTGTTTCAAGATTTTAATGGCTTCAGGAAGAATCAGTTTCCCGTCCACTCGCTGGGTAGCCATGAATCCTACCTGTCCGGTGGTGGCATAAAGTTCATTAAGTCGTTTGAATGAACGACCCTGACGATCGGCTACCCAGTAATAACTAAAGTCCCCGAAAGCGATAGTCTTTGCGCCAGCTGCAATGGTGGGAACATAGGACGATGTTTTAACTGGGCTATTAAGAATGGTATCCGGTGTACCGGCAGTGATTGATGGTTGCCAGATATAATTGCCATTCCCGTCTTTCAGTTTTCGAATGGCTTTGATGGTAGCATCATTTAAAATGAAGTTTGCGTTTTTTCGGTACGGGGATTTAAGCGAATAATAGAGATCCATGATCTCATCAACGGTGATGGCTGTTGCGCTGGCAGCGGTTACCCCTTCCTCTGCGCCACCTGTCGCATTAAAAATCCCGGTTGGTTTACCAAGGCCATCGCCAATAAAGAAAGCTTCTTCTTCCTTTGCCCCAATTCGTCGTGAAAACTCCTTGGCGATGTAGGATTCCAGGTTAAAGACGGAATCATTCAGGAGTTCTTCAGACACTTTAAGCAATGTTCCCAGCTTATAAGCACTGATGGAAACCTGTCCAAAAGAATCATCACTCTCTGGAGTTGCCCCTTCTTCTTCAATCCACGATGCGGATCCTTTTGAAGCAACAACTGGGATTTTACGATCTCCGCTGGCAGTAGTAATCACTTTGGCCAGGGTTCTGAAAATATTTTCTTCTTCCAAACCTTCCACCAGGGTCCGTTCGAATTCATCTGGAACCAGATATCCCCCTTCACTGTCACTCCCAATTTGCAATGCGTTAGAGATTTCAAAGCTCAGGCTTTTATTGCGCATGGCATTCCAGAAGGACTGTGAATACTCATCACTACCCCGTCCGGTTTTGGCTTCAGGAAGTCCTGCAGGTTTTTCGGTAATTGGGGTATTAATCGGCTTGGCAAACTCTAGATCCATGGCCTGTTGACGCTCAAGGCGGTCAATTTCTTTTCCCAGATTTACAACATCCGTTTCCATTTTTTCATAGATTTCAATATCAGCAGCAGCTAATAAGCCGTCCTGATTTCTTTTTTCATCCAGGAATTTCTTTGCATCTTCCCAGATTTTGGCTCGATTCTCACGTAATTCTAAAATTTTATTCATGGTTTCCTCCATTTATTTGATTAAATTTAGTCTTTTTTCAAAGATATCAACCGGTATTCCTACTTCTTTTTGGGGTTTTGGTATCAACTTTTCGATCAAGGAATTGGTCACTGCCTGTCTTGAAAAGCTGTAATTCTCGACATTTTCGTATACTTCCCGTTCATCAAAGAGCATTTCATCGGCAAAGCCAAGCTCTAAGGCTTTATTGGCATTGAGCCAGGTTTCACCGTCCATTAATTTAGAGAGTTTCTCTCTGGTTTGGCCAGTTTTTAACTCATATGCATTGATGATACTTTCCTTCACTTCATCAAGCATCTGAATGGCCTTTTTCATTTCCGCACTGTCACCAATGGCCACTGTTAAAGGGTTGTGAATCATCATCAGGCTGGTAGGTGATACTTTAACGGTTGTCCCAGCCATGGCGATCACTGATGCCGCACTGGCTGCAATCCCATCAATTTTGACCGTCACATTGCCCTTATAATCCATCAGCATATTATAGATCTGACTGGCTGCGATGCAATCACCACCAGGACTATTGATCCAAATATCAATATCTCCCTGGCCAGACATTAATTCGTTTTTAAACTGCTGCGGGGTAACGTCGTCATCAAACCAGCTTTCTTCCGCGATTGCCCCATTTAAATATAGGGTTCTTTGTTCATCTTCATTTTTAATCCAGTTCCAGAATTTCTTCATTTGTTTCCTCACTTTCTGTATTAGCAAAGGCACCAGCATCTTGGAGTTTTGTCATGGCACCGTTAATTAGGTATAAGTCTCCACCCAGTTCTTCTGGGATATGATTTAAGTTTTCAAGTTCCCGGATATCATTGGCAGAGAGCCAACCGTTTTGTCGGCCTGTCGCATAACCAGCCATTCGGGATTCATAGTCCCCACGTAAAAGCCCATCCACAGAAAAGCGAATAAAATATTTCTGCTTATCCGTTTCACTGAGTAGTGCTTTCTGCATGGATTGTTCCCAGCGAATCACCCAGGGATCCAGGGTGTACTTCACGAATTCAAGAGATTGCTGTTCAATATTTGAGAAACTGGACTTCTCCAGATCTCCAATCATATGGGGTGGGATTCTAAAAATACGGGCGATTTCATTTAGTTGAAATTTCCGGGTTTCTAGAAACTGTGCCTGTTCTGGAGGAATTCCGATCGGAGTAAAGCGCATCCCCTCCTCCAGTACAGCAATCCGATGTGCATTGCCTGATCCCTGATAAACCGCATTCCAACTTTCTCGGACACGCTTAGGATCTTTAACAACTCCCGGATGTTCAAGAACGCCTCCGGGATTGGCTCCGTTGGCAAAGAAGGATGAGCCATACTCTTCAGTGGCAATAGCCATTCCAATGGCATTTTTAGCCATGGCAATCGGTGAATAACCGATGAGACCATCAAAACCAAGGCCAGGGATATGAAGCACCATTTCTTTAGCAAGCACCACTTCCCCTTTGTCACTCTGATATTTGTAGAAAAGCTCTCCATTGACAGCTCGATCGACCGTCATTTTACTTGGTAATAAGGGATACAACCCCATAACCTGTCCACGGCCATTGCGAATGATCTGGGCATAGGCATTGCCCCATAATAAAAGATGACTCATCAGTGTTTCTCGAAACACGAAGGAAGTCATCTCTGGATTTGGTTCGTTGTATAATAATTGGTATAAGGGGTGGTTCATAGCCTTTTGTTTACCTACATCAGTGTACTCAAAAGTATGAAGCGGCAGACTGGCGATTGTTTCAGCCAGGATCCGCACGCAGGAATACACGGCTGTTGTTTGCATCGCTGTTCGTTCATTGACATTTTTTCCGGCAGTGGTTCCACCAAAGAAAAAACTGAAGGGATTGTTATCAAGATAATTCTTTGGTTTATCTCGTGAATGGAATAGATCTCTTAATCGACTCATTGTTCCTCCTTAAAATGGGCATTAAAAAAGCACCTCTTGTGAGATGCATTGAAATGATCTATCAGTTATTTAATTTGTTCTTTAATATCTTCATATGCAAATAATGGTATATCGTATAAATCTCCAAAATTTTCATAGATAAGTTTCGATGCTTTCAGAATGCTTTTGGTTGAATTAATTACTGGTAAATAAAAACCTATTTCTTTGGCAGTAACAACTACTCTTTTATCTGGAACACAACAATATTCGCCAGGTATATTTAAAAAAATATTTTGACATCTTAATTCTCTCAAAATTAGCGGTACTTTTATTTTCATTCTTTTTTCACCATATCCTAGCCCTTTTATTTCACTGATATACATAATGAACGGTAAATAATTATTTTTTCGATTAGCTCCTTCCAAATTTAATATTATTTCATCCCAGTGTTCAACTATCACTTCAATGCTTGCAAAAATATCTGATCTAAAAGACACCTTTTTTCTTGGAACAACGCCTGTACAAGATTGTATCGTTTTTTTTGCGTTTTCTTTACAGTGAGTTGTTTCATACAAAACAAGTTCTTTATCTTTCCAGATGTTTGGAATATCGAGTTTATTTGCTTTTAGATAAGTTGTAAAAAAAGCAGCATTCTCCCAATTGGTTGATCTTGACCAAAATGATGCAAGAATAAACAACAGAAAGAGATCGTTTTCCTTAGACAAATCAAGAAACATATTTTTTTCAGCGTTTATTGAAATTCTGAAATCAGATGTCCAACCTCTGTATTTATTATCTTCTGTCAAATTGATATAAGGAATATGATTCTTGTTATTAATTACGGCCTCTATTAATTTATCCTTCATCACTTCTCCTAAAATTTAGAAATAGAAATTTCTTTTAATTTTATCATATGCTCGTATAGTCGTAAATGTAAATACCGCTTATCGTGATTATTGCAGCAAAACTATCAACCGTTTTAATTAATATTACAGTATTAGAATCCCTCGCTCATCATAAACACTTCCACAAGTAACTCCACCATTTCTTATTGCCCGATCCAGTGCCATAATCGTTGCTACTGCACCATCAATTCGTTCGGTGGACTTTTCTTTATCCGGTTTGATGTTTCCAGCTGGATCAGTTCTTACAAAAATATTATCCATCATCCACCTCAAGACTGGATGCCCCCCATGGGAAATGTTCTCCTCCAAGGTAAGTTTCATCAACTCTTTGGTTGGAGGTGACATATCTTTGAAACCCTGTCCGAAGGGAACGACTGTAAATCCTAAACCTTCTAAATTTTGCACCATCTGAACTGCACCCCAACGATCAAATGCGATTTCTCTGATGTTATACTTGGTTCCCAATTCTTCGATAAAGTTTTCGATAAAACCGTAATGAACCACGTTTCCTTCAGTGGTCTGGATATGGCCCTGCTTTTCCCACACATCATAAGGCACATGATCCCGTCTGACTCGCTGTTCAATATTTTCTTCCGGTATCCAAAAGAAAGGCATAATGACATACTTTTCACCATCGTATTTGGGTGGAAAAACCAAAACAAAAGCCGTGATATCAATGGAGCTGGAAAGATCTAAGCCACCATAACATTCTCGACCGATTAGTACATCCGGATCAATTTCTTCATCGCACAAATCCCATTTTTCCATGGGCATCCACCTGACAGATTGTTTGACCCATTGATTAAGACGAAGCTGTCGAAAGAGGTTTTCTTCAGCAGGATTAGCTTTGGCATTATCACAGGCAATCTGAATTTTCTCAATATCAACCGTAATCCCCATTGAAGGATTAGCCTTCTCCCAAACTTTTGGATCCGTCCAATCCTCATTTTCACCAGCACCATAAATAACTGGATAAAAGGTTGGATCAATCTTTCTTCCCGCTAAAATATCTTCAGCCTTCTGATGCACTTCCCAACAAATCGAATGGCGATCTGTTCCAGCAGTGGTTATTAAAAAATACAAGGGTTGTTTTCTGGCATCCCCGGAACCATGCAGCATAACATCATAAAGATTTCGGTTTGGCTGCGCATGCAACTCATCAAATACAACACCATGCACATTTAGTCCGTGTTTTGTATACGCCTCAGCAGACAATACCTGGTAGAAACTGCCAAGTGGTTTATAAATAAGTCTCTTTTGAGAAAGAACTGGTTTGATCCGCGATTTGAGCGCCGGACACTGTTCCACCATATCAACGGCTACATCAAAAACGATGGAAGCCTGCTGTCTGTCAGAAGCACAGCCGTAAATTTCACCACCATGTTCAAAATCACCGCAAGTTAATAATAGTGCGACAGCGGCAGCAAGCTCAGATTTGCCTTGTTTTTTGGCTATCTCGATATAAGCGGTATTAAACTGCCTGGCCTGATTGGGTTTAATCATGCCAAAGACATCCCGAATGATCTGTTCCTGCCAATCGATCAGTTCAAAGGACTGACCATGCCATTGACCTTTGGTGTGCTTTAAGCAGTTGATAAAAGAAACCGCCAAATCAGCGCGGCTTTGATCATAAATCGATGTTGATTTTTTAAATGGGCTTTCCTGATAGATTTCCAGTGGCCGCATAAAACTTAACTCCTTTCCTCAGAATAAGATTTTTATCAGTTGAAATAAGCTAAAATTCCCTCCAGTATGCCATGGGCTTCCAGTTCTGCACCGCCATTATTGAAGAAATGACAGTCAATTGGTGCGGTGGCAAACATAGCTTCTGTGATAACTGCTGGCATATTAGAATACGTGACATCGGAATCATCCCTTTGAACGATTCCCCGATTGGATAATCCCATCTGGTTACACATTCCATTCAACACCAGCTGGGAAAGTTTTAAACCTTCTGTACTGCCGGGATAACAAATGACCAGTGTTCCGCTGGCATTGAAATCAGATGCGCCATTGTGATGAATGCTGACAAAAATATCCGCATTGTTTTGATTGGCAATGACAGGTCGATCACTTAAAGCCATCCATCGATCATCGGTTCGGGTATAAACAACCTTGAAACCACGCTCTTGAAGGAGTTGGCCTAATCGCAAGCTGACAACCAGGTTCATATCTTTCTCCTGCAGATCACCACAGGCTCCCGGGTCTGATCCACCATGGCCAGGATTGATACACACAATTTTGCCGTTCCCATTAGCAACTGGATTGGGATTTGATATAGGCGCGGCAGCAGGTATTTGATTTTGATACGCGATACCTTCCAATCCTAAAGCTTTAAGGGTTTCATTGCCGACAATACAATCAACGATCAAACCTTTGTCCTTTTGAAATGCTGACATCGCAACTAATGTTTCATTTCCGATTGCACCATCAACGGCTACCGGATAACCATTTTTGTTCAGCGCTTCCTGGATCGATTTAATTTCACTCATTAGAGCAGTATCAGACTGATCGCCATAGATGCCATCCTGTGCCAGACCATGGTAGGCCTGAAGGGCCAGCACCGCCTTTTGGGTTAGACTCCCAAAGTCGCCATCAACTTCTCCGGCATCATAGGCGCAGAAGTTTAAATCCCGTTGTAATTGGGCAACTTCACTGCCCATACTTCCAATTTTTAAAAACATCGTTCTTTCCTTTCCTCGTTGGCCGCAAAAAATGGGCAACAAAAAAGCACCTCATCATGAGCTGCAGTAAAAATTTTGTATTCTGTTTATAAATCTGTACGAGAAAAAGGCCCTTTATCGCCCTTTTCAAAAGCTTTTAATTCATTTTCTTACCGTATTCAAAGGCCTGAATCAAAACTTCTTTAAGACCCCAAACTGAAATGTCCAGGAAATCTTCATGATCGCTGTGCCTTGTTTCAAGGTCTCCTCTTTGTTCAATACTGTAAAATGCTTCCTTGGCAATTTCCAAAAGCGCTTCGTAATCTTTCTTGCTAATTTTTTGTTCCTGCATGGCGTTGGCCCCTTTTTTTATTGTGTACATATTAGCTCTATGTCACACTAATAGCAAGTTATATACACAAAATAGCGTAGAATCAGATGTCGTCTTTTTTAGTACCGTGTTTAAAAGCAGAACTGCCAGATAAGTTTGAAAGTAAAATCTTCCGGGTTGTTTTATACTCATCCCCAATAAAGCCAAGCCGCAGCAGGAAACAACGAAAAGCATATTTTTCATTTTCAACTGTTTTGACGGTTGCTGAAATGCGCTTTTGATTCTTGGCCATATCACAAATGGCTGCAATAAATTGTGTGTAAGCTTTGATGGCATCGGGTTCAGCATTTGCTGAGAACCAAGGGAATCGAAGGGTATCCGGTGTTTTTTCGAGGTGTAATGAATCGCCGCCAAGGGCTTTTTTAATCAAATGGCATTTACTAATAATCAGGTTTTCAAGGTTATGAATCGCTTCATCCGTAAATCCTTCTTTTGGAATTTCAATGATGAGTTCGTCATCTTCTTCATCCGGAGTTTCTGGAGTTTCAAAAGTAAATCCCTTTGATTGTAAGCTTTCTAGTAAACTCTCACTTGCAGACTTTTCAATACTTTCAGAAATAATTAATCCTCCCTGTTTGTCAACTTCAAAATCGCCAATAGTGTACGAGAAGCTTGGTGTTCCTAGATAGATAGGTTTTGTCTCAAGGATTTCTCCAATAGCAGCGATTAGCGCTTTACGATCACTATCGATTAACTGGAATCTTCTGGTCATGATCGTTCACCGTTTTGAGGGGCTTTTGAAAGAATTTGAAATCTTTTTTCTTCGATGAGGTCTTGCAGTTCGTCAGGTCCGTAAATTAATACCTGGTCACTGGCTCCACTTGTTTCGGCTAAAACTAAATCTTTACCCCAGAGTCCAATAATCTGATAAGTTTTCTTTCCATCTCCAGTCATTAATAATGTACCTTTTTTCATGATCATTCTCCTTAGTGTAGTTTTTGTTGTGTCTATATATCACTGAAAAGGTCTATAATAGCAAGCTATATTTCACATTAATCCTTATTTTTTTTGCCTTTCTGAATATCATTAACGGTTCCGTCTTGAAAAGAAAACTCTTCTGAATCTTGATTATAAAGCGCAGAGCAATCAAGGGTCTTTCCATTTCTGATGACTTTGATATCATCAGTATTCCCTTTTAGTGCTGCATATCGTTTGACAATTACCGAGGCATATTTGGGATCCATCTCCATCAAATACCCTGTTCGGTTCATCTGTTCAGCTGCGATTAGGGTTGAACCGCTTCCACCAAATAAGTCCAGCACGATTCCGTTTTCTTGGGATGAAAGTCCCATTGGATAACCAATCAGAGGAAGCGGTTTCGTCGTCGGATGTAGTTTTGATTTTGTCGGTTTGTCAAATTCCCATACGGTTGTCTGTTTACGGTCGCCATAAAATTTGTGTTTTGATGTATCTTTGAATGCGTAAATAACTGGTTCATGGCGCATCTGAAAATCCATCCGACCAATCACCAGCGCATTTTTGACCCAGATACAGGTTGTCGAATAGTGAAAGCCAGCATTGACTGTGGCATTAAAGAAGTTAACTTTTTCGGCATCCGAGTGAAAAATATAAATCGGGGACCCATCAGCAAGATGTTGATATGCATTTGTAAGTGCGTCTAAAAGAAATTGATAAAACTTTTCGCTGTCGGACCAGCTGTCATTCATAATTTTCATCCCGGTCCCGCCCTGGTAACTGCAGTTGTATGGTGGATCGGTAATACACAGATTTGCTTTTTTACCATCCATAAGTGTAGCTACATCCTCATACTTTGTTGAATCTCCACATAAAAGGCGGTGACGACCCAACAACCAGACATCGCCGGGTTCTACAAAACTTTGTCCATCCAGCGCTTCATCAACATCAAAATCATCCTCCTGAATTTCTTCATCATTTTCGCTTTTGAACAAATCCGCAATTTCATCTTCCTCAAAACCGGTAAGGGATACATCGAAATCGGCCCCCTGCAAAGATTCAATTCCAATTCTTAAAAGTTCTTCATCCCAGCCAGCGTCCTGAGCAAATCGGTTGTCAGCAATGATGTAGGCTTTCTTCTGAGCTTCAGTCAGATGATCAACGCGTACGCAGGGTACTTCAGTAATACCTTCTTCCTGAGCAGCCATCACTCTGCCGTGTCCGGCAATTATCCCGTGATTGCTATCAATGATAACTGGATTAATAAATCCAAACTCCCGGAGAGAGGAACGAAGCTTATTAATTTGTTCAGTTGAATGCGTCCGAGCATTATTCACGTAAGGGACCAGTTTATTGGTTTCTACCATTTGCATTTCAGTTATTGTTTTTTTCATTGGATCACCACCTTTTTATTTCCGGCCTGACAGTAGGCGCTCCATCATATCATCATGGGGAGTTCCACCGCTGTAGGCAACGGAGCAATTTTCTTTTACGACCTGGTGTATCTGATACCAGATCTGATTGGACTGCTTTAAATACTGCTGGGACATGGAAACGTAGGGACTGGCAATGGCATTACCAGTTGTAGGGTGCTTGGCTAGAAATCCATATTCAGAAATACATTCTTCACACTGGATCCAGCGGGAAACGCTCATGGCGTACTGCTCAATCAGATGCCTGCTAACCAGTTGATCACATTCCCGTTCTTTCAGCCATAGATAGATTTCGTTGAAGATTTCTTCTGCACACAGGTTTTTACCATTTTTCTGGGTCGCTTTCAGGTATTCTTTCACCGGCGGAACATCGGCTCCAATAAAAGAGGCAGGCTCGGGTAGCACCATTGCGCCATCCAGCCTGCCATCGCTTATTTTTTCTGTAAGAGCCTTTGATTTCCGCCCGGCCCCAATTCGAGCTCCGCCGCGGTTTGTCCCGTCCTTTGCCATCATTTTCACCTGCCTTTTTCTTTCAGGGGTTAATACCCCCTTTGATTTCCGTTTTTTTCGCGCGTGCCCCCCTGCCCGTTGCATTTGCAACACGTTTTAGCGATTTTGCACCCCCCATCGGCCGCCTTCTCTGGCGGTTATGGTTGAGTGACAACTGCTACATAGGGACATAAGATTCTTCTCATCGTGGGTACCACCTTTTGACAGGGGCTTGATGTGATGAACTTCTTGTGCCGGGGTTAGCCGTCCTTCTTTTATACACTGCTCACAGAGCGGATTGTTTTTAATGTATTTGTTTCTGATTTTCTTCCAGGCCCAGCCGTAGCGTTTCCGTGTTTCTGGATCGCGGTCGTACTTATTGTATTGTTGGTCATACAATTTTTGATGCTTCTCACAAAATCGTCCGTCCGTTAATTCACCACAACCAGGATGACTGCAAGGGCGCTTTGGTTTTCTTGGTATGATCATCACCTCATTTTTTTCAATAAAAAAGTCCTGCTGGATTGTTCCAACAAGACTTTGCTTATTTTGATATATTTTCTCTAGTATAATAATAACACATTACCCCCGTGGACATCCACTGATATCCACGGCACATTTTAAATTTTTGTAATTTTTTTTGGTATTTTTATATGATCTATTGCCAAATCATGCCATCGACGGATGGTACGCTCATTAACACCCATGACTTCCCCGATTTTAGCCCAAGTAAAGTTGTGAACATAACGATAATGCAAAACCATTTGTTCATCCATGTTGCTGACACTTTCAATTACCTGTGGAACTTCTTTTTTGTATGCCACGAGTAAATCGATATCGGCGTTGATCTCATTTTCAAGATCAATGATCTTAATAACAATATCCTCCATCCGGTGTGTTTTTCTCGAAGGACTGCCAGGCATATCGCTGATCGTACTGGTCGCTTTGCAGGCAAGCGAGTGGAGTGTATCAACCTGTTCAATTTTACTATTGATACGCTCATCTAAGCGATAAGACTGTCCCAAGTATTCTTTTGCCGTCATTACCTCATTCATAATCGTTGACCTCCTCATTGAGTTTTTTAATCAGCATCTCAGGTGGAATATCTGTAATAGCTGAATATAAGCTACTCCTAAAAAATCTCTCCACCTCTCGTTTGGTATACTTTGAGACTTCATCCTCTGGGAATTTTGTCAATTTCTTCAATGCTTTGCGATAATCTCTAACCGCTTGTAGAATAATGCCATTGCCAAGTTCCCGATATATTTCTTCTTCATTAGCAGGTTGAACGTTTTTCTGGGCGACATACATGAGTTTGTACCTCCAATCTATCAAATCCAATTCTGGCTTTCACCGCTTCAATCAACGATGATTGTTGAATATCCTTGTTTTTTAAAGCTTTTATGACATCTTCATCGTGGGTCCCTTTTGTTATAATGTGTTGAATCACCACGGTATTCTTTTGTCCTTGCCGCCAAAGTCTTGCATTGAGCTGCTGGTATAGCTCAAGCGACCAGGTTAATCCAAACCAGACAATCGTCGACCCACCCTCCTGAAGATTTAATCCGTGACCGGCAGATGCCGGGTGAATCAGTGCCACTGGTATTTTCCCAGCATTCCAATCTGCTATATCCTGTGACGAATCAATGCATCTGGCATTAAATCGTTTAAGAATTCGACTTTTATCATGTTTGTACCAATAGGCCACCAACAAGGGCTTCTCATTGGCAGACTCAATCAAATCTTCCAATGCATCCAGCTTTCTCTGATGTATCTCTAAAATGCGATCATCATCTCCATAAACCGCGCCATTAGCCATCTGTAAAAGCTTTCCTGTAAGCGAAGCGGCATTGGCTGCGGTTATTTCTCCATCCGGCAGTTGCAATACGAGATCTTTTTTTAGTTCCTCATATTTTTTCGATTCTTCTTTAGACAGTACAACCTCTGTCTGCGTACTGATCAGTTCAGGCATTTGAAGATAGTCATTGGATTTCATGGAAATGGTAATGTCAGAGATTTTTTCATATATCTGCTGTTCGGCATTCGGCAGTGGCTTGTAGCTGTAAATAATTTGACCATTTCGCTTATCCGGTGAGAAATAGGCAGTTCGGTACTGGCCAATAAATCTGCCAAGCCGAACACCCATATCTAACAGTTTAAACTCTGCAAATAAATCCATTAGCCCATTACTGCTTGGGGTTCCTGTCAGACCCACTATTCGTTTCACCTTTGGTCTAGCTTTCATCAAAGACTTAAACCGCTTGGATTGATGGTTTTTAAAAGACGAAAGCTCGTCCACAACCACCATATCAAAATCAAAGGAAAGACCACTTTTTTCAATCAGCCATTGTACATTTTCCCGGTTGATAATATAAATATCTGCCTGTGCTCTGAGAGCTGCCAATCTTTCAGCTTCCGTTCCAACTGCTACGGAATATTTCAGCATATGCAAGTGTTCCCATTTTTTGATTTCAGAACCCCACTGGATTTTTGCTATTCTAAGTGGTCCTATAATCAAAATTTTATGAACCTCAAAGCTGTCAAACAGTAAATCATTTATAGCAGTAAGGGTAATCACTGTCTTACCTCAACCCAAGCCCATATCAAGGAGGACAGCAGAAATCTTACGGCTCTTAATATAATCGACTACGTAATTCTGGTAATCATGTGGTATGAACTTCATTCGGCATCACCTCCAATCTCATCAAGCATTTCTCCAATCTGTTTCTCATCATCCAACACATACACTCGAAAGCCGAGTTGCTGTAACATACCATGCCTTGCCAGCTGCAATGGTCGTGGCTTTTCTCCAGATGCTTTTACCTCTACAAAGGCAATCCTTCCAAAAGGAAGAAGCACCAAACGGTCTGGCATACCATCGAAACCTGGTGAAGTCAACTTGGGGCAAATCCCATCATTCTTTTTAACCGCCTTTACAAGTTTTTGTTCAATCGTTTTTTCTCGCATTTTTACTCCTGTTCCAGGTACTCAAAAATCCCTATACGCGCGAATACGCGGGATTTTTTGCTATATACTCTCTATTACTACAATTTCATATTTAATATAATTATTAAGAACACAGGCACAAAAGCAGTAAAATTGGCTACCGCCCGCGCCCCTGAGGTGTTCCTCAATCTGTTCCTGTCTGCCTTTTTCGGAACAGAAGAAAAGATGAGGAACAGTTCCGAAAATTACAGTTTTTGGGGAACATCGCCAGGAACACATTTAGGAACAAAAATATATTGTGGTCCATACATTGGCAACCTGGTTTTATTCGGCATACGCTCCCAACCAAGCTTGATTAGAATTGCAGCAATGGCATTAGAATCTGCACGTCCAATATTGGCTCTTTCTTTACCAAAACACTCACACCAGATTTCCATACTGCTGACCTGATTTCTCTGTACCGTGCCTCTTTTACCGATTTCACCCAGTTCATTCCCACTTAAGAAATTCCTGCGTTCAAATAAATCCATATCATCCCAGCTATCTGTGAGTAATGTATCAAGATATTCCCGCACCAATCCCTCACGTTCATCTGACTCCAGAGCTGCTCGCTGCTCATCTTTTGCCATTCTCTCTTCCTCCGGTGTCAGGTAAAGTTTTTCACCAGCTTCGACCATTTTCAAAACCTCTGCCCAGATTTGCTGTACATCATATACAGTCAATTCCCATGAATGTTTTTTCCCACTGCCAGGCGTCTTAACTGGCCAAAATCGTCTATTTCCCGTAGTATCGCGAAGATACCCGGACTCAGCGTTCGTCGTTCCAATAAAAATACACTGCCGCGGATGTGGTGTTGCTCTCTTACCAAACGCTGCCCTGTAAATATCATTTTGCCTAGAGATAAATGAGCGCAGTGTTTCTACTTCTGCTTTGCGAAGTCCAGCCAGCTCTCCAATTTCCAATATCCAATATCCTTGCAGTTTTTCTGCTGCTGTTTTATCTTTTGTGTCATTGAGACTTAATGAGTCAGAAAACCACTCACCGCCTAGCAGCGAAATCAATGTGCTTTTTCCAATGCCCTGCGGACCATTCAATACGATCATACTGTCAAACTTGCATCCGGGATCCAAAACTCTTTTGACTGCTCCACAAAAGGATTTTCTAGTAACAGCACGTACATATTTGTTGTCAACAGCACCGAGATAATCAATTAATATAGTGTCTACTCGTTGTTCACCGTCCCAATCAGGGAGTGCACTCAGAAACTCTCGAATAGGATGGTAGGAACGGTCGTCCGTTACCTTTGTTACTGCGATCTTATAATTTCTATCCGAGAATGTACCGTAGTTTGTATCAATGTAGCTGATTAACTGAGCATCATCTGCATCTCTCCAGTATTTTGATGGATGCTTCCATGGTACCTCACCTTTAATTTCCATCCCATCAAGTTGCTGATTAAATACAATGGCGCGAAGATTATCATCATTTTTAAGAATTAAAGTCAGATTTTGAAGAGTATTGCAGAGATTACCATTCTTTTCACGCTGAAGTCCTTTCGTCCAGTCCTCAAACTCCTGACTTGCTTTTACCTGCTTTTCCTTTAAAAGCTGCTCATTAATTCTGTCCTTACATAGCCAAAATTTTACAGCTTCGGTATAGGATTTTTTATCATCCAAATCACCGAATTGATGAACTCGAATTAAATCAAATGCATTACAAAGCTTCCCTCCCGCCGGATCTGTTGCATGGTGGCTGTATGCAAACTTATCTTCATAGATGACAACGCCTGCAGAACCTTCTCCGGGAATATAATCATATCTTCCTGATCCATCTGCTGTTGGAGTATAAACATCTGAAAGATAATTCTCCATGACCTCCTGTACCGTATAGCATCGACATACTGCTCCAACCACACCGTCCTTTTCGAGCGGATCTTTCTGCTGTTTCACATTGTGGTCAGTTGCCTTGCTTTCTTTTGGTGTCGTGGGCAGCAGAGAACAGTCCCTCCAATTGGGGTGTTTTGCAAAAATATCATCGGGGTTAAGCCAATCACCATCCATCTCACCAAACAGGTACTCTCCATTGGAAGGACTGGTTGGCCAATACATCAGCTGATGTGGGGAGAATGAGCATGGGTCAAGCATGGTAATGAACCCATTATCCTGGGCATAATATCTCGCCGCTGCATTGAACTCATCGGGTGTCATATCACGGCTAACTGGAATAATCATTCTCGCTCTCGGATTATCTGCCCTATGACTGTGGGTGGTGTAATAGCAGCCCTTGTTATGCACCTTACTGCTAATGTCCCTTAAAAAAGC
This sequence comes from Acetobacterium sp. KB-1, assembly GCF_003260995.1. Classification (NCBI taxonomy): domain Bacteria; kingdom Bacillati; phylum Bacillota; class Clostridia; order Eubacteriales; family Eubacteriaceae; genus Acetobacterium; species Acetobacterium sp. KB-1. Next base: position 962,383 of record NZ_CP030040.1, read on the forward strand.
GACTTCAATGCTGTCAAGATCATAGACCAGCATTGAACGGCACGCCACCTTGTTTGCCTGTCTGCGGTTGCCGCTCAAATGACCCGCCACAAAACCGCCCTTGTCCTTAATATCATCACGCTGACCCTTGGGGAGTTTCGGATATTCCTCTGCCGTTTCCGATGTATAAATCGGACTGCGCAGCCTGTCACACAATTCATCAAATTTTATGGTCTTGTTCGACCAGAACTTCGCTCTCCTGCTGTTTCCATATGCAATATTTAAATCACGCATGATTGATTACCTCCTTCAAATCACTGCTAAAATAACGCAGTTTGATATTTTTTCTTCGGGCTCTTTTTATTTCAGAATCCATTCCGTCTGATATGATTTCTCCGAACACCCACACCTCACTGCAATGGTCCATCAGCACATTCCCAAAATGCAGGCCCAGTTCTCGCTCCGTCAAGTCATTATCATTAAGAAACTGCGGAAACAGCAAATGCGGTGTAATTGGTATACATCCCTGCTCTACAACGAACCGGCTGTACTTTCGTGCATTTTCAATGTTCCGGGCAACATCCCCAGAAAAAGGGGAGCATACATACACCATCTGTCTGTACGCTCTTGATGGTTTTTCAAGACTGGTTAAACCACCGTAAATAGTCGGATCAGGATTGCCTTCGCGGCTATACATGCTCACACCCACAAGCCCTTCCTCTCTTCCATTCTTTGCTGCAGTTGTCACAAAGTACGGATGTACCAAAAAGGTCAATCTCCCCATCGGCAAACACATTGGCCAAGTCGACCTGGACCTCCGAGCCACAGTGCGGGCAGCGACAGAAAACATTCTCATCATTTATTTCAATGGAAACCTCTATCGCATCGTTTAACTGTTCTTTCACATAAAACATTTTATTTGTCCTCCTCTAATCTGGTTTTGTTAATCTTCATAAATGCATTTAAAAATTCTGCTGTGAACATACCAAAATCTTCTGATTCAAACCAGATCTTCCCGTTCTCGTCTTTATAAATAGCAATATCTGCATCATTAAGAGCTTCATAAAACTCGAATAATTCAGTGTACTGGGGGCAGAAACAAGAAATTAGTTCTGCCATATCTGGGGATTCGCTTTGTTGCTTTGAATTAATATCTCCTCTGCTTTCTGCAACCTCCTCTGCAACAACTACTGCAGTTTCAAATGGTATTGAAAACCATTCGGAAATTATTTTTTCACAACGCATTCTTCTATGCACTTCACACTCCACTTGATAACTATTTTGAAATGGCCCCAACAGCCGCTTCCTCAAAATTTTAAAGCCTCCAGCTCTCTCCAAAACTTTTATTCGTTCCTCTGGCATTACCGACACACCAACCTTCACGCGGTTCTGCTCTTTTTCAATGATGTATATCCATTGTTTAGGCGCAATCATTTTGGTGGGTGATTTGTCAGCAAAAATTCCGTATTCATCTTTAGGTATCAATTCTTTCATTGAAATACCTCCGTTCATAAAAGTAGGGTTTTGCCCTCTAATAGTCAAAGGACAAAACCCAATGTTTTAAGAACCATTTTTCTAATCTTTTTGAAAAAAATTTATGAAATCAAATTTTGGCCAAGTGCTTCATCAGCTGATGACCATATTTCTTTTGCTATCTTTACGGATCACATATTTGTGATTCGTTACATCCCAATTTTTCAGAGAGAATTAATCTCCACCTATTAGCCTAGGGAGGTTTTAAAAGTTAATCTTTTTGATAAAACTGACATTCGTAACCATCGGCTCGCAGTAACAAGCCTTTTGCCCAGGGTGGTGTTCTTGCCATTTGCTCGCAAACAGCAGAAAGTGACATGCGCATATCCGCCTCAATAATTATTTCATCATGGACATGAGCTACAATGAAGCAGCTCTTTAATGTCTCCATAGCAAAGCATAAAATGTCTCGGCTAATTGCCTGAACGATATTTTCAACAAATTTCGGACCATAGCTTTCAATCCGCTCCCATTTCTTTGTGCCGCCCACCCCTTCATAGGAAACAGACTCGCCACCAAAGCGGTTCTCCCCAATTCGAGGCTTTACATAAGCCAGTTTTCTGCCAGAAGGAAGGGTGATAAATAGAAAGCCACTTTGATAAGAAAAGTAAATACCGTGAGTTTCTGATGTCGTTTTTTGTTTGATACATTCTTTTACAACTCGATCCACGGCCCACCAGAAACGAACGATATTTGGATTAGCCTGACGCCAGGCATCAACCAGTGGCTTTAACTCATCCTCCTGCATACCGGATTCTAGAGCTCCCATTGCCTTTAGCGCTCCGACTGATCCGCCATACCCACAGTTGTGGACGAGTTTTCCCGATACGGTAAAACGGTGATGTGGTCCGGCATTTCGTATGTCATAAAGTCGAGCCTTGCACTGATTAATTTCCAATTTTTCCTTTTTTCGAATACTGCTGTTTCGGCATCCTGAATTATTTCGTCCCTGCTTAATCCCACAGATAATTTTCGGACAACCACATTTCTTACGTAAGGCCAATATTCCTGAGAAAAATGACTGAGAACCGTACATCTTTTGTTTCTGTTGTTCTCTAAATGTGTTACAAAACGGAGATTGCCAGGTGCATAATCCAGATTGTTGTTTATCCGATCGATTTCCAACTCTTTTGGTGGTAAGCCAAATGTTTTTATTAAATAAAGACCAGCTTCGGTAACACTTGTAAAAGCAAATTTTATTCCTCTCGCACCGTAATTGTGATAACCTCCATCGTTTGGATTTTCGCAACGTTGTTTTGCTGCCGCAAGTCTTCGATCCAACCAGAGCGGAATCTGCCTTGGTTGAGAACAACTTTGACAACCTCTCGATTTCCCGCTTTTTAAACTGGAATACAGCTGCCACTGAATGCTTCCGCACCCTGTACACTGGGTCAGCACATAACAATGATTCATTTTTTTGTTCCAACGTTTCTCGGATGAAATAATCTTCACCCAACCGAATTGTTGTCCCACCATCTCCGGTTTGTATGAGATGTGCGCCGCTGGCGGCGGCGATTCCAAATTGTATCGGCTGCGATTGTTCTTACGCTTATTGACACCTTTTTGGCTCATACCAATAGCTTGTCCAATTTCCGCTTCACTATGGTCATGACTGTACATTTCCATAATGGTTCGATCAATTTCTTCCAATTCATCGAGCGCCTTATGCAGCTCATCAATCATGACCTGCTTCATAACATTTGCTTCAAGGTCATAGGTATCAGCGGTTTCGTACTCAGTTTCCTCGTACATTTTATCCAGTGAAGGCATTGGCTCCTGACGCTGTTCACGCTTATCCTCGCGCCAAATCGGACGCATATACTCGTAATACTGCTCCTTAGTTACGGAAATCATAATCACCTTCTTGCGTTTGTTCCCAATTTTCGTCCAAACCACATCCGATGGGTTAATGCCGAAATCTTTAATGGTTTCTGCTGTTACTTCCATTGGGATGTAATACTGTTTACTGTCGTTGTTTGTCTGTAGATTTTCACTTTTGTCCATTGTGATGATCCTCCTTCGATCTGAAAATCGAAGTGAGAATCCACGCAGGACTTCCCATAATAATTGGCCATAAGAATGAATCCTCACTTCTTAAATGGCCAACCGCTCCCAGTGGGTTGACTGTAATTTTGTGTCCGTTTCGCTGCTCTGGGCACCGCTGATCAGGCGATGAACATTGAAACGGGGTTTATAAATGAAGTTGCATATTTTCCATGAATCTTAGCAGTTTTGGGCAAAATAAAAAGCCGGATGACTACAAAACTTTCGTTTCGTAAATCATCCGGCTATTTGGTAGCTCATATTGACTCCGTTGCTCGGTATGAATTTATTGACTTATTTTTTTTTTCGATGACGGTCTTGTCTGTGATAATGCACTCCCAGCCACTAATTTGGTCTTTGAACTGGTTCTACCATCTCTTAAAAGAGAAGACGCTTTGCGCGCAACTGAGGAGGATGTTTGCTTACTATTACGCTTAGCCACGATAATCACCTCCTTATCTAATCTCATAGCAACAACTAGGATACTTTGAGTTCTGATTTTACGTTACAGGGAACTGTAACAAATTTTCTGCAATGTGGACATTTAAGAGTCACTTCAACATTTTCTTTAGGGATATTAGATATATCGAAGGCTCTGCGGCCACAGTTAGGACATTTCATTTTCTTCATAGGCATTCCTCCTTATCGCAATATAGCTACTCCGCTTATATGCGAAGTTTAATTGCTTAAAATTTGTGTTTATAATTGAAGCATTTCCTATTGTAGTAAATGCCCCAATTCAATTAGTCTTATTTCAGTAGATTGTTTTGAGACCTGAAAGAAATCAGCGATCTGCTCTATAATCCAACGTCTAGGCGATAAGAGATTTGCTGCAATAAAAGGATTTTCATTACTCTCTGCCAGTTTTCTGTCGAATACGATTTCTACCATATCTTTAGGCATAAGTATACGTGGCGCAATTCCATTTGCTTGCCATTCCATCCAATCTTCATCGGTCCATTCAGCACTGTAATCATCGTTCTTAATGTCAACCGGACATCGAAAGGCAACAGCGGTGTTTCCTTCAATAACACTCGCTAAAATGTGATAATTCCTATGTTTGACCCAATGAACACATTCATGGGCAACGGTATTTCGTTTGCTGCCAAGATTACGAAGTGTAAGAGTATCTGGGTCAATAATCATTGTCCCCGGCTTAACTCTTACTTCTCTATATTCATCGTTATCACGTTCATAGATTTCAGCCAATCCTCCAGTGAAGCACATCTGTCCCAATATACTGAAATCTTCAGTGAGACGTCTTTCAACGACTGTAAGTCCCAGCTTCTTTTTTGCAATCTCTTCAATCGGTACCGCCATCGGTATCACGAGCGCTTCTGGATAGTAAGTTGACAGGAATTTCGTGGCCTCTTGATCAAATTCAGCCTTGCTTATACGAGGTACATAATCTTTTAGATTTCCATTTGAAGGCATAGATTCACTCCTTGTCGTCCATTTCTTCAACAATTCTTTTCCAAAAATCGTCTCCTAGTTTCTTATCATTCGCTCTTCTTAAAGCAACTCTTACATGTGGGATCTCCTCATCCATGATGTAATTCGGCAGATCAGGAGCTGCTTCATTACGTTCCCGACCAGCAAGATCAAACATTTCTGCTCTTTCCTCTGGAGATAGATTAAGTACATTAGCAATCTTCTCAAGTAATTTCATCTCGGGGGGATTCCGTCTCCCTTTAATGATATCTGAGAGATATGTTGCTGTCATTTCCATCGCTTTTGCGATATCCTTCAATAGGATATCTCCACCATCAGCCGCACGTCCTCGACGTTTTATATCAATGAATTTTCCGAATTCACCAGCCATACTTTAGCCCTCCTTTCAAAATAATGCATTTCGCATATTAGCTACTACGCTTATTAGCGTATCACAATATCATTCTTATGTCAAGCTAAAAACAGTCGCAGCTGATTTATCAGTGCGACTGTAAATATTTCTCTTTTAATGGTCCATGCGGATAACTACTCAGTTGAAGATTTTAAATATATAAACGACTGAGGAGCATATTTAATTCCATAGTCCGAAAGCTTCCTGGGCTCATCATAAGCTTCTACATTTTTAAGCTTATATGCGACCGCTTTCTTTTTACCTTTATAATAGGCACGGAAAAAATTATAAGTTATTCCAGAGAACTCCTTGGTCTGTTTCCAAACTTCATTTTTATCATCTTCGATAATTTCATCAATCTCGGCTTCGGCTACTACCATTTTGTGTGGAGCCGTCGCATATATTATGATCTTATCAATCTCTGGTTTACATCGTACCTTTCTAAATTCAAAGTGCTTTTTTCCACTGAGAATGTTTTGAACATGCTCAGGATTAATTGATAATAACATTTGACACATCGATTTCGCCCTCCCTTAGTATAACGTCGAGTTGCTCAGGTGTTAACCGAGCGGTTGTTGGATACGAGTCTGGCCAAAGACCATTATTCTTTAACCACATCCAATTAACATTATTTCCGGCTCCAAAAAAGCCGTAATACAACATCTCTACTACAACTAGATTTCGTTCATTATTATATTTAACTCGAATTTCATTTTCATCAAAAACTGATTTATTATTAATTCGGTTTAGTAATTCTTCTAATTTAATATTAAAACGGTAATTTTCCTTCACGACTATTACATCAGAGACAATGGCATAAGAAGTAACACAAGATTTATATCCTTTTGGTCCAGAACCAGTATATTTTCGATAAATAAGAATGGGTTCACCTACACGGTAAGGTAATCGACTGGTTGGAGAACCAATATAAATTTTTGTTAATCCATTCGCCACAGCAAGGCCAACTTGCTCTTGAAGTGTATTCTTCAATTCAGAGTAAGGAAATAAAGTGTCATGATAAACATCTTCGACGATCAGATAGCCAGCATTTCGAAACTCCGGATCAATAAACGGAAATGACTTATACGGATCACTATAATCTACTTTATCTCTGCTTTTTACATATACACACTCATCATTCAGATTATGTCCTGCCAATTTAAAACCAAAACGTTCTAACTGGATGATTAACAAATCATGCTTTTCGAACACCGTTACATAAATTTCATCCACCATAGATTGTTGCCATTTCCAAAGAGCTAACCCAATAGCACCTTCGCCAAGACGTTGTCCGCGGAATCGCTCGGCTAGACGAAGTGTACTGATTTTGACTCTCGGCTTTGCAGGAAGAACTTCTTCAATCATTTCAATTGATTCATTTTCTTCCTTGAGGCAAACGAATGCGCCTAAACCTTCCTCGTCATCGAACACAAGTGCAGTTGAACCAGCATCAGATTTCTTTTGGAACCATTTTGCAAAACCAATATTAACCATATCCTCTGGATAGTCTTCCTTGAGGGTATCAAAAAATGGATCGCATAAATCTAATTCAGAGAACTTTTTAAACGTAAACTTACCCGCCATCATTTTTCCTTCCTATATTCTCTCGCAAAAAGTCAACCGTTCTATCTAAATCATCAACACCAGAGGAAACCAGCAAAGGAATCTCAAGCGTTTTAGCGATTTCAGATGCGAAGGTGATTTCTTCTTCTTGAAATTTTTCTAATTCATTTAGATTAAAACTTCTATCATCACGTTGCTTTCGTCTCTCTGCAATTATTTCTGGCTTTTCAGTAAGTAGGACGATTGCCTCTGGACGTAATAAATAGAAAGTTTCTTCAGGAATGCGTGTTACCCGACCCCGCCCATTCAGTAAGCAAAAGTGGCCATCAAGAAGATATTGTTTTCCTGATGAATTCAGGTCATTTATAGCCGTCAATAAGTATTGTTGATTATCATCAATGTCAGGAATCAATTTATCACTCGAGAAAGAAGACATTTTTTGTTTCGCGATCAGTCCGCTTGCTGAATGAGTTTCGATAAAAAGTACGGTTCTAACATGCTCACAAAAGAACGATTTTCCGACACCATGTATTCCCCCGATAAAAATCATTAGAATATCCTCCATTGATGTTACAATATCACTTTCATCAAAATAAATCAAGAGAAACCTTCACCTATTCCTGTGATCGCTTGTGTTATTCTTGCTATTTCATTTTTTATCTGCTATGCTTTTACCGTATGAAAATATTTATTAAACCGAATGAGGTGAGCGATATGGCTATCAGTTACAAAAAATTATGGAAACTTCTTATCGACAAAGACTTGAAAAAAAAAGATCTCCAGAAAATGGCAGGTATTAGTTCGGCCTCAATTACAAAGCTCGGTAAAAATGAAAATGTGAACACAGAGATTATTGAAAAAATATGTAAGGCACTTAATTGTGATATTGCTGACATCATGGAAATAGTCAATGATTAAAAGCTATAGGAAATGGAGATTAATTTATGGGGAGATATACACCACACCAAACCCGTTATTTTGCTGAACAGATTATGCTGAAACGTCCGCAATCGGGTATTGACGGACTTGCCTCTTCCATGTCAGGCGTAAAAGTTGACCTAAATCCTCATCAGGTTGATGCGGCATTGTTCGCTTTGAAATCGCCCCTTTCTAATGGATCTCTTTTGGCGGATGAGGTTGGCTTGGGAAAAACAATTGAAGCTGGTTTGGTCCTTGCACAATTTTGGTCGGAGCGCAAACGTCGCATTTTACTAATTGTTCCGGCATCACTACGCACACAATGGCGAGCCGAACTCGATGAAAAATTTTATATAAAATCTACTATACTTGAATCCACAAAATTTAATAAACTAAAGAAGTCAGGTGTACTTAACCCTTTCGAGATTAAGGATGAAGTCGTGATCTGCTCTTATAATTTTGCATCATTAAAAGAGAATGAAGTTTACGCAACTTCTTGGGATCTCGTTATTATTGATGAAGCACATCGCCTCCGAAATGTTTATAAATCGAGTAATATCATGGGTAAACGCCTAAAACGAGCCCTCTCTGGCAAACGAAAACTATTACTCACCGCTACTCCTCTTCAAAACAATCTGATGGAATTATACGGCTTAGTTAGTATTATTGATGAACATGTTTTTGGTGATGCTCGGACCTTTAGAGATATGTATGTATCTGTTTCTAATGAGGAGATTAGAAATCTCGCTTTAAGGACTCGCTTGAGACAGTTTTGCAAGCGTACTCTGCGCAATCAAGTAACGGAGTATGTCAATTACACAAATCGTATCGCTATTTTGCAGGAATATACCCCGACCGACGATGAGGAAAAGTTATACAATCTAGTTTCTTCCTATTTGCAGACCGAAAGGCTCTTTGCTCTTCCTCAAGGACAGCGAGCACTGATAACTCTAGTATTAAGAAAACTTCTTGCGTCATCTTCTTTCGCTATTTCCGGCACCTTGAACTCCTTGATAGATCGCCTGGAAGCTCTCCTAAAAGGTTTAGATACCCAACTTGAATTCAAGGATGATTATGATACCTTTGATGAGTTGGTCGAGGAACAAGAAGAATCCGACAATCTTCTACTCGCAGACCTCGAACAGGATCGTGCCTCTGTTTCTCAAGAGCTTGACAAACTGAGAGGATTTGCAGAACTAGCTAAAAGTATTACTAATAATTCAAAAGGTGATAATCTACTGATTGCACTACAAAAAGGTTTTGATGAAACCGAAAAACGTGGAGGTCAGCGCAAAGCTGTTATTTTTACAGAATCACGACGAACTCAAGAATACCTACTAAATCTTTTGTCAAACCATGGATATTCTGACGATATCGTATTCTTGAATGGTACAAATAATGATGCAATATCTAGACGCATTTATACAGAATGGAAAGATCGGCACAAACATGATGGTATCATTTCAGGCTCACGTCAAGCTGATATGAAAACGGCTGTTGTAGAAGAATTTCGTGATAGGGCAA